>DATKLM010000086.1:0-36427 GCA_035542415.1 Spirochaetia bacterium
GCGCGAAGCTCATGCAGGACGCCGGGTTCACCCTGGACAAGGACAAGCTGTGGGAGAAGGACGGGCAGACCGTCTCCGCCGTCATCAATGCGTTCGAAGGCATCCACAGCGACATCGCCCCGGTCCTCGTCGAAATGCTCCGCAAGGGCGGCTTCGACGCGTCGGTGAACTTCGGCAACGACGCGTTCCAGAACATGATGGACGGGAAGGCGGGATTGTACATGTGGGGCCACGGCGCGAGCCTGAAGGACCCGTACGCGGCGCTCGAGCTGTTCCACGGAAAGTACAGCGCTACGATCGGAACCACGGCGGGCTCCAACCGCTGGTCACGCTACAGCAATCCGGAGTACGACAAGCTCCTGGACCAGATGGCTCCGCTCGCCTCGGATGACCCGAAGTTCCTCGACATGGCCGCGCAGGCCCTCGGGATCTACTGGCGGGACACGATTGATATTCCCATCATCCAGTGGCTGCACCGCATTCCTTACAACCAGACCTACTGGACGAACTGGCCGACGTCCACGAATCTTGCCGCGGGGACCAACGGCGCGTTCTGGGCCCAGACCGGAATGCTCGTGGTCACGAACCTGAAGGCAGTGCAGTAAGCATCTCTCTCGAATGCGGGCGCGGATCCGTTCCGCGCCCGCTTCCTGAGGCTCACGGAGAGGAGGACAGAGAAGGTGAGCATCACGTACCTGCTGAGGCGCGTGGGGTTTCTTCTCCTCGTCATCTGGGCCGCATCCACGATCACGTTCCTGATCCCGCGCATCTCCCCGCGCAACCCGGTCCGAGAGCGCTTCGGCGAGCTTGCGCGCATGGGCGGCTTCACCCCCACGGACCTGGAGACTATCATCGCCTCCTACAGCGCCAAGTTCGGACTGAACAAGCCACTGTGGCGGCAGTACCTGGACTACATCGGCTCAGTCGCCCGTCTGGACCTCGGCGTATCGATGAACAAATTCCCCAAGACCGTGTGGGCCCTCCTCATGGAATCACTCCCGTGGACTATCGGGCTCTTGTTCGTCTCCACTCTTTTCTCTTTCGTCCTGGGCAATCTTCTGGGGGCGGTTGCGGCATGGCCGCACGCCCCACGGTGGATGCGGACGCTGGCCACGCCCTTCGTCCTGCTGATGGGCGTTCCGCCGGTCCTCATGGGAGTCTTTCTCATGTTTTTCGTTGCATTCGAGCTGAAGCTCCTTCCCATGGGCAACGCGTACTCCATCGGCGTCGTGCCGAACTGGTCGATCGGGTTCATCCTGGACGTCCTGAAGCACCAGATCCTGCCGGCCCTCTCCCTGATCCTGGGGACCGTCGGGAGCTGGGTCCTCTCCATGCGCGGCATGGGCGTCACGATCCAGGGGGAGGACTACGTGCTCTTCGCCGAGCACAAGGGCCTGAGCGGCCTCACGATTTTCAAGGACTACTACCTGAGAAACGCCCTCCTGCCCCAGGTGACGGGGCTCGCGCTCGCGGTGGGCACCATGGTGACCTCGGGAATCGTCATCGAGCAGTTCTACGGCCTGCCGGGCATCGGCTCCATGCTGTATGACGCCATCAAGGTGAACGACTTCCTCGTGATCTACGGGGTCGTTCTCTTCATCACGATCGCCATCGCGATCCTCATGGTCGTGGTCGAGCTCCTGTACCCGCTCCTCGACCCGCGCGTCCGCCGCCAGTAGGAGAGACTCCCATGTCCAGCGCGCTCGTCTCCGACCAGAAAGTCCTCTCGCCGAGCCGTCTCACCCTGACGCTCAACTACCTGCGGAGGAACAAGAGCCTTGCCATCGGCATCTTCCTCATGCTCCTCCTCACGGCGTTCACCGTGATCGGGATGTTCCTCATCGACCCGCACAGGGCCTATCCGCTGGCCGTCCAGCCCAAGCAGCCCCCGGGGGCGAAGTATGTCCTGGGCACGGATTTCTTCGGCCGCGACCTGCTTGCCGAGATGGTCGTGGGAATGTGGCAGACAGCGCTCATCGGCGTGCTCGCCGGTGCCGCGGGCACGGTCCTGGGCGTGGCGCTCGGCTTCATTTCCGCGTACTTCGGCGGCCTCACGGATATGATCATCAAGGGCGCGTGCCAGATCCTGACCCCGATTCCCGTCTTTCTCATCCAGGTGGTCATCGCCGGTTCGCTGGACAAGCGTGATGTGACCATCTACACCATGGCCCTCATCGTTCTGGCCCTGGCGTGGATGTGGCCCACGCTGGTCATACGCTCCCAGGTGCTTACCATGAAAGAGAGGCAGTTCGTTTCCGTGGCCAAGCTCTCCGGCAGGACCGACCTGGGCATCATCTTCGCGGAGATCATGCCCAATCTCCTTCCTTTTATCGCCGCCGCGTTCGTCGGCCAGGTGTTCTCCGCGGTGTTCGCCTCCTTCTACCTCGCCGTCCTCGGGCTGGGCCCGCTCCGAGAGCCGCTCCTGGGCAACATCATCTGGGCCGCGCAGTCGCAGGGGGCGTTCTTCAACGGCTGGTGGTGGTGGCCCATCTGGCCCGCCATCGCCATGGTCCTGATCCTCGGGTCGCTGGCGCTCATCAACATGGGCCTGGATGAGCTGGCCAACCCGCGCATCCGGCGCAGGGAGTGACGGGTGGAGGACAGGGTCGTTCTTTCGATTTCGGATCTCCGCGTTTCCTACTATACCGACGCCGGCCGGGCCATCGCCCTGGACGGCGCGTACCTGACGCTGCGAGCTGGGGAGAAGCTGGGTCTCGTCGGCGAGTCAGGCTCCGGAAAAAGCACGATGGCCCTGGCCATGATGCGCATGATCAAGCCGCCGGGCCGCATTGAGCGCGGCCAGGTCGTCGTGGACGGCACGGACCTCACCGCGCTTTCCGATGAGGAGATGCTCGCCGCCCGGCTGAGCAAGATCGCGTACATCCCGCAGGGCGCCATGAACTCTCTCAACCCCGTCCTGCGTATCGGGGCGCAGATGGTGGACGCCATCAGGGCCCACGAGCCGAAGGCGCCGAAGTCGGAGACGGAAGAACGGTGCCGCCAGACCCTCGAGACGGTGGACCTGAAGCGCAGCGTATTCGAGATGTACGCACACGAACTGTCCGGAGGCATGAAGCAGCGCGTCTGCATCGCCATTGACATCCTCTTGCGGCCCAAGCTGATTATTGCGGACGAGCCAACGAGCGCGCTGGATGTCGTCACGCAGCGGCAGGTGATGGAGACTATCCGCCGCGTGCAGAAGAAGATCGGGGCGGCCGTCATCCTCATCGGCCACGATATGGGCCTCATGGCGCAGTTCGTGGACAAGGTGGCCGTGATGTACGCCGGGCGGCTCGTGGAAATCAGCGCGGTTCGCGAGATGTTCACGAAGCCGCTGCACCCCTATGCGCGGGCGCTCATCAGCAGCCTGCCGAGCCTGGAGAACAAGGGGGTGTTCCAGGGCATCCCCGGCCTCGCGCCGTCCCTCCTGCGGCTGCCCGGCGGGTGCGCGTTTCATCCTCGATGCTCGAACGTCATGGACGTCTGCAGGTCACAGGTTCCTCCCCTGGAGGAACACGACGACGGCCGGCAGGTTGCCTGCCATTTGTACGACAGGAAACAGTAGCGATGGGGGACCTGCTCGAGCTCCGAAACGTCACGAAGATCTACCACCGAGGTCTCATCTCCCGCGCCTCCACCGTGGCTCTCAACGACGTCTCCCTGACGCTGAAGGAAGAAGAGCCGACCATCCTGACGGTCGCGGGGGAGAGCGGCAGCGGAAAGACCACGCTGGCGATGCTTCTCCTGGGGTTCATTCCTCCGACATCGGGACGCATTCTCTACAAAGGGCAGGACATCAGCCGCCTGAAGGGAGACGACAAGGTCACATTTCGGCGCGAGGTCCAGGCCGTCTTTCAGGACCCGTTTGCCGTCTTCAATCCCTTCTACACGGTGGACCACCTCTTGTCGGTCCCGCTGCGGAGGTTCCGGCTCTCGCGGTCCCGAAGCGACGCGCGTGACCGCATGGTTGAAGCGCTCACCGCGGTTGGCCTCCACCCGGACGACGTGCTGGGACGCTTCCCCCATCAGCTCTCCGGCGGGCAGCGCCAGCGGATCAACGTGGCGCGAGCCCTCGTGCTGAAGCCGCGCCTGCTCGTTGCGGATGAGCCGGTCTCCATGGTGGATGCCTCCCTGCGCGCGAGCATCCTGGAGACGCTTCGGGGCCTCCAGAAAGACCACGGCGTGTCCATCCTCTACATCACGCACGACCTGACCACCGCATACCATATCGCCCGGTCCATCATCGTGCTCTATCGCGGCTCGGTGATGGAGGCCGGTGACACGGACGCCGTGATCACCAACCCGCAGCATCCCTACACGCAGCTGCTCATCGACTCCATTCCGTGGCCGGACATCGAGCGGAGGTGGGGAGAAACGGAGCTGAAGATGGCGGAAGGCGAGCAGGCGGACCACAATCCTGGCTGCAAGTTCTACGCGCGCTGCCCGCACGCCATGGACAAGTGCCGCGTCGCTCCGCCGCTGTTCCGCGTGGCGGAGCACCAGGCCGCCTCCTGTTATCTGCACGAGAAGAATCCCCGCATCGACTCCGAGAGGCTGTCCGACCTGCTTCCCGTGTGACTATCTTTCCCTGACATGGCAGAACGTAGGGAACGTGCGGCGCCTCCCCGGGGCGCCGCGACCGCGTGGGAAGAACGGGTCATCATTCCCACGTACCCGGTGGGGGCTCCTGACCGCAACCCGATGTTCCTGGAAAAGAGGGTCTACCAGGGATCCTCCGGCGCCGTGTACCCGTTTTCCGTCATCGACCGGATCTCCGACGAAAAAGAAGACCGCAGCTACCGGGCTGTTTTCCTCGAAAACGAGTACCTGAGAATCATGGTCCTCCCCGAGCTGGGCGGCCGCATCCAGATGGCGTATGCCAAAAAGCTCGATTATCACTTCATCTACTACAACCGGGTGATCAAGCCGGCGCTCGTCGGCCTCACCGGTCCGTGGATTTCCGGCGGGATCGAGTTCAACTGGCCCCAGCACCACCGGCCCAGCACGTTCCTCCCGGTGGACTGGCTCGTGGAGAACGGCACCGACGGACGCGCAACGGTCTGGCTCGGAGAGACGGACCGCATGCACGGCACGCGGAGCGTTGCCGCGCTGTCCCTGTATCCGGGCCGCGCGTACCTGGAAGTCGACGTTCGGCTGTGGAACCCGACGCCGTTTCCCCAGACGTTTCTCTGGTGGGCCAACCCCGCTGTTCATGCCAATGAAAACTACCAGTCTGTGTTTCCGCCGGACGTGCGCGCCGTCTTCGACCACGGCAGGCGGGACGTCTCCACGTTCCCGATTGCGACCGGGACCTACTACAAGGTGGACTATTCCGCGGGCGTTGACATCTCCTGGTACAAGAACATTCCCGTGCCCACCTCGTACATGGCGTACCGCTCCGAGTACGACTTCGTCGGCGGGTACGATCATGGCCGGCGCGCGGGACTGCTTCACGTCGCTGACCACCACGTCTCTCCCGGCAAGAAGCAGTGGACGTGGGGGTGCGGGGACTTCGGCGCGGCGTGGGAGAGGAACCTGACGGATGAGGACGGGCCGTACATCGAGCTGATGACCGGGGTGTTCACGGACAACCAGCCCGACTTTTCATGGCTCGAGCCGGGGGAGCACAAGCACTTCACTCAGTACTTCTTCCCGTACGCGGGCATCGGCATGGTGAAGAAGGCGACCCGGGACCTGGCGCTCGCGTTCGACGTGATCGCCGGAGAGGCGCGCGTCGGAGTCAGCACAACGGCGCCTCGACTGTGCGGGATCCATGTCACCGTCAATGGCGCCGACCAGGAGATGTTCAAAGAGAAGGTGGGCGTGGCGCCGGAGAAGCCGTTCATGTCAAGCGTCAGGCTGCCTGAAGGCACCCGCGCGGAGGCTGTCACCGTCTCCGTGCTCGCCGATGACGGGGCGGCGCTTTCCTATCGTCCGGGCGAGGTCGGGCCTGAGCCAGTGCCGGAGCCGGCGCGCGCGCCGCTTGCGCCCGCGGATGTTCCCACGTCGGAGGAACTCTTTCTCATCGGCCTGCACCTCGAGCAGTATCGTCACGCGACATTCAGACCGGAGGACTACTACCTCGAAGCCCTTCGCAGGGACCCTGGTGATATCCGGTGCAACCAGGCCATGGGCATCCTCAGCCTGCGCCGCGGAGACCCCGCGGCAGCGGAAGCGTGTCTGCGGCGAGCCGTACAGCGCGTCACCTCGCGGAATCCAAATCCCTCCGACGGCTCGGCGTATCTTTTTCTCGGCCTGGCGCTGGAGATGCAGGGGCGCGACGCTGATGCGGAGGAAGCCTGGTTCAAGGCTGCGTGGAACGGAAACACGCGAGCCGCCGCGTACGCGGGGCTCGCACGGTGCGCCATGCGGCGCGGTGATTTCCCTGCCGCCTCGGAGAGAGGCGGCGAATCCCTTTCCGCCGATGCCCGGAATCCCGCCGTTCGGATCATGAAGGCTGTGGCGTTCCGCAGGCAGGGCCGGAGAAATGAAGCAGAGGCAGAGCTCCGTACCGCTCTCCGGGAGGATCCCCTCAACCCCATCGCGCTCAACGAGCTGACCTTGCTGGGCCTTGCGGGAACCGACGCTGTCGGAGACGACATTCGAGCCCGGCTGGAAGCAGCATCGCTCTACGTCGCTTGCGGGTTGTTCGACGATGCCGCGGCGGTCCTGGCAGGCGGAGCCAGGACGCCTGACGGACCGGAAGATCCCTTGACGTGCTACATGCTTGCGTTCTGCAAGGAGAAGCTCGGAGACCCCGAGGCTGCGCTCCGGTTGATCAGGCGCGCAGACTCCCTTCCGCCGGGCGCAATGTTCGTGAATCAGCTTGACGCGATTCCCGTCCTGGAGCTGGCGGCCCGGCTCTATCCCGAGGGAGCGCGGGCCTCCTACCACCTGGGGAACCTGTTCTACAACAACCGCCTCGTTGCCCGGGCGGTGGAGGCATGGCAGCAGGCGGAAGCAGCCGACGGGACCTTTCCCACGGTCCACCGAAACCTCGCGCTGGCGGCATTCAACAACCTCGGCGACCCGGCGCGTGCCCTGGCAGAGTTGGAGAAGGCGTTTGCTCTCGATCCGTCGGACTCCCGCGTGCTCCTCGAGCTCGACCAGCTCCGAAAGAGGCTCGGCGTGCAGCCTGCCGAGCGGCTGAGGCTTCTGTCAGCGCACCTCGGCGCTGTACAGCGGCGCGACGATCTCACCGTCGAATGGGCTTCCCTTCTCAACCTGCAGGGCGAGTACGCGCAGGCGCTGACGATCCTGCGCGGAAGAAAGTTCCATCCCTGGGAGGGCGGGGAGGGGAAGGTATCCCGGCAATATGTCACCGCCCTGCTCGGGCTGTCGAAACAATCGATGCAGGAAGGAAAGGCGACTGGGGCGGCGGAGCTCGCCCGGCTGGCGCTGAGCTATCCGGCGAGCCTCGGTGAAGGGAAGCTCGCCGGCGCCGCGGAAAGCGACGTCCACTACGTCATGGGCTGCGCGCTTGAGGCCGCGGGGGACGCCGCTGCCGCGGGTGCTGCTTTCGAGAAAGCGTCTACCGGCGAGAACGATCCTTCCCTGTCGCTGTTCTACAACGATCAGCCCGCTGACATGATCTTTTTCCAGGGTTGCGCGCTCCTGAAGCTCGGGAAGGAGGAGCGGGCCCGGGAAAGATTCGCGCGGCTCTTCGAGCACGGAGAGCGTCACCTCCATGACCGGGTCGCCATTGACTATTTCGCCGTCTCTCTGCCGGATATGCTCATCTTCGACGACGACCTGTCGCGGAGGAACCGGATCTTCTGCCGGTACCTGAGCGGCCTGGGACTGCTGGGGAGCGGAAGCGCGGAGCGCGCTCGGGCCGTTCTGGAGGAGGTCATCGCAGAGGACCCGGCCTATGCCGGAGCCGTGGAGGTTCTCCGCGACCTGGATCGGGGCTGGCGTCCGTGATTGTTGAGCGCATGGCGCCGCGCCGTATGGCGCGGCCGAAAAGGAGGAATGCCATGAGCAAGGGCGGTGCGCTTGTACTTGGAGCAGTTTCCCTCGTCCTGTCGGCGGGATCGATCACCGTGGGGCTTCTCACCCGGGTGTCGCATCCGAGGAGGTTCATTGCCTTTCTCGTGCTCTGCTCGATCTTCCTCGTCGTCGCGGTGGTTCTCTTCATTTCCAGCGCACGGAGCAAGTCGGCGGCAACGTGATCGGGTGGCTGGGAGCCTGGATCGGGTGGGGATGGGGACTGGCCCTGCTGGCGTGGGCGGCCGGCACCGTCTTCATCCTGGCCGTCGTGGACAAGATGTTCCGCAGCCGCCTGACGACGGCGGTCGTCATGGTGGTCTGGACCATGGTGCTGCTCGCGATGGCGGCGAAGATGTTCGGTCTGCGGCCGCCCGGTTGACCTCAATGCAGATCGCGCGAAGCGCGATTTCCGGCAGAGAGACCCGACGGTCGAAGCTGTAACGCTCGCGTGGTCGAGTCCTAGTCCTTTCCGTTTGCGATGACGAAGTTGTTGTAGTAGTACTCCAGGCCGTCGATCAGCGCCTGCCAGGATGCCTCGATGATGTTCTCATCCGCACCGACCGTGTCCCACGACTCTTCTCCGTCCGACATCGTGATGAAGACCCGCACCCGCGCCGCGGTTGCGCGCTCAGGATCAAGGACCCGCACCCGGTAGTCCGTCAGCTTCAGCTTTTTCAGAAACGGGTGCAGAGGCAGAAGCGCGTCCTTGAGAGCCGCGCTGAGGGTGTCCACGGGCCCGTCGCCGACCCCGGCGCCCATGAGGAGATCTCCGTTCACGCGGACGAAGATCCGCCCGACGCTCTTGGGAGGCGTGCCGCCTGCCTTGTAGTTTTCCAGGTGATAGTTGCTGAGCTCCAGGAGGGGAGTGTAGGTCCCCAGCATGCGCCGCATGACCAGATCGAAGGAGGCCTCCGCGGCCTCGTACTCGTATCCTTTCTCCTCCCGGGCCTTCAACTCATCCAGGAGCTTCGTGACCGTCCCGGAGCTTTTGTCGAAGTCCCCGTATCGGGCAAGCTTCTTCATGATCGTGGACTTGCCGGCGAGCTCGGAGAGCAGGATCCGCCGCTCGTTGCCCACGAGCGCCCCGTCGATGTGCTCCATGAGATGAGGAGCCTTGCTGATGACGTCCGCGTGCTGCCCGGCCTTGTGGGAGAATGCCGCCTCTCCCACGTAGGGCCAGCGCTTCTCGGGAATGATGTTCGCTTTTTCGGCCACGAACCGCGAAAGGGAGGTGAGGTGCTGCATGTGCGAGCATGCGGTGGCCTCCCGCCCCATTTTGAGACACAGGTTCGGCACGAGGATGCAGAGGTTCAGGTTGCCGCACCGCTCCCCCCAGCCGTTGATGGTTCCCTGGACGTGCACGGCTCCGCGCTCCACGGCGGCAAGGG
This sequence comes from Spirochaetia bacterium, assembly GCA_035542415.1. Taxonomy (GTDB): domain Bacteria; phylum Spirochaetota; class Spirochaetia; order SZUA-6; family Fen-1364; genus Fen-1364. Next base: position 9,378 of record DATKLM010000086.1, read on the forward strand.
CATTCGCAACGGCGTTCCCCGTGTCGTCGTGAAAGTGGACGCCGATGGGTCCCAGCGTGTCCAGCGGCAGCTCCTCCATGATCCGCGCCACCTCGGCAGGCAGCGTGCCGCCGTTGGTGTCACAGAGCACGAGGCAGTCCGCGCCCGCGTCACGCCCGGCCTTCAGCACGCGCAGGGCATAGGCCGGGTCGTCCTTGTAGCCGTCGAAGAAGTGCTCCAGGTCGAAGAAGGTCTCCCGGCCCTCCTTCTTGAGCGCGGCGAGGGAATCTGCGATCATCGCGAGGTTTTCCTCCTCCGTGGTCTGCAGGACCTTTTTCACGTGGGCCTTCCACGTCTTTCCCACCACGATGACCGTGGGCGTCTCCGCCTGGAGGAGCGCGAGGATCTGCGGGTCCTCCGGGGCTTTCCCGCCGGGCTTCCTCGTGGAGCCGAACGCCACGATGCGCGCGTGCTCAAGGCTTTCCTTGCGCATCCGCTGGAAGAACTCCGCTTCCTTGCGGTTGGACAGGGGGAAGCCGCCCTCGATGTAGTCGATGCCGAACTTGTCCAGCGTGAGGGCGATCTGGATCTTGTCCTCCAGCGTGTAGTTGATGCCCTGGCCCTGCATGCCGTCACGCAGGGTGGTGTCATAGATCGCTATCCTAGACGGCGTCCCCGCCATTGACGTCTCCCTTCCTGGCGGCCTGGAAAGCCCGCCATCGGTTGAGCGAATTGACATACGCGCGGGCGCTCGCTTCCAGGATGTCCGTGGAAGCGCCCCGGCCAACGAACTTCCTTCCGTCGATCTCCACGGATGTGCTGACTTCACCGATGGCCTGCTTGCCCGGCGTGACCGCGTGCACGATGTATTCAAGGAGCTTCGTGGAAACGCCGAGCGCGCGGTCGATGGCATTGAAGATGGCGTCCACGGGGCCGTCGCCGGTTGCCGCTTCCTCGAACCGCTCGGCGCCCGACACGATCCGCACGGTGGCCGTCGGCACGGACAGGTTGCCGGACTGGATATTGAAGTAGTCCAGGCCGTAGGTCTCCGTCTCGTGCCCCAGCTCATCAGCAACGATGACGTACAGGTCGTCGTCGTACACTTCCTTCTTGCGGTCGGCGATGACGAGGAAACGGTCGTATGCCTTCTTCACTTCCGCGTCGGACAGCGCGAACCCCAGCTCCGAGAGCCTGTTGCGGAAGCCGTGCAGCCCGGAGTGCCGCCCCAGGACGAGCTGGCTGGAGTCACGGCCCACGGACTCCGGCGTCATGATTTCGTAGGTCTCGCGCTTCTTGAGCACTCCGTCCTGGTGGATGCCGGATTCGTGCGCGAACGCGTTCTCCCCGGTGATCGGCTTGTTCCTCGGAATGGGGAACCCGATGGTGCTGGCCAGCAGGCGCGACGTGTTCCAGATCTGCTTCGTGTTCACCCCCGTTGTGAAGGGCAGGCGGTCGCGGCGCACGTACATTGCCATGACGAACTCCTCCAGGGAAGCGTTGCCGGCGCGTTCTCCGATCCCGTTGATGGTCACTTCCACCTGCCGGGCCCCCGCCTGGACGGCGGATACGGAGTTTGCCACGGCAAGGCCGAGGTCGTTGTGGCAGTGCACCGAGATGACGGCCTTCCCGATGTTGGGCGTGCCTTCCATGATTCTTTTCAGAAACGCCGAGAACTCGTCCGGCACCGAGTAGCCCACCGTGTCGGGGATGTTGATGACCCGCGCGCCCGCGTCGATCACCTTCTCGATGATGCGGCAGAGGAAGGGAACCTCGCTCCGCGTGGCGTCCTCCGGAGAGAACTCCACCTCGGCCACCTTCTTCCGCGCGTAGCGAACCGCGCTCACCGCCATCTCCAGCACCTCGTCCGGGTTCTTGCGGAGCTTGTGCTCCATGTGAATGGGGGAGGTGGCAATGAAGGTGTGAATCCGCGGGTGCTCCGCCTTGCCGATGGACTCCGCCGCGGCGTCGATGTCCTTCTCCAGCGTGCGCGCGAGCGCGGCGATGGTGAGCCCTTTCACCTGCCCCGCGATCAGGCGGCACCCTTCGAACTGGTGCGGCGACGATATGGGGAAGCCGGCTTCGATGATGTCAACGCCGAGGCGTCCGAGCTGCGTCGCCACCTCCAGCTTCTGCTCCACGCTCATCGACGCCCCGGGAGACTGCTCGCCGTCCCGCAGGGTCGTATCGAAAATGTCTACGCGTTCCATCCTGCTCTCTCCTTCCTCTTGTTGTTTTTGTCTGCGGTCCGCCCGCCCGAGCCGCGCGTTGCCCGGGGGAGCGGTGCCTTCCTGCCGCGTTCCAGTGACACCACGCCGCTTCTTGCCATCTCCACGAGGCCATAGGGCTGGAGAAGGGCGATGAAGTCGTCGATCTTGTCCGTGGACCCGGTGAGCTCGAGTGACATCGTGTCGAACCCGACGTCCATGACCTGCGCCTTGAAGACATCGGCCACCTGGAAGATCTCGCCCCTCTGGGGTCCCCGGGCGCTCACCTTGATGAGGAGCAGCTCCCGGTGAAGGGCGGGGACACCGGTGAGGTCGGTGACGCGGATGACGTCGATGAGCCGGTTGAGCTGCTTCTTGATCTGCTCCACGATGGCGTCATCGCCGAGGCACGCCAGTGTGATCCGCGACACCGTGGGGTCAGCCGTGACGCCCACCGTGATGCTGTCCAGGTTGTAGCCCCGGCCCGAGAAAAGGCCGGCGATCCGCGCCAGCACGCCCTGCTTGTTCTCCACGAGCATCGAAACGATGTGTTTCATGGCGTACTTCCTTCTGCCGCTTTCATGCGTTCATCATTTCGTCGATCCCGGCGCCGGCGGGCACCATGGGCCAGACGTTCGCTTCCCGGGAGATCCGGAAATCGAGGAAGACGGGGCGATCTGTCGTTCGCTTCGCTTCTTCCAGCGCCGGCCGTATCCCCGCGGGATCCTCGATCCTGATGCCGACCGCTCCGTACGCCTGCGCCAGCTTCACGAAGTCCGGCGAGTACGGAGGGCAGGCGCGCCCGGGTTCCGCGCAGTCGGGCGGGCACTGCACCATGCGGTTGAGGCACACGCCGGAGTACCTCCGGCCGTGGAACGCCTCCTGCCACTGCCGCACCATCCCGAGGTACCCGTTGTTGAGAATGGCGACGATCACCGGAAGCCCCTCCGCCACCGCGGTTCCGAGCTCCTGGATGTTCATCTGGATGGAACCGTCACCGGCGATGTCGATGACGCGCCGGCCCGGATTCCCGAGCTGGGCGCCGATGGCCGCGGGGAAGCCGTATCCCATCGTGCCCAGGCCCCCCGAGGTGAGGAACGTCCGGGGCGCGTGGAACTGGTAGTACTGCGCCGTCCACATCTGGTTCTGGCCGACTTCCGTCGTGATGATTGCGTCCGGAAACGCCTCACAGATCGCGCGGATTACCGCCGTCGGCGACAGCCCTCCGTTGCCCGGGACCTCCGCGAGCGGGTGGGTTCTCATCCATTCCTCGGTCTGCTGCTGCCATTCCGCAATGGCGGGTGCCTCGGCGAGGGGGAGGAAGTCTTCCAGGAACATCCGCGCGTCCCCCACGATGGGGACCTCGACCGCGACGTTGCGGGAAATGGAGGCCGGGTCGATGTCAACGTGGACCACCGCGGCATGAGGCGCGAACTGCTTGAGATTCCCCGTGGCCCGATCGTCGAACCGGGCCCCGATGGCGAACAGGAGGTCGCAGTTCTGGACAGCCATGTTTGCCGCGTATGTTCCGTGCATCCCGAGCATGCCGAGGAAGCGTGGGTGATCGCTCGGTACGACGCTGATGCCCATGAGGGACGCTATGACCGGCACGCCGGTGCGCGCCACCAGCTCGCGGAAGGCCGGCGCTCCTCCGGAGATGTTCACCCCGCCGCCAACGTAGAACAGCGGCCGGCGCGCCCGGGCCAGGCTCTGCGCCGCGCGCCTGATCTGCAGGTGATGCCCGCGGTAGACGGGATTGTAGCCGCGGATGGAGACTTCCTCCGGCAGCGGCTCCGCGGAGATCTCGGTCAGAACGTCCTTGGGGATGTCCACGAGAACGGGGCCCGGCCTGCCGCTGCGGGCAAGATAGAAAGCCTCCCGCACAATACGGCCCAGGTCCGCCCGGTCCGTCACCAGGTAGTTGTGCTTGGTCACCGACCGGGAGATGCCGACGATGTCCGCTTCCTGGAACGCGTCGTTGCCGATCATGTTGCGCGATACCTGGCCGCTGAGGATCACGAGCGGAACGGAGTCGAAGTTGGCCGTGGCAAGACCCGTCACCGTGTTCGTGGCGCCGGGTCCGCTCGTGACCAGGCACACGCCGACCTTTCCCGTTGATCGCGCGTATCCGTCCGCCGCGTGAACGGCCCCCTGCTCATGACGCGCCAGGACCAGGCGGATTGCCCGCTCCCCGTACAGGGCGTCGAACGCCGGGATGACGACCCCGCCCGGGAATCCGAAGAGAACGTCGACCTTCTCAGCCTTGAGGGCCTCGACCAGGAGAGCCGCGCCGCTTCTCTTCATGGATGACCTCCCGCGGATGGATGCGTCCACAGGCTGCCCGTCGGCGCTCCCAGGGACGCCGGGCCCACGCTGCCGGCATAGCTGTCGAGAAATGCGCTGCCCGTCGGGCGCAGCGAGGGGTGGAACCGCGCCATTCTTTCTTTCCATTCCTCGGGTGCGATGAGAAGGTCGAGCCTTTTTCCGGGGATGTCAACGCGAATCCTGTCGCCTTCCCGGATGATGCCGATAGGCCCGCCGGCGGCCGCCTCCGGCGTGACGTGGCCAATGGAGGCTCCGCGGCTGGCGCCGGAGAACCTGCCGTCGGTGATCAGGGCGACCTGCCGGTCCAGCCCCATGCCGGCGATTGCCGAGGTGGGGGAGAGCATCTCCCTCATTCCCGGCCCGCCCCGTGGTCCCTCGTAGCGGATGACGACGACGTCACCGGCCCTGACCTTGCCGCTGAGGATCGCCGCCTGCGCGTCTTCCTCACAGTCGAAGACCCGGGCCGGGCCCTCGTGCACGAGCATCGCCTCGTCCACGGCTGCCTTCTTCACCACGCTTCCGTCCGGCGCGAGGTTTCCACGCAGGACTGCGAGGCCGCCCTCGGCGTGGTACGGCTTCTCCGGGCGCGCGATCCACGTGCCGTCGGGATCCGGCGCCCCGGCGTACGTTTCCGACAGCGGCTGGCCGCCGACGGTCATCGCCGAGCCGTCCACCCTGCCCAGGCGCGCCAGCGTCCGCAGGACGGCGGGGATTCCCCCCGCCCTGTGAAGGTGCTCCATGTAGAACGGGCCGGAAGGCGCGAGCGAGCACAGGTGGGGAACCTCGAAGCTGATCCGGTCGAAATCGTCGAGAGTCAGCGCGACCCCGGCGCTGGCGGCAATGGCCGGGAGGTGGAGCGCCGTGTTCGTGGAGCCGCCGAGCGCCATGTCCAGCGCTACCGTGTTGAGGAACGCGGTCCGCGTGAGAATGGTCCGCGGCCGCAGGCGTTCGCGCACGGCCCGCACGGCGGCGCGGCCGGCGTCTCGTGCCAGACGGCAGCGGTCGGCGAACACGGCGGGGATTGTCCCGTTGCCGGGCAGCGCAATCCCCAGCGCTTCCGCGAGACAGTTCATGGAGTTGGCCGTGAACAGGCCGGCGCAGGAGCCGGTACCGGGACAGGCGCTGCATTCGATCTCTTCCAGCTCCGCGTCCGTCATGGCGCCGGAGCTCCGGCGGCCGACTGCCTCGAAGACCTTCTCCAGCCCCAGATCCTTTTCGCCGGCCCTGCCGGCCAGCATGGGGCCGCCGGAAACGAGGACGGAGGGAATGTCCAGCCGGGCGGCAGCCATCAGCATGCCGGGCACGATCTTGTCGCAGGAAGCGACGAGCACGAGGCCGTCCAGGGCGTGCGCCTGGGCGACGATCTCCACGGAGTTCGCGATCAGGTCCCTGCTGGGGAGCGAATACTTCATGCCGGCGTGCCCCATGGCGATTCCGTCGCAGACACCGATGGTGCCGAACTCGCAGGCAACGCCGCCTTCCGACCAGATCCCTTCCTTCACGTGCTCCGCGATCTTCCGCAGATCACGGTGTCCGGGGATGAGCTCGCTGAACGAGTTCGCGATGCCGATCACGGGCCGGCCGAACTGGCTCTCGTCCCAGCCCAGCGCGCGGAAAAGGCTGCGGTGCGGCGCGCGTCCGATTCCCTCCTGCACGGCCTGGCTTCTTCGTTTCTCCGTTTCCACAAGATGTCTCCTTCCGTCGTTGTCGCGCCTCCCCATGGCTCCCGCTGTCCTTCGCGTCGCCTTCGGCGTCGCTCGGCCAGCTGCCGCCATGGGGCCCCCCTCGCGCTGGCTTCGCCAGCGCTGGGGAAAAAAAAGGGCCGTTCCCCCGAAGGAGAACGGCCCGCTGAATACGCCTTGCCGGCGTCAGCGCTCTACCCCTCGGGGCTCCGAGTTCTCCTCGCAAGGAGAACGAGAATAATAAGGCCGAGTCCGAGGATGGGGAGAAGCTGACGACCACGTTCCATGGTGAGGAATGTATACTGCGCCGTCATGCTCGTGTCAAGCACGATTTGCACTGCGCATCCGCCGCTTACGAAAGGGCCGCCCTTCGATCGAACGACCTCTGCAGCCGCTCCAGGAGCTTGCGGCACTGGTCTTCGCTCTTGATCCCGAAGTCCGACAGCACCGGTGTGTCGATCTGCTCGTAGTCGATGTAGTTGCGCTCGATGTCGCAGAAGGCGTTGGCGAGGTACACGCAGAACGCGACTTCCTTGTACTCCACCGGGGCGCTCAGCGGGTCGTGGTGGTGCTTGATCCCCTGGACGAGCTGCTCCGGGAAGTTCCACTTTCGCGCAATGAGCGCTCCGATCTCCGCGTGGTTCAGGCCGAAGGAGAACCGCTCCAGGATCCGGGTCGGGATGTCCCGGTCCTTGCAGAACCGGTTCATCTGCTCCATCGCTTCCGGGTGAAGGTAGGTGACGATGATCTGGCCCAGGTCATGCAGGATTCCCGCGACGTACACGTCGTCCAGGATGTCGTGCTTCTGCTTGAAGCTTTTCGCCAGGAGGAAGGAGTAGTAGGCCGCTCGATAGGAGTGGTCCCAGAGGGGCTTCATCTCGGAATACTGCTCCCCGATGATCTTCTGCGCGCCGTAGGAATACAGGAGGTTGCGCAGGCCTTTCATCCCCGCGATCTTGACCCCCTGCAGGATGTTGTTCACCCGATGAGGAACCATGTAGTACGCGGAGTTCACGAGCTTCAGGAGGTCCGCCGTGAGGACCGGGTCCGTGGAGATCCTCCCGGCAATCCGTGCAAGCGTGGACTTCGGATCCTCCGTCAGCGCGATCAGCTCGACGATCGTTTCGGGGAACTGGGGGAGGGAATCCACGTCCCGCACGATGGCCTGCGTGAGCACGTTGATCTTCTCCATGTGCACCTGGTTGGTCGGGATGACAAGGGACGCCACCGTCATCCCGTCCCGGGCCTCGATGGTGAACGCTTCCTCCCCGAGGCCGATCCTCTTCAGGAACTGCAGGAGAATGAGGATCCCCAGGCCGGCCCCCTCCGCGGAGTCCAGGGGTTTCGCGAGCGCTTCGACGAACGAGTTGTACGCCCGGGCCCGCGTGATGCGGTCATAGATGCGCGCCTGCTCTCGGGAGGTCAGCTCGGATGAGTTGCGCACCCTGACGGAGAGGCTTCCCCCGGAGGTGTGGAACGTGACGGCAATGATCATCCCGCGCTCCCGCAGGCGCTGCAGCCAGTGCGGCAGGCGCTCAGCGGATTCCGCGCGGAAGTGCTTCATCCCCCGCTCGTAATCGCCGTCGCTGTCGATATCGAGGCCCTTTTCCTCGAAGTAGACGCGCTTCGTGTTCGCCTTCTGCGCGTTCATGATGAGCTCCTTGAGGCAGTACGACAGGGGCTCCATGATCCGCTCCTGGCCCAGCTCCACGAGGTACGTCTCCAGGATGCGGTCCAGCAGGGCATGGGATTCGTGGGGGAAGGTGGTGAGCTTGAACGTGAGGGGGATGGACCTGAGGGCAGCTCTCTGGATCTCGGCGATGTCGATCTTCGGCATCAGGTTCGAGCCGCCTGGAGGTCACCCGCGGCCAGGGGGTTCTCGGCGAAACTTTCCAACAACTGGATTTTCCTGAATGTCTCACGCTCCTCGGAGAAAATGTCCACGATGTCCGGGTCGAAATGGGTCCCACGCTCAGAAAGGATGATTCTCACCGCGTCGTCATGGGACATCGCTTCCTTGTACGTCCGGCGGCTCGTGAGCGCGTCATACACGTCCGCCAGGGCCACGATGCGGGCAGACAGGGGAATGCGCTCACCGGCAAGCCCCGCGGGGTATCCCGTGCCGTCCCAGCGCTCGTGGTGGGAGAAGGCGATCTCCTTGCCGATGGTGAGGAACGACTCGCGCTTGATCTCCTGGTCCACGGCGCGAAGGGCCTCGCCCCCCAGGCGGGCGTGCTCCTTGACCTTGCGGAACTCCTCCGGGCTCAGCTTCCCGGGCTTTCTCAGGAGCGCATCCTCGATGCCGACCTTGCCGACGTCATGCAGGACAGAGGAAAGACACAGGTCTTCGATGTAGTTCGCGGTCACGTAATCCGCGTACTTTTCAAGCTTCGACAGTCCCGTGGCCAGGACGCGCGTGTACTCGCGGATCCTCTCCAGGTGCTTCCCGGTGTCCTTGTCCCGGTACTCGGTGAGCCGGGCGAATCCCAGGATGGCGCCGGACTGCGTCTCCTTGATCTGTTGGAAGGACTCCTGGAGCTTCTTTTCCAGGCGCACGCGCTCCGTCAGGTCCCTCTCCATGACGGAGTAGGCGATCGTCTCTCCGGTAGTGCCCGTCAGCGCGGAATACGCCGCGTAGGTGAACTTGATGGAGCCGTCCCGTCCTCGACGCGGAACATCCGTTTCCACGAAGTGCCCCTTGTTTCTGCCGATGGCAGCGATGATCTCGGTGATGGACGGCGAGCTGCTGCGCGCCCGGAATATCTCCGTGAAGTCGCTGCCGACGAGATCCATGCGGGAATAGCCGTAGAGCTTCTCCGCATAGTAGTTGCAGTTGACGATGTGTCCGGTGGGGTCAACGATGATGATTGACGACAGGATCGTGTCAAAGAGCACGATGTAGTTGCGCTCCGAGATCTTGAGCCGGGCCTCGAGGTTCTTCTCCTGCGTCACGTCGCGGAGGTGCGTCGTGTAGCCGAGAACCATTCCTCGCTCGTCCCGCGTCACCCACGAGGTGTCCAGGACCCGCCGCGGCTGGCCGGCGCGCGTGCGCAGGTGCGTCTCAAGATTCGTGACGAGCCCGGACTCGGCGAGCCTCATGATCTTGTCTTCCAGCTCCGGGGCGTGAGGATAGAGCTCGGCGATATTGGGCAGGGGGGAGCCCGTGGGCCAGCCCACCATCCCGTAGAACGCCGGATTGGCGCACGAAATGCGGCCGCCGAGGTCCGCCGAGAACAGAGGATCGCGGATGTTGCGCACGAGCTGCCGCAGGTCACGGGCGTCCTGGCCGCCTGTCCCGCTGCCGTTCTCCGCGTCCGGCGTGATCCGCACAAGGAGGTAGGGGCCGTGCGAGCCCTCCACGGCCAGGGACGACACGAGGAATCGGTGCGGCTCCCCGTCGTGGTCGCGGATGATCGCGTCCCTTTCACATCCCGAGCCGTCGTCCGCGGCCCTGATGCCGTTCAGGAACTCCTCCTCCCGGGAAAGGATGTCGTTCGCCCGCAGGCCGGTGGTCTTGAGGAGCACTTCGTTGAAGAAAAGGATCTTCCCGGCCTCGTTGACGATGAGGAAACCGTCCGCGAATTCCTCGATGATCCTGAGCATGATGTCCGTCACGCAGGTTTCCTTTCGGGCCGCTCATGAAACCGTATCACCGCGGTTGTGTGGTGTCAATTCAAAGGAGAATCGCGCAAAGCGCGCCATCGGTCTTCGCCTTTCAATGCGCCGGTTTCTTCTCTATACTGATGATCAGGAGCGCTCCATGAAGAAACTCCTCCTCGCGGCGTGTCTCATCCTGGTTCCGCTCTCTGCGCTTTTCCCGGAGGACCTGGGTGCCACCTGGTCCGGCGGCTCCGATGGGAGCGGGCGCCCCTGGAGGGAAAGCGCGGGAACCCTTCCCCCGGGAGCTTTCGCGCTCATGGTCGGTCCAACCGCGGCGCCGGTCGGGATCGTCTTCGACGGCCAGGTCGTCCTGGCCGGCTCTGATCGGCCTCTCCCCCGGTCTGGCGGGCCCTCCCGCTATCGAGGGTTTGTCCTTCCCGCCCAGGCATCGTGGGGAATGCACGTCCTGCGCGTGACGTTTGCCGACCAATCCGGCCAGGTCGGAGACCCCGCGCTGCGCATCGTGGAGGCGGACAGCATGCAGGTCCGCGTCGCCCTGCGGAACCTCCCCCTGGAAGGGCTTCCCCTCTTCGCGGGGCTCCTTTCCCTTCTCCTTCTCGTCCACTTCAGCATCCTGTCCTCGCGCGAGCGTTCGCGTGAAACGGGATTTCTCGCCGTCGGTCTCGCCGGCAGCGCCGTGTTTGGACTCTTCTCCGGTTTCTTCTCCGCGTTCGTTGTTCCGCTCGTCGAGATCAAGGTGGAAGCCGTTTCGATCTTCGTCATGGGGTGCTTCATCATCCTGTCCTCGCTGGAGCTGCTGAAGTCTTTCCGCCTCCGGCTGTTCCTGCCGCTGACCCTCCCTTCGTTCCTGGTTGCATTCGTCGTCGGGGCGTCGGACCGCCCGGAGCTCGCGTTCATTGCGGGCATCGTTTCCAGGTTCCTTCTTGCCGGCAGCTTCGCCGCCGTGGCAGTGCTGTGCGGCCGAAGCCTGGCCAAGGCCGGGTTCCGCCGTGCCGCCTTTCCGCTGGCGCTCTCCGCCTCTCTGGGCCTGTCCCTCGCCGCCAGCGCTGTCACGGACGCGATCTTCCCGGGGCGTGCTCTCGTTGCGTTCCTTCCGTGCCTCATCGTCGCTGTCTTCGAGGCGAGCCAGGTCGCCTCCGAGCTGACCCATACGCACAACATGTACGGACAGTCCAGCTCCGAGCTCATTGCCCGGATCGAGAGCGACTGGGAAATGATCGAAAGAATCCGCGAGGGAAAAGAGCTGCTGGAGAAGAGGAACATCGACATCACGCGCCTTGCCGGCAAGCTGCTGGAGAGCGCCCAGAAGCAGTCCTTCACGATCGGCGGTCTGATCGTTTCCCTGGAGGACGCGGGCACGGGGGAGTCGCGCGTCGTCGCCAAGGAAAAGGAGATCCTCGGATCCACAGAGCGCGTGGATGGACTGATCACGAGCTTCAACGCGCAGATCCATGACACCCTCACCGAGATGGAAGCGCTTTACGAGAGATCGAACGTCATCCGCAAAGCGGTGAGCCAGATCATCGGGATCGCCGAGAAGACTCACATGCTGTCTCTCAACGCATCCATCGAGGCCGCAAAGGCCGGCACGGCCGGCAAGGGATTCTCCGTGGTCGCCCAGGAGATCCGCAAGCTCGCGGATCTCACGCGGACCGTGTCGGATCACGTCAGCGCGGTCCTGAAGGACACCAACCGCGGCGTGGAAAAAGGAGTCGGAAGGATCAAGGGCCTCGGAACCGGGTTCTCCGAGATCATGATGCGAAGCGAAGAGATGCGGACGATGATCTCGGACAATTCGCGCGCCCTGGAGGACGTCACGCGCGCGCACAAGGAAATCCAGGACGGTCTCGCGGGGGTGGATACGCTGATCAGGTCGATCCTCGAGGTGTCTCACGACCTTCGCGAGATGACCGAGCGCCTGGCGAGCGCGTTCTCCTGGTTCAGCGAGACGATCAAGCTGCGGGAGGAGCCTTCGCCGGGAAAGCCGCCGGCCGCGCGTCCGGTTCCGGCGCGGGACAGCCGGGAGCAGGCCGAAGCGGAAGTGCTCCCCGAGCTGCCGGGCGCGTAGCCGCCCGGCCGAGGCACCGATACATCCATCCCGTTCGTTCATTCCATCACTTGATCCGGCTGTCTCCACGGACCCTTTGACACGCAGGGGAACCAAGTGTTACGTTGCGGCTGAATTTGCTTTCGCGAATCGGCCAGAGACTCGGGTTTCGCCGCCCGAACGGGGGTAACACTGATGGAGCTGAAGGATCTGTACGCCCTGATGGAGAGATTCGAGAAGAGCGGCCTGTCGGAGCTTGTCTTCAAGCGCAACGATGAGGAAATCTGCCTCAAGAAGGTTCTCTCGGCTCCCCCGCCGGCTCCGGTCCCCGTCCACCACGACGCGCCGCATGCCGTCGAAGCGCACGCGGCAGCCCCTGCGGGAGAAGCCCCGGCGAAGCAGCTGTCGGATACGGAGATCATTACCGCGCCGCTCGTCGGAACGTTCTACCGGGCGGCGGCGCCTGATGCGCCCCCCTTCGTCGAGAAGGGAGACATCGTGAAGAAGGGAAAGACGCTCTGCATCCTGGAAGCCATGAAGCTCATGAACGAGTTCCAGGCCGAGTTCGACCTCGTGATCGTCAACATCCTCGTGGAGAACGGACGCATGGTGGAGTTCGGCACGCCTCTGTTCGAGGTCCGGAGGGTATGATCGAGAGCCTCCTCATCGCGAACCGGGGAGAGATTGCGGTCCGCGTCATCCGGGCATGCCGGGAAATGGGCATTCGAAGCGTCATTGCCTATTCCCTGGCTGACCGGGATTCCCTGCCCGTGCGCATGGCTGATGAACGCGTCTGCGTCGGGCCGCCTCCGGCCCGGGACAGCTACCTCAACGTCAGGAATCTCGTCACGGCCGCCGTCCTCAGCAGGTGTGATGCCCTGCACCCCGGGGTTGGCTTTCTCGCGGAGAATGCTTCGTTTGCCCGGGAGGTCAAGGACGCCGGTCTCATTTTCATCGGCCCGGACCCCGAGGTGATCGAGCTGCTGGGAGACAAGATCAGGGCCAAGCACTCCGCGCGGGAGCAGGGCATTCCCGTCATTCCGGGGAGCGAGGGCTCCGTGTCGAACGCCGGAGAAGCCCTGGCGTCCGCGAAGAAGCTTGGCTTTCCGGTCATCGTGAAGGCCGCCGCGGGCGGCGGCGGGAAGGGGATGCGGATCGTCCGCACCGGGGACGAGCTGGCCGCGGTCCTCAGCCTCGCCTCTCACGAGGCGGAGAAGGCCTTCTCCGACGGAACGGTCTACCTGGAAAGGTACCTGGAGAATCCACGGCACGTGGAGATCCAGATCATCGCGGACCGCAAGGGGAACGTCGTCCATCTCGGGGAACGGGACTGCACCGTCCAGCAGAATCACCAGAAGCTCATCGAGGAAAGCCCGTCTCCCGCCGTCTCGTCGGACCTGCGCGGCCGCATGGGTGAGGACGCGGTCCGTCTCCTGCGGAGCCTGGGGTATTCCGGCGCCGGCACCGTGGAGTTTCTCGTCAAGGACGGGAAGCACTACTTCATGGAAGTGAACGCGAGGGTCCAGGTGGAACACCCTGTCTCGGAGATGGTCACCGGGGTGGACATCATCCGCCAGCAGATCCTTTCCGCGAGTGATGAAGCACTGGAGTTCCGTCAGCAGGACGTGCGCTTGGGCGCGTATGCCGTGGAATGCAGGATCAATGCGCGCTCCGCCGGGCGCATCACGCGGTTTCTCGTCCCCGGCGGCTTCGGCGTGCGGATGGACACGTTCCTGTACACCGGGTACTCCGTCCCGCCCTGGTACGACCATCTCCTGGGCAAGTTGATCGTCTCCGCGCGCACGCGCCCGGAGGGCCTGCGGAGAATGGAGAGCGCCCTGGCCGAGCTCGTCATCGAGGGGATCGCCACGAACATCGAAACGCAGAGAAAGATCGTGGCCCACCCGACGTTCCGCAAGGGAGACTACGGAACGGAGTTCATCGGGGAGATGCTCAAGGAGGGCGACCTGTGAGGTTCAATACCATCCAGGGCTGGATCCGCGGTCTCACCGATCACCCGGTGCAGAGGAAGCGGGACGAACGCCTGTTCATCGATGAGAAAAACTCCTGCCCGTCCTGCCAGCGGCCTCTCACGGCCGCGGAGCTCGAGGTCACTCTCTACGTGTGCCCGCACTGCGGCCACCACTTCCGCCTCACCGCGTGGGAGCGCATCCGGTACACGGCTGATGAAGGCGTGTTCCAGGAGTTCTCCTCCGACATGGAGTCCACGAACCCGCTGGAGTTCCCCGACTATCTGGAGAAGCTCGCTGCCGCGGAGCGGAAAACCGGCGTGAAGGAAGCCGTGGTGACGGGGCTCTGCAAGGTGAACGGCCGGGAAGTCGTTCTTGCCGTCATGGACTTCCGCTTCATCGGGGGTAGCATGGGCTCCGTCGTCGGAGAAAAAATCATGCGCGCCATGTTGATCGGCGCGGAGAAGAAGGTGCCCGTCATCGTCTTCACTTCCTCCGGAGGCGCGAGGATGCAGGAGGGAATCCTGTCCCTCATGCAGATGGCCAAGACGGCCGTTGCCACGCAGGCGCTGGAGAAGAGCCGCTGTCCGTATTTCGTGATCCTCACGGACCCCACGACAGCAGGCGTCCTGGCATCCTTCGCCATGCTGGGAGACGTGATCCTTGCCGAGCCCGGCGCGCTCATGCGTTTCGCCGGCGCGCGCGTCGTGGCGGGGACGATCCGGGAGAAGGTACCGGAGAACTTCCCCCTGTCGCAGTACCATTTCGAGCGGGGATTCATCGACCGGGTCGTCCCTCGGGGGGAGCTCAAGAAGACCCTCGGGTTCCTGCTGGACACGCACGTCATTGCCCAGGGGGGACGGGGATGAGCGACAACCTGATCCGAGACAAGATCCTGGAGCTCAAGGCGCTGGCAGAAAAGGCGAGCCTGGACATCTCGCGGGAGATCGCAGACCTGGAAGCGAAGCTCCGTCCCGCCTCACCGCAGAAGAACGAGGCATGGCGGCGGGTCGAGCTCGCGCGCCACCCCGAGAGGCCCACCACTCTCCAGTACGCGGAGGAGATCTTCGACGACTTCCTCGAGCTTCACGGTGACCGGACGTTCGCGGACGACCCGGCCATGGTCGGCGGAATCGCGCTTCTGCGGGGACGGCCGGTTACGTTCTTCGGCCACCAGAAGGGGCGTAACATGAAGGACAACCTGAAGCGCAACTTCGGGATGGCCCACCCGGAAGGATATCGAAAAGCCCTGAGGCTTGCCCGGCAGGCTGCCAAGTTCGGACGGCCCATCCTGACGTTCATAGATACCCCGGGAGCCTACCCGGGTGTCACCGGGGAGGATCGGGGGATCAGCCAGGCCATCGCGCTGAACATGAAGGAGTTCTCCGAGCTTCCCGTGCCCATCGTTGCAACGATCCTGGGGGAGGGGGGCTCCGGCGGAGCCATCGGCATCGGGCTCGCCGACATCGTGCTGATGATGGAGAACGCGTACTACTCCGTGATCACCCCGGAGGGCTGCGCCTCCATCCTCCTGCGGGACTCGAGCAAGGCGCCGCTGTCCGCCCAGCTCCTGCGCCTGACACCGCGGGACCTCCTGACCTTCCGCGTCATCGACCGGATCGTGAAGGAGCCGCCCGGGGGAGCGCACAAGAATATCCCCGCCGCGGCTGCCACGCTCAAGGCGGATATCCTCACGTCCCTGGAGGTGGTCTCCCGGCGGAGCGTGGAGTCCATGCTCGCCCAGAGGCACGAGAAGTTTCTCAGCCTCGGCGTGTTCCAGGAACAGGAGCCGCGGAGGAAGGGTTTCCTCCAGCGATTGCGGGAAATCTTCTAAGGAAATCTTCTAGTCGTTCAGGACGCCCAGCTTCCGTCCCGCCTCGCCGGCCACGCTGAGAACGCGGTCGAGCTCGTCGTCCGTGTGAATGGCCATGTACGAGGTCCGGATGAGGCCGCTGTCAGGCGGCACGGCGGGGCTGAGAACCGGATTCGCGAACACCCCTCCGTCGAACAACGCGCGCCAGAACAGGAGCGTCTTCTCCATTTCCCCGATGAACAGCGGAACGATCGGCGTCTCCGCGGTCCCGACGTTGAATCCGAGTGACTTGAATCCGGCAACCATTTTATGGCCGATGGCCTGGAGCCTCTGCACGCGCTCCGGCTCCTTCTCGATGATCGTGAGGCACTCGCTGACCGACGCGATGGTCGCCGGCGGCATGCTCGCGCTGAAAATGAGCGGCCGGCCGAAGTGCTTGATGTAGTCGATCACTTCGTCGTCACCGGCGACAAACCCGCCCAGCGACCCGAAGGACTTCGAGAACGTGCACATGATCACGTCCGCGTGCCCGGAGACGCCGTAGTGCTCCTCCGTGCCGCGTCCTGTCTTCCCGAGCACACCAATGGCGTGAGCCTCATCCAGGTACAACCGCGCCCCGTACTTCCTGCACAGCTCGCGCATCCGGGGAAGCTTCACGATGTCGCCTTCCATGCTGAACACGCCGTCGGTGACGATCAGCTTGGGATCATCGTTGGACTGCTCGCCGAGGAACTTCTCCAGGCTGTCCATGTTGTTGTGCTGGTAGCGGTGGACACGCACTTTGCCGCGCATCCCGGAGGCCAGGAAAATGCCGTCCACGATGGAAGCGTGGTTGAGCCTGTCCGAAAAGATGTGCTCGTCCTTGGCGAGGAGCGCCGAGATGGCGCCCAGGTTCGTCTGGTACCCCGTGCTGAAGCACAGGGCCCGCTCCCTGCCGACGAAGTGCGCGAGCCGCTCCTCCAGCTCTTCATGCAGGGCGAGGGTCCCGTTCAGGAACCGGGAGCCCGAGCAGCTCGTTCCCCACTTCCTCGTCGCCGCAATGGCGGCCTCCTTGACGCGGGGATCCCAGGACAGGCCGAGGTAGTTGTTCGAGCCTGCCATGATGAGCTCTTTGCCCTCCATGACCACGCGGGTGCCGCGGCTCTCCTGGATCGGCTTGAAATAGGGATAGAGACCTTTTTCCTGGGCCTCGCGGGCGTCACCCCAGGAGTAACATTTCTCGAAGATGTCCAACTCGGCCCTCCACGATGGCGGATATCGCCCATAGTGATACAACGGCGACACGCGCCATGTAAAGGCGCGCAGAGGAGAAACGACTGACCTCGGAAGAGGGACTAGAGCGCCAGGATCTGTTCGAAAAGACTCATACGGTCGGAGCTCGTCCACTCCCTGCCGTCGAACCCGACGACACGGGCAATGACCCGGCCCGAACGGTCCAGCAGGTAGTTGGTGGGGATGCTGCTGGCTCCCCAGGCGCTTCCGACGGACACGTCGGAGTCGAGGAGGATGGGGAAGCTCAGCCCGTTGGATTTGACGAACCGGGACACGAGCTGCTTCTCCTCTGCAAGGTCCACCGCCACGATCTCCAGCCCCTTGTCTTTCATCTTCTTGTAGAGCGCCTGCATGGAGGGAAGCTCCTGCTTGCAGGGCCCGCACCATGTCGCCCAGAAGCTGAGCACGACGACTTTCCCCTTGAACGAGCTGAGGCTCGTGCGCGATCCGTCCAGCGCGGTCAGAGTGAAGTCCTCCGGAAGGACAGCCTTCGTCGGAACCTGGAATCCCGACTTCATGAGGAGGTTCGCCAGCTCCGCCGGAAGCGGCTTGTCGGTTCCCACCGCAGAGGAGGCACCCTGCGCGGCCGCGCTGAAGGACACCGCCGCGATGAGAGCGCACACGACGACGAATCTGATCCGCATCCCGCTTACCTCCAGAAGAAGGTACCGATTTTCCCGAGTGCGGACAACGGAGGAGTCCGCAGAAGACTGAGACAGAGAACGATGGCATTGTACAGGCCGTGGGCGAGGGCGATGACATGGAGGCTCCGGCGTCTCAGGTACACGGCGGCGAAAATCACGCCGAGGACAGCGGAGGTTGCAAGCCCGAGGCGCCCCTCGTACAGATGGCCGAGACAGAACACGATCGTGGAGAACGCGACTGACAGAGCGATCGGGAAACCAAGCGTCTCGAAACGCTTCAAGAGATAGGACCGGAAGAAGAACTCCTCCCGGTACCCCGCGACGACGCCGAAGGCGAGCGCAAGGGGAATCTGGGACGGGCCCGAGAGGCGCCAGCGGAATCCGCCGTTGAGGTACTTCGCCCAGCTCGGCGGCAGAAAGGCGGCCAGCAGGAGCAGGGCCCCGAAAAAGACGGAGAGAAGGAGAACGATTCGAAGAGCGTCGCCCCAGGAGAGCGGAATGAATCCCCACTCGACGAGGTCCGCGTCCCGCGACAGCGTGACAATGTACACCATGAGGAGAAACTGCGGCGCTCCGATGAGGATCGACTGGAGCATGGCGGCCGTGCCGTAGGCGCGGCTGGATGCGATGGTTGACTGCGACAGGTACCCCGGCAGGAAGAACACGAGAAAGAAGAGAACCATCTCGAAGAGAACACGGCCGATCTTCATGTTTCAATTTCCAGCAAATTGGTATGGAAATATAGTGCCTTTTGAACGATAATTATAGCGAAAAACATGGTTTTCGTGATTGTTCTTCTCGCAATCGGTTTCCTCGTCGTCCTCGCCATCATCATTCTGCGCAAGGCGGGCGGCGGGAAATTTCCCTGGCTCCAGTTCTATCTCAAGGGACGGGAGTCCGGCTTCGTTTTTCACGAGATCAACCTCCTGCGCCGCGTTGCCGTGGAAGCCCGGTTGGAGAATCCCACTTCCCTGTTCTGGTCCATGAAGCAGCTCGACCGGTCCATCAAGGGGATCATCATCAAGTACCGCTCCCGGTCGGAAGAGAAGAGCCCGGAGTACAACAGGCTGATCCATAAGCTCTTCGAGCTGAGGAAACGGGTGGAGTTCGATCAGCCCAAGTACAAGGTCGGGATCAAGAGCACGCGAAAGCTCATGCCCAAGCAGACGCTGAAGATCATGCTGCCCGGCCTCGGACCGTTCAATTCGTTCATCGTGGAGAACCTCAACCGCTACATCGCCGTCTCCTATCCGGAAGGCCCGAAGCTGCCGGACGGCTTCTCCTGGAAGAACCAGAAGATTTCCGTGAACCTCTGGCGGGCACAGGACGCCGGCTACTTTTTCCAGACCAAGGTGCTGGAAGACTTCATGGACAAGGATCGCCCGATTCTTCATATTCTCCAGTCGGACAGCCTTGTCCGGACGCAGAAGCGCAGCTCGGTGCGCGTGGAGACAGATCTTTCCGCGGATCTGTACCCTTTGAAATCGATCGACCAGGCGAATGAAGGCGTGGAAGACGGAAAGGGCCTGCGCTGCCGGCTCGTCGACCTCTCCGAGGGCGGGTGCGCGGTTCTCATCGGGGGGAAAGCCAAGGTGGGGCTTCCCCTGAAAGTCCAGTTCACCATCGGGGAGACTCCGGTCGTGATCTGCGGCGTCGTCAAGGGAATGAACTACGACGAAAAGAAGGCACGGTCCACGCTCCACATCCAGGCCGTTCCTCCCTCTGCTTCCATGCGCAACCGGATCCTGATGTACGTCTACAACCTCTTCGGCGAACGAGAGACGGACGGTCCCCAGAAGAAGCCGGATGCCGCGGCGCGCGAGGCCCGGCCCGAGGGGATCATGCTCAAAGCCACGCCGCCGACAGAGAACGGAACGTCCGGCTCCTGAGCCCGCCCGAGGCCGGGGGGCCGCGATGGGCAGCAGAGCCGCGGGATTGCCACGGGGGGGCGACTCCCGATAGTATCGACTGTCTGACATTACGCGGAGGAGGAAGTCGGATATGAAACGTGCATTCGGGGTCCTCGTTGTCCTGATCGTGCCGCTGCTGTCGGTGTACGCTCAGGACTCGAGCAAGATCCTGGATACGTTCCGGCGCAATTTCGCAATCGCCAGTCTCGACGTGAAAATCCAGATCCTTCAGGACGCCGCGGGCGGGAAGAACGCCGCGGACATGGGTCCCCTGTATGTCCTGGCCATCGACTTCGTGACCGACAACGGCAGCCTCATGGCCACGGACGCGCGCTTCAGCCAGCTCGCCGCTCTTGCGGCGGAGCAGGTCGGGACAATCAAGTACGGTCCCGCGAAGGCCTCCATCTGGAAGCTCTTCCAGGTGGACTCTGATACCCAGACGCTCTCCAATGCCGCCACGGCGCTCGGCATCATCGGCGCCGGAGACGCGGAGATCGTCGGAAACCTCAACCACTACGTGGAAATCCAGAACAGCCTGTTCGCCGGCGGAAAGCAGCCGGACATGGTGGTCCTCACCGCGTGTTTCCAGGCGCTGGGCAAGCTCGGAGACCCGACCTCGTTCCCCGTTCTTTTCAGCGCAATGAACCTGGGGTATTCCGACAAGATCACCGCAACCGCCCGCGACGCCCTGCTCTCGATCAAGGGAGACTTCCAGGCGCTGCTCACCAGTGTCATCAAGGACCGCCCCTTTGCGGAGAAGCGGCTTGCCCTCCAGATGGCCCTGGCGAGCGACAAGCTGTCCAGCGACCAGAAGGCGCAGGTTGCCCAGTTCGCGTTGGACGTGAGCCTCCACACGGGCGCCGCGGACACGGCCAGCCGGACCGGCTTCCGCGACATGCGCTTCGTCTCCGCGCGGGCGCTCGGGGACCGCAAGTGGGCGCCCGCGGCGCCCCTTCTCATCGAGCACATGGACACCACGATCGGTGAGTTCGACAAGGGTCTTGTGGACACGAACCACCTCCTTGACGCCATCGGCACCCTCGGTTCGACCGGAACACATGACGCCGCCGTGCGCCTGACGCAGTACCTCGTTCTCATCAACTCCTACACGGAAAAGGGGAAGGTGTACGACGAGAAGGTCGTGGTGACCACCCTCGCCGCGCTCGGAGACCTGGGAGACAAGGTGGCTTTCGACGACCTGATGTACACCCAGTATCTCAACTACCCCGCCACGGTGAAGAAAGCAGCGCGCGCCTCGCTTGACAAGCTGAAGTGGTAGAGGAGGCGCGGGCCTTCCTGCCGCGGATGAAATCCGCATGCTCCGCAGGCACGTCACTCCCGCCCTCCTTGCGTTCTCGGCGATGCTTCTCTGCATCTCTGCCCGGCCTTTGCTCGCTCCACGCCTGCTCCCGTTCATCGCGTTTGTCCTGACCGGTGGAGCCTTCGGGATTGTCCTCCTGCGGACGCCCCTGTGGGGAAGAGCGGGCCTTCTCCTGGTTGCCGTGACCGCCGGGTGCATTCTCGGGACCTGGTCCATCGAGCGGATCGTTTTCTCGGGGGAAGCGGCATCGCTTCCCATTCCGCCGGCACAGGTGTCCTGGTTTTCCGGGGCGCTGAGGCAGGACAGCTCAACAACGCAGGAAGGCGACACGGTCCTTCGCGTGGCGCTTCAGACCGCCGGCTCCGAAAAACGGGCCGTGGCGGGCAGGGCACGCGGGGCCGTCCTCCTGCTCCTGCGAGGTTCGTACGCCTTTTCCCTGGGAGAGACAATCAGGGTTCATGCGCGGCTCAATCCCTTTGAAGGCCGCACCGGGGAAAACTTCGCTGCCTCGGTCCAGCGGGGAGACCTCCTGAGGACGGGCACCACCTCCCCCCTCTGGGCGGCGCGCGCGTCGGCTCGGGACTGGCTGCACCGCGCGGTCTCCCGGGCGGGCTATCCGGCATCCTCTCTCATGGAGGCGCTGCTTATCGGGAGCAGGGAGGACGTCACCGCGGACCTGTACGATTCCTTCAAGCGGACCGGCAGCCTCCATATTCTCGCGCTGTCGGGACTCCATGTCAGCGTCATCTATGGCTTCCTGATCCTGGTCCTCGGGTTCCTCCCGTCCCGGGGTCTCCGGCTCGGTATTGCAACGTTCGTCCTGCTCTGCTACCAGGTGCTCGCCGGGTTCATGCCGTCCCTTCTTCGGGCCACCATCATGATCTGCCTCGCGGGAATCTGCATTTCCCTGGATCGCGACCGTGAGCCGCTGAACCTGCTCTCTCTGTCCGGGATCACCATCCTCCTCCTCAATCCGCATGAGGCATACTCCCTGTCCTTCCAGCTCTCGTTCCTCGCGCTTGCCGGCATTCTCCTTCTGGGCCCGCTCGTTCAGCGCGCGCTGGAAGGCACGCTGCCGCGTGTCCTCCTTGCGCCTCTTGCGATGTCCCTCGGCGCGCAGATGGCGACGTTCCCGCTTGTGGTGGCAAAGTTCGGGGTATGGTTTCCCTCGGGCCTTCTCGCCGGGCTGGTCCTCGTGCCCCTCACCACGGCAATGCTCTGGGCCGGTCTCGGGTGGATCCTGCTGGCGTCCGTGCCGTGGCCGTGGCTCCACGATGCGGGAGCGCGGGCTCTCGCCATCCTCTACGGGGCAATCGACCAGTCTGCCCGCATCATGGGCCGTCTTCCCGGCATTTCCTTTTCCCGGCCGTTCTCGACGGCGGCGGTGGTGCTCTCGATTGCCGCGATTCTCTGCCTTGCGATTCTGGTGCCACGGCGCTATCCGGCTCCGCTGCGCCCGGCTCGGGCTTCCTCGGCCGCGGCCCGGGGTTCATCGTGAACTACGACTCCCCGGCCGACATCAGGGCCGAGCTTGAACGCCGCGGTTTGACGCTGAAGAAGCGCTGGGGTCAGAACTTCCTGATCAACCGGGGCGCGCGTGAAAGGCTGATCGCGCTCCTTGATCCGCGGCACGGCGAGAGTGTCTGGGAGATCGGGCCCGGCCTCGGCGCCATGACCGAGCTTCTGCTGGCCCGCGGCGCCCGGTGCACGGTCTTCGAAGTGGACCGGGGCCTGTGCCGGTTTCTGGCGGAAGAGTACGTCCGGCCCGGACGTCTCGTGCTCGTCTCCGGTGACTTCCTGGAGACCTGGGAGGGCGCGCTCCAGGCAGGACCAGTTCCCTCCCTGGTCATCGGGAATCTTCCCTATCGCTCCGCGTCCCTGATGATCACGGCCCTGATCGACGGCGAACTGCGAGCCCGCCGCATGGTGTTCACAGTCCAGAAAGAGCTTGCTGAGCGCATGTCGTCAGATCCGGGGAAGAAGAGCTATTCGTCTTTTTCCGTGCTCTGCCAGGCAGCGTTCGAGGTGAAGGAGGAAGGGGACCTCAGGCCGGGGAGCTTCTACCCGGCTCCTGACGTTGTTTCCACGGTCGTGGCGCTTCGTCCCCGCGCGGATGCTCCCTCGGGAGCGGTGCTTGAGATGCTCCAGGTTCTGCTGCGGGGTTTGTTCGCTTCTCGAAGGAAGACTCTGCGCAACAATGCCGGCGCCGCGCGCCTGCCTCAGGGTGTCACGGCAGAGATCCTGCTGGAGGCTCTGGAGTGGTCCGGGGCGGCGCCCGGTTCACGCGCAGAGGAGCACTCTCCCGAGGTGTTCGTGCGAGCCGCCCGCTCGCTGGCAGGCGCCATGCCCGGGGCTCAACAATCCGGCGATCCTAGACGATCTTCAAGTCCTTGAGCGTGGCGGCGAGCGCGTCCCTGTTCTTCTGGGTCATGCGGCACAGGGGCAGCCGGTAGGATTCGCAGACCATTCCCTTCATCGCGAGCGCTGCCTTGATGGGGATGGGGTTCGTCTCCAGAAAGATCGCCTTGAAGAGCGGCAGAAGCTCGTAGTGCATTCTGCGGGCGCCGTCCCAGTCCCCCGTGAGCGCCGCTCCGACGAACCGCGCCATGCGGTCCGGAACGATATTGCTCGCGACGGAGATCACGCCCTTTCCTCCGAGCGCCATGAGCGGGAACACGAGGTTGTCGTCTCCACTGAGCACGGTGAACTCAG
This sequence comes from Spirochaetia bacterium, assembly GCA_035542415.1. GTDB lineage: Bacteria > Spirochaetota > Spirochaetia > SZUA-6 > Fen-1364 > Fen-1364. The sequence continues at coordinate 32,878 of DATKLM010000086.1, forward strand.
CCGGCTTCTTCGAGATGAGGTCCATCATCTGTCCGATGTCGCCGCTCGCTTCCTTGACGGCAACGATGTTGCGGTGCTTCGCCAGCTCCAGCATCGTTGCGTTTTCGATGTTCTTTCCGGTCCGTCCGGCGATGTTATAGACGATCAGCGGGAGGTCGACCGCGTCAGCGACGGCGCGAAAGTGAGCAAGGAGCCCATCGTTGGTAGGCTTGTTGTAGTACGGGGTCACCTGGAGCGTCGCGTCCGCTCCCACCTCGCGCGCTTCCCGCGCGTAGTGTATGGCCTCGCTGGTATTGTTGGAACCGGCGCCGCCGATGACGGGGACCCTGCCGCGGGCCTGCTCGACGGTGATCCTGATGACCGCCTTGCACTCCTCCCCGTCGAGAGTCGGGCTCTCCCCCGTCGTGCCCACCGGGACGAGGCCCTGCACGCCGCCTTCGATCTGGAAGTCCACCAGCCGGCGCAGCGCCTTCTCATCCACCTTTCCGTCCTCCGTCATCGGCGTGACGAGGGCGGTGTACACGCCTTCCAGCTTCATGGCTGCCTCCTGCCGAGTATTTCTTTCATGAAATCTCCGACCTCGAAGAGGCCCTTCTTTCCCGCGAGCCACTCCGCAGCCCGAACGCCGCCCAGCGCCAGGCCGCCCCGGCTGCGGGCGGAGTGCGTCAGCTCGATCGTGTCGAAAGCGGAATCGAGGAGCACCGTGTGAATCCCCGGGACTTCTCCCCCGCGGACCGACGCGAAGTGCAGCTCGTCCGCGGCGGGAGCGCGGTCCAGCTTCTCCGTGACGACCTTCTTCTTTCGGGCGTGCGTGGATGTGATGATTTTCGAGATCGTGAGCGCCGTTCCCGACGGCGAATCCTTCTTTCTCTTGTGGTGGACTTCCCAGCCCAGCAGGTCGTATTCAGCGGAGGGGCTGACCAGCTCGGCGGCCGCGGCCACGAGGGCAAAGAACAGGTGCGCGCCGACGGAGAAGTTGCTGCCGTACAGGTAGCCGATCTTTCCGCCTGCGAGGACCTTCTTCAGCTCCTCCAGCTTCCCGTACCACCCCGTGGTCCCGACAACCGCGGAAAGACCGAAGCCGACGTACGCCCGCGCATTCTCCAGCACCCCTTCGGCGTTGGAGAACTCGATGGCCACATCGGATCGCTCTGCAATCTCCCGCGTCAGGGACAGGGCATCCGCGCCAGGCGCCTGGGGATCGATGCGGGCCGCGACTTCGTGGCCGCGGTCGCGCAGGACCCTCTCCACCTCCCGCCCCATGCTCCCGTATCCGACGATCGCAACTCTCATCGCCTGCACATCATACGGGGTGCAGGCGATATGGATCAAGATGCCCAGGCCGCCTCGCGCGGCTTTCAGCCGCGCTGGGACTGTACCAGGGTGACTACCGACGTGTTCACCACGTCGTCTACAGAGCAGCCGCGGGAGAGGTCGCTCACCGGCTTGGCGAACCCCTGGAGGAACGGTCCGTAGGCCTCGGCGCCGGCGAAACGCTGAACGAGCTTGTAGCCGATGTTCCCGCTCTGCAGATCCGGGAAGATGAGCGTGTTCGCCTTCCCGGCGACCGGCGAACCCGGGGCTTTCTTTGCCGCGACGCTGGCTACGAGGGCCGCATCCGCCTGCATCTCTCCGTCCACGATGAGCTTCGGATTCTTCTCCCGCACGATGGCCAGGGCGCTCGTCACCTTGTCCACGAGAGGATGCGTGGCGCTTCCCTTGGTGGAGAAGGAGAGCAGGGCCACCATGGGCTCGGCTTTCAGGAACACCCGGCAGGATTCCGCGGAAGAGAGCGCGATGTCGGCGAGCTGCTCCGGGGTCGGGTCGGGAACCACGGCGCAGTCCGCGAAGACCATGTGCCCGTCCACTCCCCATTTCGACCCGGGGAGATACATGACGAAGCAGGATGACGCGGTCTTGATCCCCGGGCTCGTCTTGACGATGGTGAGAGCGGCGCGGAGCACCTTGGCGGTCTCGCTGTCGGCGCCGGAGACCATGGCGTCCGCCCGGCCCTTCCGCATCATCATGGCTCCCCAGTGCTGGGTGTCGCCCATGAAGACCTTCTCCGCCTCCGCCCGGCTGATTCCCTTGCTCTTGCGCAGCTCATGGTAGTCGTCGACATACGCGTCGCGCAGCGACGACGTCGCCGGCTCTTCCACGATGAGCCCCTTCAGGTTCACGCCCTGCTTTTTCGCCTCCGCTTCGATCTCAGCCGCCTTGCCGAGGAGCGTCACCTCGCTTGCAAAGCCTTCGTCCAGGATGATGCGGGCCGCCTTCAGCGTTCGTGACTCGTAGCCTTCCGGCAGCACGAGCTTGCGCGGGTCGGACTTCGCCTTCTTACGCATTTCTTCAATGAAGTTCATTCGGGATTCCTTTCGGCCTCTGTTCGGGTGACGCCAGTATAGCTTTTTCTCCGAAAACTGCAATAATCGCCAGCCATGGACGCAGGCGTATACGGCCTTGGAAGATTCGGCTATTTCTGGGCTCAAATGCTCTCGGGCAGCCTCGCGGTCAGCGCATACTCCCGTGATCCTGCCCGCCCCACGCCGCCGGGCGTGCGGCGTGTGGATGAGGACGAGCTCCTCTCGATGCCGGTGATCATTCTCTGCGTGGCGATCTCCGCCATGGAAGACGTGCTCACCCGCATGCGGCGGCGGCTCGCCCCCGGCGCTCTCGTCATGGACACCTGCTCCGTCAAGACGTATCCCGTCGGTCTCATGACGCGGCTGCTGCCGGACTCCGTGTCCGTGCTCGGAACGCACCCCATGTTCGGCCCGGACTCTGCCCGCGGCGGCGCGCGGGGTCTCCCCCTCATTCTGTGCCCGGCGCGGCTTCCCGCGCGGGAAACGGAGCGCTGGCGCGCCTTCTTCTCCGGCCTGGGCCTGCAGGTCTCTCTGATGTCCCCGGACGACCATGACCGGGAGGCCGCGTTCACTCAGGGTGTGGCTCACTACATCGGCCGCGTGCTTTCGGATTTCGGGGTACATCGATCCGCCATCGGGACGGTCGGATTCAACAAGCTGCTCGAGATCGTCGAACAGACGTGCAACGATCCCTGGCAGCTGTTCCTGGATCTGCAGCGCTACAACCCGCACACCCGGGACATGCGCGCCCGGCTCTCCGCCTCCCTCGCCTCGGTGATGGCGGCCATTGACGAGCCCGCGGCTGCGCAGCAGTAACCGGGCCACCGGGCGCTCTGCCTTTGCTTGACATCGCGCCGGCGCGAAGGATACCCTGAGAAGCAGGAGACCCGAATGGCGGAAGTCAGGATCAAGGATATCGACGAGCACGAGATCGACACGATCCTCGCGGAGGACATCGATTTCGAGGGGCACCTGTCGTTCACCAAGCCTCTCATGATCAAGGGAAGATTCAAGGGTGAGATCAAATCGACCAGCGCTCTTTACATCGGAGAAAAAGCGTACGTGGAAGCCAGGACAGAAGCAGACGTCGTTTCATCCAAGGGCAAGCACAAGGGGGACATCCTGGGACATGCGCGTGTAGAGCTGTATTCCACGGCGCGCGTGGACGGAGACATTACGACGCCGGA
>DATKLM010000087.1:0-28262 GCA_035542415.1 Spirochaetia bacterium
TAGGAATTCTCAAAGGCGAGAGGGCGATTTGTCATTGCATCGGCCTGATCCTCACCTCGATGCCCTTCTCCTTCGCAAGCAGGACCGTCAGGCGCGCCGGGTCGGTCTCCCCGTAGTGGTAGGGATAGAGGATCTTCGGGCGGAAGGCTGCCGCCGCGTCAGCGACCATCTCGGGAGTCATCGTGTAGGGAAGGTTCATGGGGAGGAAGGCGATGTCGATCCCCGAGAGGCCCTTCATCTCGGGCGTGTTCTCCGTGTCCCCGGCGATGTAGAGCTTCCGTGATCCCAGGGTGAGAATGTACCCGTTCCCCTCTCCCTTGGGGTGATACGGCGCGCCGGGCCCGCGCTTGTGCACGATGTTGTACGCCGGCACGGCCAGCACGCCGATTCCCTTGACGCTGCGCCCGTCGCCGTTTCTCATGACGACGACCGCGCCCTTCAACTGGTCGGTACAGCGCGGCGTGGCCAGCACCACGGTGGAGTCCTTGCGGATCTGCGCAATCGCCTTGGGATCAAGGTGATCCGGGTGATCGTGCGTCACCAGCACGAGGTCCGCCTTGGGCAGGCGCCCATAGTCGGCGAACTGACTCCACGGATCCACGTGGACCACCGTGGTCCCATACGTGATGACCATCGTCGCGTGGCCGAGAAACCCGATGGTGAGGGGGAGAGGCGCCGGAGGGAAAACGTCTTCCGTCATGGAGACCTCCTCAGCCGAATATACCGTTTCCCTCCGGCGATTGACAGGCTGTTCGGCGCCGGGGCTATTCTGCCGCAAAGAGGTGCAGCCGTGTACGACTTCGAGCGCGTGATCGATCGGCGGGGGACCAGCTCCCTGAAATGGGACTTCACCCGGACATTCACAGGACGGGATGACCTGCTTCCCCTGTGGGTGGCGGACATGGACTTCGAGGTGGCACCGGAAATCCGCCGGGCGATGGCAGAGAGGCTGGAACATCCCGTGTTCGGCTACACTCTGCCGCCGGAATCCTACTTCCAGGCTGCCGCCTCCTGGCTGGAGCGCCGCCACGGCTTTTCCGTGGAGCGTTCGTGGATGTTGTCATCCCCGGGAGTCATTCCCTGCCTTTCTGCCGCCATCCTTGCGCTCACCGAGCCCGGCGACGGCGTCGTCATCCAGCCGCCGGTATACCACCCGTTCGCCCTGCGCGTGAAAGGCAACGGCCGGCGCATCGTCGAGAATCCGCTTCTTCTCTCCGGCCGCCGATGGGAGATGGACCTGGACGGGCTCTCCCGCGTCATCGACGCCGGGACGCGGATGCTCGTTCTCTGCAGTCCCCACAACCCGGTAGGCCGCGTGTGGAGCCGGGAGGAGCTGGGGCGGCTCGTGGAAATCTGCGCGGCGAAGGGTCTCGTCATCGTTTCCGATGAGATCCACAATGACCTCGTGATGCCCGGGTTCCGCCACGTGCCGGTGGCCACCGTCTCCCCGGAAGCGGCGCGGATCACCATCACGCTCGTCGCCGCGACAAAGACGTTCAACCTCGCCGGGCTGGGAGGATCCCTGGCAATCGTTGCCGATCCTGGAGTCCGCAAACGCCTGGACGCGGTCCAGCACGCCCTGTTCACAGGACTGGCCAACGTCTTCGCGTCCGCTGCCTGCGAGGCTGCGTGGCGCGTCGGGGAGCCGTGGCTCACCGAGCTGCTGAGCTACCTCGAGGGCAACTACCGGTTGCTCGTTTCCTTCCTGGAGCGCCGTCTGCCGCATGTAGGCGTGTTTCCGCTGGAAGGAACCTATCTCGCCTTGCTGGACATGAGGAACCTCGGACTCTCAGACAACGAGCTCGTGCAGAGGCTCCAGGGCACCGGAAAGGTCTGGCTGGATGAAGGATTCAAGTTCGGCCGGGGGGGAGAGGGGCTAGAGCGCCTGAACCTCGCCTGTCCCCGGCCCGTGCTCAGCGATGGCCTGGAGCGCCTCGTGAGCGCGTTTTCTTCGGCGGCTGGCCGGACGGACGGCCAGGGACCGGGCCGTTCTCCCGAGGGGTGAGAAAGATCGGCGGAACGAGCGTCCATACGGCCAGGGCCACCGCGCCGTGCCAGGGCTCATACCACGGCGCTCTCACGAACCGCAGCGGTCCGACCCCCATGGCGTAGATCCACACGACCAGGGAGAGCGTGGAGACCACGAGCTGCGGCCGTGAGCGAACTCCCGAGGCCCAGCGAAGGTACACCGGCGTGAGCGCGACCAGGAGAAGCCCCACGACGAGATGCGGCAGAAGAACGCGAGGCATCACTCCCTGGATGAACACGAATACCGCGATGATCTCGCTGGGGATGAGCTTGAGCAGCACCTGCAGGAAGGAATCATTTTCAATGGAACGTCCCATGAGACGATCCTACCTCAGGCGCGCTTCTTCCGCCACCAGATGCCGGTGCACTCGGGAACGATCACCTGTCCGTCAGCGGCCATCTCGTAGTCCACCATGACCACGAAGAAGAACTCGATGAGCCTCCGGGCCTCAACGAGGGAGGGGAACCTGTAGTCCGTTCGAATCCACGTTGCGCCGAATCCGAGCTGTCTCTCGAGAAAGCCGTAGAACACGGGGAGGATGTCTCCAGGAGCCTGCGGCATCTTCTTTCCGGTGCCCAGGGTCTCGATGATGATGAGCATTCCGCCGGGCTTCAGCAGTCGCTCGCTCTCGCGAATGATTCCCTCCGCGGCGCCGCGCCACGCGTCCCGCGCGACACTGACCGTGTGGCCGAAGCTCCAGCCCTCGATCACGATGTCCGCGCTGCTGTCCGGAAGCGGAACAGCGCGGTTGTCCGCCTGCGTGAACGTGACATTGGAGAGCCCGGCCCGGGAAACCGTCTGCGCTGCCTGGTCCAGCATGCCCCGGGACCTGTCGAACGCCAGGACCCTTGCCGCGCGGGGCGCCACGATGGCCGTTACCCGCCCGGTTCCCGCGCCCAGCTCGACGACGGTCTTTCCCTTGAACGAGGTGATCTGCGACAGCGCCCGGGGAAGGTTCCCTTCCCAGTCCTCGCTCGCCACGAGCTCGTGATACTCCGCGCCGTGCCTGCTGTAGACCAGCTCGAAATCCGGGGTGCCCGCTTCCGGCATACAGATCTCCTTCCCGGCGTCAACGGAGAGGGAAAAGGCGCGCCGGCCTGCCCGCCAGCGCGCAGAGCCTGCAGTCCGCCTCTGCCGACAGTTCCTCAGGATAATGCGTGACGACGATCGCGGGAATGGGACGCCGGGCGTGGAACTTCAGGAACGTCTTCCAGAGGCCGCGGCGCGCTTCCGCGTGCAGGCCGCTGAACGGCTCGTCCAGGAGCACCCCCTCCGGATCCCGGGCAAAGCAGCGCGCCAGGGCGGCCCGCTTCTTCATGCCTCCGGAAAGCTCTGAGGGCATCCTTCTCTCCTGCCCCGCAAGGCCGACATCCGCCAGGAGCCGCCGGGCGTCTTCCAGCGCCGCGCGCCGCGGCCGGCCCTGGTAGCGGATCGGGAGCGCAACGTTGTCCTCGATGCTGCGCCAGGGCAGGAGCCGGTCATCCTGGAAGACGAATCCGATCCGGGCAGGGCGTTCAATCATGCCTTCCGACGGAGAAAGCAGGGACGCGGCGAGCCGCAGGAGCGTGGTCTTTCCGATCCCCGAGTCTCCGGAGATCAGCACGATGGACTTCCTGGTCGCCGTGAGGCTCACATCCTCCAGCAGCTTCTCCTTTCCCTTCCAGGAGAAACTGACGCCTCGAAGCACGATGCGGCCCGGGCCGGCAGATGGAGCCGGAGGGCGCGCGGGAGCGATACTGCTGGCGTGAGCCAAGCCGCGTCCGCCCGCGCGCCCTGGGACGAGCCTGCGAAGAAGCCTGACCTGCGGCATCAGGTACGTGAAGGCGAGGATCACGAGGATGAGGATGAGCGCCCACGAAAAGAGGCTCCTGATGCGCAGCGACATATAGGCTGACTGGATCTGAAAGCCGATGCCGGACGTGGCGCCGAAGTATTCCGCGGTCACGGAGGCCTTGACCGCCAGCACGAGGCCTGCCTTCACCGATGCCCCCAGGAACGGCCTGAGATGGGGAAACACGAGCTCCCGCATCCGGGGCACGACGCCGGGCGCGAACACGCTGAGCATCTCGGCGTATTCCCGGGGAAGGGTTGCCATCCCTTCTCCCACGGTTACCGCAACGAGAGGAAACGTGATGAGCCCGATCACGAGAATGGAGGGAAGGTGGCCCACTCCCATCAGCGCCACCAGCGGTATTGCCCAGAGAAGAGGGGGCATGCCCTGGAAGAACTGGACGATGGGCCGGAACATGGACGCAAGCCGCGGGCGTCCGGCGCTCACTCCGACAACCACCCCGGCGGCAAGGCCGGCAAGGAAGCCCACACAGACCCGCACGGTTGTCGTCAGGATCTGCGCCCAGGCGTAGCCGCGGGAGAGGAGGACCGCCGTGTCGGCCGCCGTGGTCCACGGCGCCGGGACGAAGGAACCGCCGGATCCGAGACTTGCCCCCGTCCAGACGAGGAGAAGGAAGGCGATTCCGACCGCGGCGAAGAGGCGGGAGGAACGTTCGGTCTTCGCGTCAGCGGCGGGCATCGCCATCGCCCTGCGGGCTCCTAGGGCGCAAAGAAGAACCCGCCGTCCAGGGCCGGCGCGCCGCCCGGAATGAAGGGAGATACCGCGCGGTAGTATGATTCCACCCGGGAGCGGTTCTCGCGGTAGTCGGGCACCTCGAACGCCGTTCGGCGCGCCGCCTCTGCCAGGATGCCGGGCTCCAGGTCCAGCGCCGCCGCGAACCGCGCGGCGACCTCCGACGGATGGGCTGCCGCCTGGCGGCTGGCCTCCCTCCACGCGGAGACGACCGTGCTCACGAGCGCGCGGTGGGACTCCGCGAAATGCTCGGTGGCAAAGAGGCTGACCTGGGGCGACTTTCCGTCACCGCCGGCCGCCTGCGCCCAGGCATCTGCATAGTCGAGAAGCCGCACGAGCCCGTTCTTCCTGACGGCCATGGTTGCCACCGGCTCGGGCAGCGCGGCCGCGTCAATCTGGCCGGCAAGGAGGCGGGATACGCTCTGCGCGAACGGTCCGTAGCTGATGGTGAGGTCCCGGTCGGCATCCATGTTCTCATGTGAGAGAATCGCGCGGGTCTGGAAGTCCAGCGGCGCGCCGGGAAACGGCAGCGCGAGCTTGCGGCCGCGCAGGTCCGCGAAGCTCCTGATGGAAGGGTCCCGGCCCACCAGGGACGACAGGGCCCACACACCGGTATCGACCATGAGGATGGGGCTCCCGTCCAGCCTGTTCTGCCAGCCCTGGCTCGTTCCGCTTTCCAGGAGATCCACCTCTCCTCTCAGGAGCATGGCCAGCGCCTGCGCGTGATCGAGGAACGTGTCCACCTGGAAGTCCACTCCCGCCACGGGGTGGTCCCGGGCCAGGAGAAGGAACGGAAGCGCCGATGTGGTTCGAGGAATGAGCACGCGGACCGTGATCCGGTCGCGGTCAGCGGAGTGGCCTATGCTGACAGAGACGAGGAGCGCGATACAGAGCAGGAGAAGGGTCAGACCGCCGGGGGCGGCGAGAGGCGTGCGGCCGGAAGCTGGCGGGGTGCTCATACCGGGCGCCAGAGTATTCTTTTTGCCCGGCGCCGGCAAGCCCGGGCTGTTTGCGGCGGCGCCGCTCTGCTATAGTGGGACTCGGAGGAAATCCCGTGAAGGCCGTCATCATCGGCACGAGCGGCCACATCGACCTTGCCCTTGAAGTCCGTGACAGGCTGCCCCAGGTGAGCTTTGTCGGGATCGCCCCCGGCTCCGCGGATGAGAACGCGAAGGACTTCTTCGTGGACCGCCTGGAGCGCTCCCTCATTCCGTTCTACGACGACTACCGCCGGATGCTGGACCGGGAGAAGCCGCAGGTGGCCGTGGTGGCGCCGTTTTTCTTCCTCCAGTCCGGCATTGCCTGCGAATGCCTGGAGCGGGGAATCAATGTTTTTGTCGAGAAGCCCATGGCTGTCTCGATGGACCAGCTGGAGCGGCTCCGCCGGGCCTACGCCCGTGCGGGGGTGGCCCTGTGCCCCATGCTGGATTCCCGTTACCACGCGGAGTTCCTTGCCGCATGGCGCGCCATCCGCGACGGGCACGTGGGCGAGCCGCTCCTCATTTCCGCCCAGAAGTCCTACAAGCTGGGCACGCGCCACCCGATGTACACGCACCGCGCTACGTACGGGGGAACCATCCCCTGGGTCGCCATCCACGCCATCGACTGGATCCAGTGGTTCACCGAAGGCGGCATCGTGGAGGTGGCAGCCCGCCAGACCTCGCGGGGCAACCGCGGGCACGGGGACATGGAAAGCTCGGGCGCGTGCCTCTTCCGCCTTGCCAACTCGGGCTCCGCGACGCTGTGCTTCGATTACTTCCGGCCGCGCAGCGCGGCCTCGCACGGCGACGACCGGATCCGCGTTGCCGGGGAGAAGGGAGTTCTGGAGATCGCCGGTGGAGAGGCCACGCTGTGCACGAATGACGCTCCCCCGCGGACGCTCAAGAAGGAGGAGCCCCTGTCCCTCTTCCAGGACTTCGTGCGCCACATCCAGGAGGGAGGCCCCATGCGGATCAGCGCGGAGGAGGCGTTCACGGTGAGCGAGCTCGGGTTGCGCGCGCGGGAGGCAGCGGATACCGGCGCGAGCATCCGCGTCAATTCGGTCACGGAAGGAACACCATGAGAACGAGAAAGCTTGGCGCGAATGGTCCCGAGATCACGCGCATCGGCCTGGGCACGTGGGCCATCGGAGGCTCCGGATGGCAGTACGCGTGGGGCCCGCAGGATGACAATGATTCCATTGCCACGATCCATCGGGCGCTGGACCTCGGCATCAGCTGGATCGACACCGCTGCCGTGTATGGCCTGGGGCATTCGGAGGAGGTGGTGGGCCGCGCCCTCATCGGCCGCCGGGACAAGGTGTTTCTGGCCACCAAGTGCGCGCGCACCTGGGACCCTGGCAGCAGCACCATCGTCGACCGGCTGTCTGCCAGGAGCGTGAGAGGAGAGCTGGAGGCAAGCCTCCGCCGGCTGAAGACCGACCGCATCGACCTGTACCAGGTCCACTGGCCCCGGCCCGACGAGCAGATCGAGGAGGGGTGGTCGGAGATCGCGCGTGCGGTGAACGAGGGAAAGGTGAGGTTTGCCGGCGTTTCCAACTTTAACGTCTCCCAGCTGAAGCGCATCATGAAGATCCACCCGGTGACCTCTCTCCAGCCTCCGTACAGCATGCTCCGTCGAGAGGCGGAACAAGAGCTTCTTCCGTTCTGCCGGGAGAACGGCATCGGCGTGATCGTCTACAGCCCGATGCAGATGGGCCTGCTCACCGGTGCGTTCTCCCGGTCCCGCGTGACGTCTCTTCCCGGGGACGACACCCGTTCCCGCAACCCCTTCTTTGCCGAGCCTGCGCTCAGCCGCAACCTCCAGCTCGTGGAAAAGCTCACCCCCATTGCGCGGCGGGCGGGCCGAAGCATGGCCGAGCTGGCCATTGCGTGGGTCCTGCGCAGGCCGGAGGTGACCGCCGCCATCGTGGGCGGCCGCAAGCCCGGCCAGGTGGAACAGGTGGTGGGCGGCGCGGAGTGGGACCTCTCGGAGAGCGAAATCGCGCAGGTCGGGGAGCTCCTGGCGGAGAGAGAAGCGCTCGGCTGATCGCGGGCAATCTCTGCGACGATCTCGTGCGCCGGAGAGGGTTCCTGGAGGAGCCCGCAGAGCCGGCGGCCATCACGCCAGCCAGGAGACCGCTGTTTCCACGAGGGGCTGCGGCATGGCAAGGGAGATGTCGGCGCCGTTACAGGTAGCCTCCAGCGCTCGGCTTTCGGCGCGAATCGATTCCACGCGGGAACGGGGGAGGAGGAACCGGTCCACCCCGTAGAACATCAGGGGATCCTGGGAGTCCCGGACGTAGATCAGCTCGGCGGCGCTGAGAAGAAGGAGCTGCCCCTTTGCGGGGAGCTTCCGATTCCGCGCCGCCGTTGCGCAGTAGTGGTACGCCGGCGGCGGGCCTTCCCCGAGGTCCAGAAACGGGGAGTGCAGGATGACGTCCCATTTGTAGGGAAGCGCCGGCTGTTCCCTGATCCGTGGGAGAGCGCCGGAGCCGCCGGAGATCCTTTTCCGGAGGGCCAGCAGCGACGGCTCCAGCCACCGGCGGGCCACCGTGTTGTACCGGATGGTCAGCCTGCTGCCCGCTGAGAAGAAGCTCAGCCTCCCGTAGAGGAGGATCACGATGTCCTCCAGGTATGCCAGCTCTTCAAGACTGATGGAGACAGCGATGCCGGGCGTCGGCCCCTCCGCCCACAGCGCAACAGCGCGCGGGCCGATTGCCAGGACCTGGGTAGGGGTGATCACCTTCCGCCCCGCGGAGCTCGTGAAGCGCACAGAGGCGGGAATCACGAACACCTCGGCATGCGAGCCGATGCCGCAGACGTCGCGAAGCTCAGGAAGCGCGCCTCCGGGAACGTCTTCAGCCGCGCGCGGGACAAACGGGTGACCGGCGTAGCGGTACTCATAGAAGAACTCGCCGGCCGCGCGGGTGTACGGTCTTTCCCAGGGCTCGGGCGGGTCGAGGGGGTTGAACTTCACTTTCTCTCGAAAATTCATCATTCACCGCTCACTTTGGCCGTAGCAGTACCACGGCCGTGTGTCCCCGTCAAGAAAGATCATGCCGCAGCCATCGGGAAGCAGCATTCCCGATTTTTCCCACTATGAGAAGGAAGATTCACGCTGTATTCTGGGAGAAGCGCGCCGCGCGACTTTTCCGGGTTTCGGGCCTGGAAATCCCCGCTTTTCACCCGGTTTTTCGGGACTCTCCGTTGGCACGAAACCTGCATGACAATGGACCAAGCAGCGCACAATTTCTGGAGCGAGGGTAGCTGGGGATGGTCCCGCTGGTCTCCATGAACGGAATCACGAAGCTCTTCGGGCCTGTGAAAGTCCTGGACCGGGTCGACTTCTCGATCTATCCGGGAGAGGTGCATATCCTCGCCGGGGAGAACGGCGCCGGCAAGAGCACGCTGATGAAGATCCTTGCCGGGGCGTATGCCGACTACCAGGGACGGATCGAGATGGAAGGCCGCGACATCCGTCCCTCCAGCCCCCTGGATGCCAACCGGCACGGGATCGCCGCCATCCACCAGGAGCTGTCCCTCATCCCGTCCATGACGGTCGCCGACAACCTGTTCCTTGGCCACCCCGTTACGCGCTCGGGATTCGTCCGGGAACGGGAGCACCGCAGGATTGCCGCGGACGTGCTCAGCCGGGCCGGCGTCGACGTCGGCGTAATGACGCTCGTGGAAGACCTCCCTATTTCCGTGCAGCAGCTGATCGAGATCACGAAGGCCATCCGGCTGAACGCGCGCGTGCTTATCATGGACGAGCCGTCCAGCGCGCTGAACGCCCGGGACGTGGAGACGCTGTTCGCCCTGGTGCGGCAGCTGAAAAGCGAGAACCGCGGAATCGTGTACATCACGCACCGCCTGGAGGAGATCCACCGGCTTGCGGACAGGACCACGGTCCTTCGGGACGGGAAACTCGTCGGGACCGCGCTTGCTCCGGACCTGCCGGAAAAGAAGCTCATCCACTGGATGGTGGGCCGGGAGATGGAGGAGCAGTTTCCCCGGCATACCCCCCAGGTCTCTTCCGAAGCGCTTCGCGTGGAGAACATGTCCGTATACAAGGCGGGCCGCGCGCACCGGCCGCTCGTGGACCGCGTGTCCCTGAAGGTCGGCCAAGGCGAGATCCTCGGCATCGGCGGCCTGCAGGGCTCGGGTGCCAGCGAAATGTTTCTCGGCCTGTTCGGCGCTTTGCCGTCACGGACGGAAGGGAAGGTCTATATCGAGGGGAAGCCCGCGCGCATCCGTTCTCCCCGGGACGCGATCGCGAGCGGGGTGTCCCTTCTGACCAATGACCGCAAGGCAACGGGGCTCATTTCCAGCATGTCCGTGACGGCGAACCTCTGCGCGGCGAGCCTCGGCAGCCTCTCCCGCTACGGGTGGCGCCGGCCCCGGGCGGAGGCACGCCTGGCCACTGAAATGGGCCGTGCGCTGCAGCTGCGCGCGGCCTCCTACGATATGGAAGCCGGGGACCTCTCCGGCGGGAACCAGCAGAAGGTGGCCATCGGCAAGTGGCTCTGCACGCATCCGCGGATCATGCTCCTGGACGAGCCGACCCGCGGGATCGACGTCGGGGCAAAGCACGAGATCTACCAGCTCATGAACGAGTGGACCGCGCGCGGGATCTCCATTCTTCTTGTCACATCGGAGATGCCCGAGCTGCTGGCCATGAGCGACCGGATCATTGTGATGCATCGGGGAAGGATCACGGCGGAGCTGTCCCGCCAGGAAGCGACGGCCGAGGCGGTCCTGGAGGCCGCCATGGGCAAGACGAACGGGGGCGGACATGAGCGGTGAGATACGGGAACCTCTGCGCGCGGGCCGGGCCGGTGACGGCGGGGCCGGCGGCGTCCTTCCGTCCATCGGGCGCGCACTGACGAGCTCGGCAGGGAGGGCCTTTCTCGAACTGCTCCTCGTGCTCCTCCTCGGTGTGATGTTCAACGCCGACGGCGCGTTCTTCAAGGTGGGCACGCACCGGGACACCCTGCGCCAGGCGTCGGTGTACGGGATCCTTGCCTGCGGTATGACGCTCGTCATCATTACCGGAGGGATCGATCTCTCCGTGGGGAGCATCCTCGCCGTCTCTTCCGTGTCCTTCTCCCTCCTGACCATGCATATGGATTGGCCCTGGTACGCCGCCATCATCGCGTGCCTCCTCCTGGGCTCGGCGCTGGGGTCGGTCTCCGGCGCTCTGGTCGCCAAGGCGAAGCTGCAGCCGTTCATCGCGACACTTGCCATGATGAGCTTCGCCCGCGGGTCCGCGAGATACATCACCGGGGGTCAGAAGATCTCCACCTATGTCACTCAGGGGGACAAAGTCGTCATCAAGGAGCTGCCCGCGGTCTTCAAAGCGATCGATTCCCGCATCCTCGGCGGGGATCTGTCCATCGTGACCGTCATCTTCTTCGCCTGCTTCATCGTTGCGTGGATTTTCCTTGCGCGGCACAAGTGGGGCCGGGAGCTGTATTCCATCGGCGGCAACGAGGAGGCAGCGCGGCTCTCCGGCGTTTCCGTACGCATGGCCAAGTTCCTGGCCTATACCTTCTCCGGCCTCATGTGCGCGGTGGCAGGCATCTGCCAGGCCGCCCAGGAGACGCAGGGAGATCCGACGACGGGCGACGGGTACGAGCTCATCGCCATCGCCATGGTCGTCATAGGGGGAACGAGCCTGGCAGGGGGGCGCGGGAGCATGGGCTTCACACTCCTGGGCATTCTCACCATCGGCTATCTCCAGAAGATCCTCAGCATCAATGCGGTCCCGGAAGCCGGCCGGCTCATGATCACCGGGATCATCGTTGTGCTTGCGGTCCTGACTCAGAAGCGGAGGACCAAGTAGAGGTTTTTGGTCCGGAAAGGAGGCGCGCGGCAGATAAAGTCTCGTTTCCCTGTGTGTTCCCGCATTCCAAACATATGAAAGGAGATGGTTCCATGAGATCCATCGTGAAGGTTCTCTTGTGCGCTGCCGTCCTGTTCTCCCTTGCCGTGTTCCCGGTGGTCGGGCAGGCGAAGTACGTGATCGGGATGAGCCAGTGCAATCTCGGCGAGCCCTGGCGCGTGCAGATGAACGCCGACATCAAGAACGAGGCGGACAAGCATCCCGAAATCAAGATGGTCTTCAAGGACGCGGCGAACGATGTCCTGCAGCAGCGAGCCCAGGTCGAGGAGTTCGTCAGCGCGAAGATCAACCTGCTCATCATCAGCCCCAAGGAAGCGCAGCCCCTGGCCGAGCCGGTGGCGAAGGCCATGGCGGCCGGGATCCCCGTCATTGTCCTTGACCGCGACATCATCGGCGAGAACTATACCGAGTTCATCGGCGCCGACAACGTGAAGATCGGGCGCGCGGTGGGCAAGTGGCTCGTGAAAAACTACGGCGGCAAGGGCGCCAAGGTCGTGGAGATCATGGGTCTGCAGACCTCCACCCCGGGCCAGGACAGGCACAACGGGTTCGTGGAGGCCATCAAGGGCTCCGACCTGAACGTGATCTTCCGCGCGGACGCGAAATGGCTGGAGCCGGACGCCCGCAGCGAGATGGAGTCCGCCCTGGCGCGCTTCAACAAGATCGACATTGTATACGGCCATAACGACCCCTCGGCGCACGGCGCGTACATCGCGGCCCAAGCGGTCGGCCGGGAGAAGGAAATGGTGTTCGTCGGGATCGACTCCCTCCCCCACGAAGGCGTCGCCTACGTGAAGCAAGGCATCCTGAACGCGACCTTCCAGTACCCCACCGGCGGAGGGGAAGCGATCGTCCAGGCCCTGAAGATCTTCAGCGGGCAGAAGGTTCCCAAGAGAATCGTTCTCGGCTCGCGGATGTTCACGAAGGACAATGTCGACCAGGGAGGGGAGGCGATACCCTAGGCCTGGCTCTCAGTGAACCCCCGGGGTTGCGGCGGGCCCCGACAGCCCGCGCGGCCCCGGGGGAACTTCCCCCGCGACGTGCTATACTCGCCGCAGCGCCCGGCCGCCTGATGCCGCGGCGCGAGGATCGCATGTGGATTATCACATCTTGATCGTGGACGATGAAAAAGAACTCTGTGTATCCCTTTCGGAGATCCTCATCGAGGAGGGCTTCCCGACGACCTGGACGAGCGACCCCCGGGAAACGCCTTCCATCCTGGCCCGGAGCCGCACTGACCTCGTCATCCTAGATATCCGCATGCCAGGCATCGGCGGGATCGACCTCCTGAAGATGCTGCGCCGCACCAACCCGAACATCAAAGCGATCATCCTCACCGGCCATCCCTCCATCGAGAACGCGGTGCTGTCCATGAAGTACGGCGCGGCGAACTTCTACGAGAAGCCGCCGAACCTCCGCAGGCTCATCGACGAGATTCGGGAGTTCGCCGCGCTCAGCTGCGCGCCGCCGTCCGCTGCCGCTCAGGCCGCCCCGGCTATGGGCCGGGTCGTGACGAACGACGCGCGTATGCGCAAGATCCTGCAGTCCGCAGAAAAGGCCGCAGCAGCCACGGCTCCGGTCCTGATTACCGGTGAGAGCGGGACGGGCAAGGAGCTGATCGCAAGCGTCGTCCACGAGGCCGGTCCGCGCGCCCCCCGGCCGTTGATCAAAGTGAATTGCGCGGCAATTCCCGAGACGCTGCTGGAGAGCGAGCTGTTCGGCCACGAGAAAGGCGCCTTTACGAACGCGCTCTCTCAGAGGAAGGGCAAGTTCGAGCTGGCGCACAAGGGCACGATCTTCCTGGACGAAATCGGGGACATGACCCCAAGCACGCAGGCGAAGATCCTGCGCGTGCTCCAGGAGCAGGAGTTCGAGCGCGTGGGCGGAACGGAGACCATCAAGACGGACATCCGCGTCATCGCCGCCACGAACAAGGACCTGCGCCTCCTCATCCAGAAGGACGCATTCCGCGAGGACCTCTACTACCGTCTGTGCGTGGTCACACTCCACGTCCCGCCGCTGCGCGAACGGCCCGGGGACGTGGAGATCCTCATCGACCATTTCGTAAAGCTCTTCGGCGCCCAGTATGGCAAGCCCATCCGCGGACTGGACGAGGAGACGCGCGACATGCTCCTTGCCCACACCTGGCCGGGCAACGTTCGGGAGCTGAAGAACTGCATCGAGCGCGCGGTGATCTTCTGCGAGGGGGACCTGGTCACCGTGGAGGATCTTCCCTCCCAGTACACGGACCTCGAGGCCACGCACCTGGGGAAGAAGCTTCAGTCCAGCTTCGAGCAGCTCAACCGCACGATGATTCTTGAGGCGCTGGAGAAGAGCAAGGGAAAGAAGACGAAGGCCGCGGACATGCTGAACATCAACCGCCGCACGCTGTACAACCGCATGAGGAAGCTGGGCCTGAGCTGAAGAGATGAAGCCGCGCGGGCCCAGCCTCGTTTCCATGCGCAATATCCACGTCAGCTACGACAGCGTGCAGGCGCTGCGGGGCGTGGACTTCGACCTGGCCTCGGAGGAGATCCATGGCCTGCTCGGCGAGCACCGGGCGGGGAAATCCACGCTCGTGAAGCTGCTCTCGGGCGCGGTCACAAAGGAGAAAGGCACCATCTGGTTCCGCGGGCAGGAGGTACAGTCGTTCACCCCCAGGTCCGCCATGCAGAACCGCATCGCCATCGTCTACCAGAACATGAACGTGATCCCCAGCATCAGCGCGGTGGAGAACATCTTCACCGGCCAGCGTCTGACCTCCGGCATGGGCTTCCTCGACCGTAAGAGGATGGAAAACCGCGCCGTGGAGCTCTTCGGGATGCTCCACGTGGACATCGATCCCCATGCGCACCTGGAGGATCTCACCGAGGCGGAGCAGCTCATGGTGGAGATCGCCAAGGCGCTGTCCATCGAGCCGGAGCTTCTCATCTTCGACGAGATCTCCAGCAAGCTAACCCCCCGGGAGATGGAGACGATCTACCGCCTTCTCTTCGAGTTCAAGGGAGCAGGCCGCAGCGTCATCTACATCTCCCACAACATGGACGAGATCTTCGAGTTCGCCGACCGCGTGACCATCCTGAAAAACGGCCAGCGCCAGGGCACTGAGGAGATCCAGGACGTCGACAAGCTGAAGCTCATCAAGATGACCTACTCCTACGTGCTGAGCCGCGAGGAGCTGGAGCAGGACAACCGCGAGCTGTTCCTGTTGAAGAAGTACAATGAAAACATCATCCGTAATCTCCCCATCGGCGTGATCATCCTGGACCAGCGGAAGAGGATCTCCACGGTGAACTTCTCCGCCGTGAAGATCCTCGCGCTGCGCGACGAGGTCCTCCTGGATCAGCCCGTGGAGACGCTCCTGGAGTCCTGCGCCGTGGAGAAGGCAGCGGAGATCGTGGAACGGATCGGCGGACGGGCTGAGAACACCTGGGAGGAGCTTCACTGCGGGGAGAACGGCCTGGTGCGGGTTCGCACGTTTCCCTTCAAGGATGATGACTACAAGCACCTCGGTACGATCCTCGTCATTGAAGACATCTCCCGGGACCGCTACTTCCAGGACTACCTCTTGCGCTCGGAGAAGATCGCCTCCATTGCGGAGCTCGCTACCGGCGTAGCGCACGAGATCTCCAATCCCCTGAGCGTGGTGCTCAACTACGTGGACCTGCTCAAGCGCCACCACCGCGACGACCCCGACACGGATAGACTCGTGAAGATCGAGCGTGAGCTCAGCCGGATCGGAGAGATCATCGGGAGCCTCCTGTCCTTCTCCAAGGTGAGGAAGATCCCCATGGAGCCGCTGTCCATCACGAGGATCATCGACGAGGTCGTGCTCCTCGTGGATCACAAGATCCGCGAGAAGTCGATCGACCTCCGCCTTCCCGGGAGGCAGGAAGGAATCCTCGTGTTCGGAGAGGAGAACAGCCTCAAGCAGGTCTTCGTGAACCTCCTCATCAACAGCATCGAGGCCGTGCTGGAGCGCGGGACCATCGAGATCGCCGTGCGGCGGATCGAGCCCGACAACTGCGTGGAGGTCTCCATCATCGACGACGGCTGCGGGATCCCTCCCGAGCTGGTGGACAGGATCTTCGATCCGTTCTTCAGCACGAAGGCGGGAAAGAAGAACACCGGGCTGGGCCTCTCCATCTGCCAGCACATCGTGGAGTCCCACGAGGGAGTCATCCTCTGTGAGAGCAAGGGGAAGACGGTCATGAGGGTTCGGCTTCCCATCTACCGGGAATGAGGGGGGCGCGATGGCGGTGCTCATCACGGGAGGGTGCGGCCTGATCGGGTCCACCCTCGCGCGCATGCTGTGTGACCAGGGAGAGGCGGTCTGGGTCTTCGACCGGGCCATCGTCCGCGAGCGGTTCTCCGGGATCGAAGACCGGGTCAAGATGATCCGCGGGGAGCTCGGAGTGGTTTCCCACGTCCTGGAAGCGGTGAAGACGGCGCGGCCGAGCGTCATCTTCCATCTGGGTGCAATGCTCTCCATCCCCGCCAATGAGGATCCGTCGGCGGCGTTCGCCGCGAACGTCCAGGGGATGTTCCACGTTCTGGAAGCGGCCCGCCTGTTCGACGTGCAGC
Source organism: Spirochaetia bacterium (assembly GCA_035542415.1). Taxonomy (GTDB): domain Bacteria; phylum Spirochaetota; class Spirochaetia; order SZUA-6; family Fen-1364; genus Fen-1364. Next base: position 16,080 of record DATKLM010000087.1, read on the forward strand.
GCGTGAGGTTCACGAGCACCACGGCAACGTTCGGCCTGGACATGGAAGGCTCGTCCATCGGGGACCACACTCTGCAGCGCCCCACGACGCTGTACGGAACCACGAAGGTTTTCGGGGAGCTGCTGGGACGATTCTATGGCACGCGCTACGGGCTGGACTTTCGGGCCGTACGCTTTCCTTCAGTGATCGGACCGGGGTCCGTCGTCCCCCACGTCTCGGTCTACAACTCCTGGGCCGTGGAGAAGGCGTGCCGCGGGGAACACTACGACATCTTCGTGGCGCCGCACATCCGCTGCGCGGTGCTGTACTTCAAGGACGCGGCCCGTTCGCTTCTCACCCTGGATGCGGCGCCCCGCGAGGCAGTGAAAGCGGTCTGCTACACGCTTGCGGGCGTGGATCCCATGCCGTCCGCTGAAGAGCTCGCTGCCGCCATCCGCCGTCGTTTCCCCCGGGCGTCACTCGGATTCAAGCCCGAACAGTTCGCCATGGCCTACCACGAGAAGCTCCAGGGACTCTCCTTCGACGAATCCAGCGCGCGCCGCGAGCTTGGCTGGACCATCGAGTATCCACTGCAGCGCATCATCGAGGACTTTGCCGAGGAGTACGCCGCTCATCCCGAACGCTATCCCCGAGGCTCGTTCGTCTAGATACTGTGGTCATGCGAATCATCGATGCCCACATGCATCTCGGGGAGGACCTGATGTTCCTCACCGACGACTCCGAGGAGGTCGTCCTGAAAGCCATGGACGACAACGGGATCACGGCGCAGATCCTGATGCCGGGGATCGTCTCCCGGGACCAGAAGAAGGCGCACGAGCGCATCCGGCGGTTCATGCAGGCGCACCCGGGCCGGGCGCACGGAGTGGCGTGCTTCAACCCGCTCATGGATGAGGGGCAGTACCTCGACCTGGTGCGCTGGACCGTGCGGGATCTGGGCTTCAAGGGGGTGAAGCACCATCCCTACGCCTTCTGTCTGGCTCCCACGCACCCCGCGGTGGACAAGGTCTTCCGCGTCGCGAAGGAGCTGGACATCGCGGTCATGATCCACACCGGCAACGGCTTGCCCATCGCGCTTCCCTCGGCATGTATTCCTCCTGCCCGCACCTATCCCGACGTGAGGATCGTGCTCGCTCATGCCGGCGGGGGGACCTTCGGGGCAGATGCCATCGTTGCCGCGCAGGAATGCCCCAACATCTTCCTGGAGACGTCGTGGGTCACCTCCTACGACCTGCGCGCCATGGTGGAGAAGCTCGGACCGCGCCGGGTCATGTTTGGCACGGACCTCATCAACAACATTCCCGTCGAGCTTGCGAAGTATCGCGGCGTGGGCCTTTCCGAGAGCGAGCTGGAGTGGTGCCTGGGAAAGACCGCGGAAGCCGCCTTCCGCCTCTCATGATGTGACCGACTCTACTTGATGGTCACGCGATAGTTGCGCACCTCGGCGCTGCCGGCACCGGTGACGATCTCGTTTCCCAGCTCGAGGCTCGTGATGTAGACATCACTGCCCAGGAGACCCTTCTCCTGCAGGAACCGGACGAAGGCTCCGATGTCCAGCGGGCCCTTGAGCACGGGCTTCCGCGCCAGGAAGGCGACGTAGGTCCACTTCTGGGGATTCTTCCCGGAGGCATCACCATGGCCCTGCCTGAGGAACATGTCCCAGGTCAGGTCCCCGGTGACGAGCTTGTCCGTCCAGGAGCCGGCCGGCGTCATGTCGTGGTTGTCGATCCAGATCATCACCTCGTGCATGATCCTGTCCGAAGACGCGGGGAGGGAGGACACGGTCCAGAACTCGAACGCCATGTTGCAGATCCCCCCGGCCTGCAGGCTGATGTCATAGTCCACCGTCATGCCGCGAGAGCCGGCGGGGAAGGGGAGCTCACGTACCTGCCGGCGCGGGGAGCGGTCCCACGGGGTATCGCCGAAGATCACCTCGGGATACGCAACCACGCCGTCCGCGGCCGGCCACTTCCACTGCCAGCCGAAGGAAGGTGCGCCGTCGTTCTTCCTCGTGAAGACTGCCTGCGCGTGGGGGCCGCGCGCCCCCTCCTTGTTCCAGACATTGTTGTACACGAGGTAGCCGGGATCCAGCGGAAGCACCGCCCAGTCCCTGTCCGACCTTTGCTCCGCGGGAGCCTCCGCTCCCGCCGGGCCGGCCGCCGCGGCCGCGCACAAGGCGCTCACGCCGATCACGAACGCCATCCGCCGCCTCCGTCGCTGCATCATGGGCGCTCCCTACATGCCCTTTCCCGTCACCGCTTCCTCACTGCGGATGAACGTGCCGCACGCCGTGCAGTAGTAACTGCTCACCGTGATCTTCACCGTCGTGCCGCTGTCGTCCATCTTCGTGACGCTCTTCCGCCGAACTTCGAGCTCGCGCACTTCCCGGCACCGGGGACAGAGCTCGTTCATGGCTCCCTCCTTCCGCGCTGCGCACGCGGCCTTGCCGGCGGTATTGTACACTGCTAGTCCATCATGAGTGAAGAAATGTCGATGCGGCTCAGCGCCTTCCCGTCGAAGAAGAACGTCGTGGAGCTCGTGATCTCCTGCGTGTAGGCCACGGCGTAGGACAGCGAATCCGCCTGCGCCTGCTCGGGAGCGCCGAACGTCTTCAGGATCTGCTCCCGCGTGGTGACGCCGATGCGGATGCCGTACTTCAGGGGCTGCTGGCCTCCGCGAACGCTGATGAGGATGAGCGTCTCCACCTCCTTGCCGGAAACGCGGAGGTAGGTGAGCTCGCCGAAGGCGTAGCGCAGCGTGATCAGGGAGTGGATGAGCGTCTTGTCGTACTGGTCGGGCACTTCGCGCACCACGGTTTTCGCCGGCGAGCCAAGCGCGGCAATGGCCTGCTCGTGGCCGTGAATGCGGCTCGGGGGAAGGGCGACCGACCGGAAAGGATTGCGGGAGAACGCCTGGATGGAGACCGGTTCGGGCGTCTCTCGCGCCCGCGCTGATCCTGCGCCCGGCGCCGTTGCGGATACCGGCCTCGCCGAAGGCCGCGGGGGAGCGGCCAGGCATCCCGAGAGCATTGCCAGAACCACGACCACGCCGACAGGAAGGCCCTTCATCTGCACGATCTAGTATACGCCGCCCGGGCGGGGTTTTCTTCACGCCCCCCGAAAAGGGCCTCGGGGAAACCTACTTCCTGTCCAGTTCTTCTTCGAGATAGAAGCGCAGGATCGTCGTGCCGATCACGATCCGGTCACCGAACTGCAGGCGGGTCTTTTGCTGGATCTTCCGGCCGTTGAGGTTCGTCGCGTTGGTGGAGTTGAGGTCCTCCAGGAAGTAGTCGCCGCCCTCGTCCGTGGTGACTTCGCAATGCCGGCGGCTGAGCAGCGGGTCCGCGATGACCAGGTCGCAGTCTCTCTGCCGGCCCAGCACGACGCGCGGCCGGTCGATGACGAGAGACTTTCCGAAGTCGGTCCTGGAGACGATGATGAGAAGGGCCTTCTTTCCGAGGGCTGCCGAGTACTTGAATCTCCCCGGCTCCCGCCCGACCTGCGTCGTGTCATCCGAGGCGGCCATGGCGGGAATCATCGCGGCGCGGGGCGCTCGCGTCAAGCCGCGTCGTAGACGCCGGGCCCCCGGCCGTGCTTGAATCCCTGCACCAATCTATGGCGATTCTCCTTGCCGGTCTTTCGGCCATCATGTACGGCGCCGGTGACTTCTGCGGCGGCATGGCAACGCGCCGCACCGCGCTGCCAGCGGTTCTCGTGGTCTCCCAGGGAGTGGGCCTGGCAATTGCCGTGGCCGCTGCGGTCCTCCTGGGGATGAGGGTCGTGTCCGCGACGGACCTCCTGTGGGGAGTGGTTGCCGGCGTGTGCGGGACGGCCGGGATCGCCGCTCTCTACGCGGCGCTGGCCTCCACGGTCGTCGCCGTTGCGTCCCCCCTTGCCGCGGTGACCGGCGCGGTGCTGCCCGTTCTCCTGGGTGTCGCCTCCGGTGAAAGGCCCGGCGCCCTCGGGTGGGCCGGGATCGCACTCGGGATCGCTGCCATCGTGCTCCTCACCCGCACTCCCTCCGGGTCGGGCTCGCCTCTGCTCGTTCGGCGCGCCGCAATGCTCGGATCGGCAGCCGGCATCGGCTTTGGACTCTTCTTCTTCGCGATTTCCCGCACGTCGCACGAATCGGGAATCTGGCCGCTCGTCGCAGCGCGCGGGGCCACGATCTCACTGGTCCTTCTCTACGCCGTGCTCAGGCGCGCTCCCCTGCGGGTCTCCCGAGCGGGACTTCCCATGGTCCTGTCCTCCGGAGCGTTGGACATGGGAGCGAACATCGCGTTTCTGCTTGCGTCCCGGCTGGGGATGCTCAGCATCTCCGCGGTCGTGGCCGCGCTCTATCCGGCGCCGACCGTCATCCTGGCGTGGATCATCCTGAAAGAGAGGATGAACGCGCCCCGCGTGGCAGGGCTGGTACTGGCGGTCGCGGGGGTGGCGCTTCTTTCCTCCTAGCCGGGGAAGGGGAGCCCCCTCAGCCGCGCGCCCGTCTCATCCTCGCACCCAGCACGATGAGAACAATTCCGATCACTCCGAGCACCGAGCCGATGAGCGTCCATTTGTTGTCGCCGGCCATCTGGCCGTAGGCCAGGATGTTCGTTCCCTGGAGCGCCCAGACGGCGCCCATGAGAAGGAGCAGGATTCCCAGAACGATCAAAACCCACTTCATGGGTGTGTACCTCCTGTACAGCGCGCGTCGTCCGGCCCGGCCGGCCCCGCGCGCGTATCAACATACATACGGACACGCCGCGCAGGACAGACCGACGGGGACGTAGCCGGGAAAGCCTGCGCGGCGTATGCTGAATGCATGACAGCTCGAGGCATCACGGCAGCTCTGGTTCTCTGCGCGGCCGCCCTCGCGCTTCCTCTCCCTGTGGCTGGTCTCGACTACCCTGCACCGGCGCATGACCCCTCCATTGCCAAGGAAGGGGAGTGGTACTACCTGTTCAGCACGGGACCGGGCATCACCGTCCAGCGCTCCCGGGATCTCGTGTCCTGGCAGCTCGTGGGCTCCGTTTTCAGGACGCCCCCCGCCTGGACGTACAAGGAGGTTCCGCGCTTCGACGGCACGGTGTGGGCACCGGACATCTCGGAGGTCAACGGCCGCTGGTACCTCTACTATGCCATCTCGTCATTCGGGAGCAACCAGTCCTGCATCGGCCTTGCCGTCAGCGCGGCCCTCGACCCGAAGAGCCCCGACTACCGATGGGAAGACCAGGGCAAGGTGATCGGGTCCCTGCCCCGGAGGGACGACTGGAACGCCATCGATCCCAACATTGCCCATGACGACGCCGGGTACTGCCTCGTGTTCGGCTCGTTCTGGGACGGCATCAAGATGACGCCCATCGATCCATCCACCGGAAAACCGAAGAGCGACCCGCCCGAGATTCTGTCCGTGGCCCGCCGTGCCCCCGGCGTGAGCGGTGATCCCATCGAGGCCCCGTTCATCTTCCGCCATGCGGACTACTTCTACCTCTTCGTCTCGTACGACTTCTGCTGCCGGGGCATTCGCAGTGACTACAAGATCGCCGTGGGCCGTTCCACGCAGATCACCGGACCCTACAGCGACCGGGACGGAACGCCCATGACCAGGGGCGGCGGCACCGTTGTCCTCGAAGGCTCGGGCGACGTGCACGGTCCGGGCCACAACGCGGCGCTTCACGACGGGGACAAGGACTGGCTCGTGCATCACATGTACGACGGCAAGCGCGGAGGGATGGCCGTCCTGCAGGTGCGGCCACTGACGTGGAGCGACGACGGGTGGCCCGTGGCCGGGCCCGCGCTGGAGGCCCGCAAACCTTGACACGCGCGTCAACTGCGCACTACTATGCCCGGCACGCCATGCGATTGACCGCGATGCTATACCCGGAGCGTTTCTCGGTGAGATCAAACCGCGATGCCTGAACAGCTCGTCGTGATGGAGGGCATCGAGAAGACATTCCCGGGCGTACATGCATTGAGCAATTGCCGCTACGACTTGAGCTCCGGCGAAGTCCACGCGCTCGTGGGGGAGAACGGGGCGGGCAAGTCGACCCTCATGAAGATCCTTGCCGGAGTCTATCAGAGGGACGCCGGAAAGATTCTCTACAAGGGCAGGGAAGTCCACATCCCGAACCCGCGGGCGGCGCAGCACCTGGGGATCAGCATCATCCACCAGGAGCTGAACCTCATGCAGCACCTCACGGCCGCGCAGAACATCTTCATCGGACGCGAGCCGCGGCAGCCTTTCCGGCTCCTCCTCGACGAGAAGGGGATGAACGACAAGGCGAGGGAGCTGTTCGAGATGCTCCACCTCGATCTGGATCCCCGAACGAAAGTCATGGACCTCGTCGTGGCGAAGCAGCAGATGGTGGAGATAGCCAAGGCGCTCTCCTTCAACGCGGAAGTTCTCATCATGGACGAGCCGACCGCCGCGTTGAACATCGCGGAGATTGAGGAACTGTTCCGCATCATCCGCCACCTCCGGGACCGGGGGGTCGGGGTGGCTTATATTTCTCACCGCCTGGAAGAGCTGAAGCAGATCTCGGATCGTATCACGGTCATGCGTGACGGCAACTACGTCGATACCCGACGCACCGCAGAGGTGGAGATCGGGGAGATCATCAGCATGATGGTCGGCCGCACGATCTACGAGACCTCCCGCAACCTGAAGGACACATCCGCGCACGAGGTGATCCTCAAGGTCGCGCACCTCCAGCAGGGCCGCGCGATCAAGGACGTGAGCTTCGAAGCCCGCAGGGGGGAGATCCTCGGGTTTGCCGGCCTCATGGGAGCCGGGCGAACCGAAGTGGCGCGCGCCGTTTTCGGGGCCGATCCGGTGGAGAGCGGCGAGATCCTTGTCAACGGGAGGCGGGTGCACATCCGCAGGCCCAGCGACGCCGTGCGCCACGGAATCGGCTACCTCTCCGAGGACCGCAAGCGCTTCGGTCTGGCGCTTGGCATGGATGTGGAAGCGAATATCGTCATGGCCACGATGAAGCGTTTCCTGGGGTGGCTGGGCATCATCCGGCGCGGAGAAACCCGGTCCACGGCGGAGAAGTTTGTTTCCCTCCTGAGCATCAAGACACCCGCGTTGACCCAGATGACCAAGTTCCTCTCGGGCGGCAACCAGCAGAAAGTGGTCGTTGGCAAATGGCTCGTCCGCGACTGCGACATCCTGTTCTTCGATGAGCCGACCCGGGGCATCGACGTTGGAGCAAAGAGCGAGATTTACAAGCTCCTCAATGACCTTGCTGAGCAGGGCAAGGCTGTCATCATGATTTCCTCCGAGCTGCCCGAGATCATCCGCATGAGCCATCGGATCGTTGTGATGTGCGAGGGTCGGATCACCGGCGAGCTCACGGCAGCGGAGGCGACCCAGGAGAAGGTCATGCACCTGGCCACCCGCCGCGAGAGCGTGGTCAAGTCGGAACGCACTGCGGCCGCCGGAAAGGGAGCATAGGCGATGGGAGATATTGTTCGCGCACCTCGGCAGCGGCGCAGGCTTCTGAACTCGAACGCAACGCAGAGGCTTCTCGCATTTGCAAGCCTCATCGCGCTGATCGTTGTTTTCTCCCTGGCGTCGCCGAACTTCTTCAAGTTCCAGAACATGGTCGCCATTCTGATCGCCACGGCGGTCACGGGTATCCTTGCTGTGGCGGTGACCTTCGTTATCATCACCGCGGGGATCGACCTGTCCATAGGCACGCTGATGACGTTCTGCGCCGTCATCGCGGGCGTGTTCGTCACCATGTGGCACGGGCCCGTGTTCGTGGGTGTGCTGGCCGGCATTCTCATGGGAGGTCTGGTGGGGCTTATTTCCGGCACCCTCGTCTCCCGACTCAAAATACCGCCCTTCATCGCGACGCTCGGCATGATGTATGTCGCCAAGGGATTGTCCCTGATTATCTCGGGCCTCAAGCCGGTGTATTTCAACGACACCCCATCGTTCGCGCTCATCGCCATGGGCTCGGTGACCGGGGAGATCGTTCCGGGATTTGCCATTCCCAACGCGGTCATCATCTTCTTTGCTGTCGCTCTGCTGTCGGGATTCCTCCTCAACCGCACCATCCTCGGCCGGTATACCTTCGCGATGGGCAGCAACGAGGAGGCGGTTCGGCTGTCGGGCGTGAACGTCGACCGCTGGAAGACGATCGTCTACGTCGTGTGCGGGCTGATCTGCGGAGTTGCGGGGATCGTTATCGCTGCCCGCCTGAACTCTGCCCAGCCGGCTCTGGGGCAAGGCTACGAGCTGGACGCCATAGCGGCCGCGGTCATCGGCGGCACGTCCCTGAGCGGCGGTGAGGGGACGATCCTGGGGACCGTCATCGGCGCCTTTGTCATGAGCGTCCTCACGAATGGCCTGCGCATCCTCTCGGTGCCGCAGGAGTGGCAGACCGTCATGACGGGGGTTATCGTGATCTTTGCGGTCTACGCGGACATCCTCCGCCGCAGAAGGGCATAGTGAAGCGGCTTCGGATTGCCCGCTGGTGTTGTTTCAGGTATGATTCGATGCAATTCAATCCCCGTTGGGGAGACGTTCGGAGAGTCGAACAAAAGGAGTGTTCCATGAGAAGAAAGAGACTGGTCACAGTTCTCATTGTGGTGTCGGCCGTCCTGCTGCTCGGCGGGTTTGCCGCAGCGCAGGCAATCTACATCCCGGTGATTTCCAAGGGATTCCAGCACCAGTTCTGGCAGGCGGTGAAGCTCGGCGCGGAGAGAGCCGGCAAGGATTACAAGGTGGTCGTCACGTACGAAGGCCCCGAAACCGAGGCGATGGTCGACAAGCAGATGGACATGCTGCAGACGGACCTTGGCAAGAACCCTTCGGCGATCGTCTTCGCAGCGCTCGACAGCAAGGCTGCCATCCCCTTGCTCCAGCAGGCAAAGGACAAAAAGATCCCCATCATCGCATTTGACTCGGGTGTTGACAGCGACATTCCCGTCACAACCTGCGCCACGGACAATGTGGCCGCCGCGGCGCTCGCCGCCGACAAGATGGCGGCTCTTATTGGCGGTTCGGGCAAGGTCGGCGTTATCATTCACGACCAGACGAGCCGCACCGGCATCGACCGCGGAACTGGTTTCCTCAACCAGATGAAGAAGAAATACCCCAAGATCCAGATCATCGGTCCCCAGTACGGAGGTGGTGACCATCTGAAATCCACGGACCTCGCCAAGGCGATGATCCAGTCAAACCCCGACATCAAGGGATTCTTCGGCGCAAACGAAGGCTCCATCATTGGAGTTCTCAACGCGGTGAAAGAACTGGACCTCGTAGGCAAGATTGTCGTCATCGGGTACGACTCCGGCAAACAGCAGATCGATGCAATCAGAAGCGGCGAGGAAGCGGGTGCGGTCCAGCAGGACCCGATCGGAATCGGCTACAAGGCTGTCGAGGCGGCAGTGAAGACCCTCAAGGGCCAGAAGGTTCCCAAGTTCATCGACACCGGGTTCAAGTGGTGCGACAAGACCACCATCGACGATCCCGATGTCGCCGCGGTCCTGTACAACTAGAGATCGACGACGTTCGTTTTCCGTGAGGCCGTCTCCGCGAGGAGGCGGCCTTTTTTATCCTTGCCGCCGCTCGAGCACGGCAGCAAGGCTTCGGCGGATCTTCGGTTTCGCCACTTCGTTCAGCCCCGCCGCTGCAGCCAGTTTCAACGATGCCTCGAAGCTCTCCTCATCGACGTGCCCGGCAGGCTCGGCGAACAGCATCCTGCCGCCGCGCTTCAAGGCCGCGCCGGTCTCCCGGAAGAACCGGCCCGCGTCGGGGACCTCGTGCACCATGGCGAACACCAGCACGAAATCGATCGAATCCCGCAGGTCGTCGATCTTCAGGGAGTCCTCCTCCGCAAGGCGGCATTCGATGCGCTCCGCAAGGCCGGCCCTCCGCGCGCGGCGCGCCAGCGATGCAAGCATCCGCTCCTGGACGTCCACCGCGATCACGCGTCCCCGAGGGCCGACGGTGCGGGCGAGCTCCATGGTGAAGAAGCCCATGCCGGGGCCCGGCTCGAGAACGGTCATCCCGTCTGACACGAACGGGGAGAGGATCTTCCTTGGACCGTGAGTCAGGCGCCGAAGCGGGCTTGCCAGGAGCCAGCCGATCCACCACGGGCAGACGTGTCGTTCTTCGTTCATACAAAGGAAGACTCCGCCGGCTCCCGAATATTGCATGGAGGAGGGCCGCCAGAAAAGCTACCGGAATGTAGCCGCATTGGCTCTCTTCGACAGTTTTGTATGTGATTTCTCCGTTGGCAGAGAACGCCGGGGCTGTTCGCGGGAAGCTAATTCCTTATTGCGGAATGGGTTGTATCGAGAACCGGGCCGTTTTTCAGATGGCACACTCTTTGCTGTATGTCTCTGGCTGGGAAAGGGAACGGGAGAAAGGTTCGAAACCATGAAGAGAATAGAGGCGATCGTTCGACCGACCAAGGTGAACGACGTATGCGCGGCCCTGGAACAGGTCGGCCATCCGGGGCTGATGATATCGGAGATCGAAGGCCATGGGATCGAGAAGGGAGCGGAGCAGAAGGTACGCGGCAAGACGTACAAGATCGAGCTGATCACAAAGGCGCGCATCGAGCTCGTGGTGCAGGACGGGGAGACCGACAGGATCGTCGAGGCGATCCGGAAGGCCGCGTTCACGGGGAACATCGGGGACGGCAAGATCTTTGTGCACCCGGTGGACGACGCGGTGAGGGTCCGCACCGCGGAGAAAGGGGATGCGGCCATCCGATAGCCCCCCCGGGGCCGCGTCAGAACTCGGTTTCGCAGCGAAAAAGCTTGTGACCCGTGCCGGGGGTATTGTATAATCCCCCATCCACATGAACGATGCCGTGCCCTCGACGCGAGGTGACGCTCGACGCGGCGTAAGGAGAAGGAGTATGAGAAACATCGGCAAGCTCATCCTGCTGGTAGCGGTGCTGGCAGTCGGCGTGAACGCCTTCGGGCAGAGCGCGCCGCCGGCCGCCGGGAACAACCTGACGGTCGGCCTGCTTCTGGTCGGGCCCTACAACGATCACGGCTGGAGCCAGGCCCACTACGACGCCATGCAGTACGTCGTGAACAAGGTTTCCGGCGTCCAGATGGTGTACCTGGACAAGGTCAACCCGGCGGACCGGCCGGGAACGACGGCGTCCCAGCTCGGTGAGAGCCTCGTGGCCAAGGGCGCGAAGCTGGTGATCTTCAGCTCCGACGACATGAGCGACGAGGCGGTGAAGTTCGCCCAGGCGCATCCTGACGTGTTCGTCATCATGTCCTCGGGGAGCCAGGTCTGGAAGGAAGGCAAGGACTACAAAGAGATCCCCAACATGGTGAACATCATGGGCCGCATGGAATACACAAAGATGATCGCGGGGGTCGCGGCGGCCCTCACGACAAAGACAGGCCAGATCGGCTACCTCGGCCCGCTCATCAATGACGAAACCCGCCGGCTCGCCTCCTCCGCGTACCTGGGCGCCCGCTACGCGTGGACGAACTATCTGAAGAAGGACCCGGCCAAGCTGAAGTTCAAGGTGACCTGGATCGGTTTCTGGTTCAACATCCCCGGTGTCACCTCGGACCCTACGCAGGTCTCGGATGACTTCTTCAACAGCGGCTATGACGTGGTCATCTCAGGCATCGATACCACGGAGGCCACCACGGAAGCGGTCAAGCTCGCAGGCCAGGGCAAGAAGGTCTGGGCAGTGCCGTATGACTACAAGGATGCCATCGACGAAGGGCCCAACGTCGCCCTTGGCGTGCCATACTTCAACTGGGGCCCCGCGTACGCGAAGAACATCAAGTCCGCGATGGACGGAAGCTGGACGTCCCACTTCGAGTGGAACGGCCCGGACTGGAAGAATATCAACGATCCTGTAACTTCCGCCGTTGGCTTCAATAAGGGAGCGGCGCTCTCCTACGCCGCCTCGGACGGCGTAGACAGCTTCATCCGCGAGCTGTCCGGGGGACTCAACCTTTGGAAGGGCCCGATCTACCTCCAGGACGGATCTCTGTACATCAAGGCCGGCCAGACGCCCACCGACCAGCAGATCTGGTACCTGCCCCAGCTCCTCAAGGGCATGGAAGGCCAGAGCGTTTCCAAGTAGACAGAGCCCGTCATCGGGCTTCGCACGGAAGGGCGGGGCGCATCCCCGCCCTTCGTCTGTTGTCAGGCAACGACATGCAGGTTGAGCTGCGCACCATCCACAAGAGCTTCGGAAGCGTCCAC
>DATKLM010000088.1:0-16171 GCA_035542415.1 Spirochaetia bacterium
GGGTCGAGCGTGCGCATCCTGCGGGTCCTTCCTTTCCCTGGCGCGTGGCCGGCGTTCCAGCGTAGGCCGCGGGGTCCTCTCCGTCTTGTATCCGGCCTTCAGCTTTTGTAAAATCATGCTACTGGCGCCGCCGCCCTTGCACAACCCCTTCCATCCGTTTATTCTTGCGCCCGACGGCATGAGCACGCACCGCTTCTTTTCCTTCCTGAACGATGTCTCGCGCCGAAACAATTCCCTGCTGTGCATTGGTCTCGACCCGCCGCTGGATATCGCGGACAACGACGTTCTTCCGGCCGTGAAGCGGATCGTGGATGCGGCCGCGGACTCCGCGTGCGCTTTCAAGCCCAACTGCGGCTTCTACGAGGCACGCGGGGCGGCGGGGTGGGAGGCGCTGGCAGAGACGATCCGCTGCGTGCACGCGCGCGGCCTGCCCGTCATTCTCGACGCCAAGCGCGGGGACATCTCCTCCACCGCGGAGGCCTACGCGGCGGCATGCTTCGACGCCCTGGGCGCGGACGCCGTAACGGCGAGCCCGTTCCTGGGCAGGGACAGCGTGGAGAGTCTTTCCTCCCGGGCCGACCGCGGCGTGTTTCTTCTCTGCCACACCTCGAATTCCGGCGCACGCGACATCCAGGAGCTTCCCGTGGAGGGCGTCCCGCTGTACCTGAAGATTGCGGGGCTTGCCCGGTCGTGGAACATGCGCGGCACCATTGGGCTTGTCGTGGGCGCAACGTATCCCCACCTGCTGGGCGGCGTGCGCGAAGCAGCGCCGGACCTCTGGATCCTCCTGCCGGGGGTGGGCGCGCAGGGCGGCGATCTGGAGGAAAGCCTTGCCGCCGGGCTGGACGCGGATCGCAGCGGCGTCCTGGTAAACGTTTCCCGCGCGGTATGGCAGGCCGCTGATCCCGGGGAAGCGGCGCGCGATCTGTGCAGGCGGATCCAGACGGAAAGATCCGCAGCGAGCCCCGCGCGCTCCTCCGGACGCCGGGCCGGATCAGCGGGCGCGGAAGCCGCGCGGCTTGCGGAGAAGATCGCGCTGGGGCTTCACGACCTGGGCGCGGTGAAGTTCGGCGAGTTCACGCTGAAGTCCGGGCAGAAGTCGCCGCTGTACATCGACCTGAGACTGCTCGTGAGCGACCCGGCGCTCATGGCGACGGTCGGCCGGGCCATGGCCGGGGTCCTCTCCGGGCTTGCCTTCGACCGGATTGCGGCCATTCCGTACGGCGGCCTTCCCATCGGGCAGGCGGTCTCCCTGGCCTCGGGAAAGCCTCTTCTCTACCCTCGCCGGGAAGCGAAGGACTACGGCACGAAGAAGCTGATCGAAGGCGCCTTCCGCTCCGGGGAGACGGTGGTCGTGCTGGATGACCTTGTCACAACGGGGGGCAGCAAACTGGAGGCCATCTCTCCGCTGACGGATGCCGGACTCGCGGTCCGGGACATCGTCGTCCTCATCGACCGTGAGCAGGGAGGGAAGGGCGAGCTTGCGGCGCGCGGCCTCTCCCTGCACTCCGTGCTGACCCTCGGAGGGCTTCTGGAGATCCTCGTCCGCCACGGGCGGATCAGCGAGTCGGTGCGCTCCGATGTGCGCGCAGCCCTCGATCTCACCTGACCTTTCCTGCCGGGTCGCCGGCGTGCGGCTGCCCACGCCGCTTGTGCTGGCCTCCGGCATCTGGGGAACCTCACCGTCCCTCCTGGAGCGCGCCGCCCGAAGCGGAGCAGGCGCCGTCACGGCCAAGACGTGCACTCCCGCGCCGCGGCGGGGACACCGCAATCCCACGGCCGTGGACTGGGGAGCCGGCTTGATCAACGCCATGGGACTTCCCAATCCCGGCGCGGAAGAGGAGGCAGACCTCTTGCGGGAGGCTGCGCGCAGGCTGCGTCCGCTCGGGGTGCCCCTGATTGCCAGCATTTCCGCAGACACCGCGGAGCAGTTTGCGCGCTGCGCGCGGCTCCTGTCCGAAACCGGTGCCGAGCTGATCGAGCTGAACATCTCCTGTCCGAATCTCGAAGCCGGACACGGAGAGATGTTCGCAGCCTCGGCAGAGGCGGCCGCTGACGTGACGAGAAAGGTGAAGGCCGTTGTGGATCTTCCCTGCATCGTGAAGCTCTCCCCGAATGTCAATGACATCAGCGCCGTTGCGCGCGCGGTCGTGGACGCGGGAGCGGACGCCATCACGGCCATCAACACGATGCCCGGCATGATCATCGACGCGCAGAGCGGCCGGCCCGTGCTGGCCAACAGCTCGGGGGGTATTTCCGGCCCGGCGCTGAAGCCCATCGCCCTGCGGTGCGTGTACGAGATTGCAGCCGCCGTGGACGTTCCGATCATCGGGACCGGCGGCGTGCTCACCGGCGTGGACGCGGTGGAGATGATTTCCGCCGGGGCCATGGCAGTCGGGGTGGGTTCTGCCGCGTTTTACCGGGGCGAGCACACGTTCCAGCTCATCAGGGACGAGCTTGTCGAATGGATGAAAAGCCGCGGGGTGACGGGCCTCGATCGGATCCGAGGCAGGGCGCGTCGGCCGGCAGGCAGCGCCCCCGTCACCGAGCTTCCTCCTGTTCCCGGCTGGGAGAAGCAGCATGGATGAGCGCGGGACCATTCACCGGCCCTTCGGGGTTCTGGAAAGCATCCCGGAAAACTCCCGCACCGTCTCCCTGGTCCTCCGCGGCCGGATGAACGCCCGGCCCGGCCAGTTCGCCATGCTCTGGATTCCCGGCGCGGACGAAAAGCCTTTCAGCATCTCCGGGGCGGATCCGCTGATGTTCACGATCTCGCGCGTGGGGCCGTTCAGCGACGCCCTCCACTCCCTGGTTCCCGGGGATACCGTGTGGGCGCGCGGCCCGTTCGGCCGGGGCTTCTCCGCGAAGCCGGGCAGCGCGCTCCTGGTCGGCGGAGGATACGGGGCGGCCCCGTTGTCCTTCCTGGCTTCCGTTCTTGCCGCGGGAGCGGACGGCTCTCCGCCCCTCATCGAGGCAGCGCTGGGAGTCCGCACGTCGGCGGACCTGATGTTCCAGCGGCGCTTTGCTGCCCAGGGGGTGCGCGTTCACGTGGCAACGGAGGACGGCTCCGCGGGCACGGAGGGCCGGGTCACCGAGGTCGTGCGGCCTCTCCTCTTCTCCGGCCGCTTCTCCCGGCTGTGCGCCTGCGGTCCGGAAGGGATGCTGGAAGCGCTTGCAGCGCTCTGCCGGGAGGCGGAGGTGCCGGCAGAGCTCTCCTACGAGGCATACATGCGCTGCGGCATCGGCCTGTGCGGCGCGTGCGAGCACGAAGGCCGGCTCGTCTGCCAGGACGGGCCGGTGTTCCGCGTGCCGGCGGCGGAAGAGGCCCGGGTGGGCGGAGGTCTGACCCGGTGAAGCCCTTCTACGAGACGGCGGACCTGAAGATCCACCAGGCGGACGCCCTGACCACCCGCGCGGTGGCGCCGGAGAGCGTTGACCTGGTCGTGACGTCCCCGCCGTACAATGTTGATATCGCCTACGGCTCCCACGACGACGGCCTGTCCTACGCGGAGTACCTGGAGTTCAGCCGGGCCTGGATGACGCGGTGCTTCGCGTGGCTGAAGAGAGACGGACGCATGTGCCTGAACATCCCGCTGGACAAGAACAAGGATGGCCAGCAAAGCGTGGGCGCGGACCTCACCACCATCGCGAAGGAGATCGGCTTCCGCTACCACTCCACCATCGTGTGGAACGAGGGCAATATCTCGCGGCGCACGGCCTGGGGCTCGTGGATGAGCGCCTCCGCGCCGTACGTGATCGCGCCGGTGGAGCTGATCGTGGTGCTGTACCGGGAGAGTTGGAAGCGCACCTCGGGAAGCGGCACCACCGACATCGCCCGCCGGGATTTCATGGACTGGACGAACGGGCTGTGGACGTTCAACGGGGAGAGCAGGAAAAGGACCGGCCACCCGGCCCCGTTCCCGGTGGAGCTGCCGCGGCGCTGCGTGCTTCTGTTCAGCTTCGTGGGAGACACGGTCCTGGACCCGTTCATGGGCAGCGGCACGACGCTGGTCGCCGCCGGCAGCTGCGGACGCAAGGCCATTGGCATCGAGATCGATCCCGGCTACTGCGCCCTCGCGCAGAAGCGGATCCGGGCCGCGCTTGAAAAAACCGGCGCCATCAGCCACGATTCACGAAACTCAAGAAACCGAAGACAATGAAGATCCGCATCATCATCACGGGCGGCACGTTCGACAAGATCTACGACGAGATCCATGGGAGCCTCACGTTCAAGGACACCCACCTGCCGGAGATCCTGAAGTTCGTGCGCTGCACGGTGCCCCTGGAGCTGGAGCTGAACCAGCTCATCGATTCGCTGGACATGCAGACGGCCAACCGGCTGCAGGTCCTGGAGTCCTGCCGCAGGGCTCTGGAGGACAGGATCGTCATCACGCACGGCACCGACACGATGATCGAGACGGCCGCGGTGCTCGGAGAGGCAGCGCTCCCCAAGACCGTCGTCATGACCGGCGCCATGGTGCCCTATATCTTCAACAACTCCGATGCGGTGTTCAACCTGGGCTGCGCCATGACCGCCGTGCAGCTCCTGCCGGCCGGCGTCTGGGTCACGATGAACGGGCGCGTCTTTCCCTGGAACAGCGTGCGCAAGAACCGGGAGCTGGGAGTCTTCGAGGCGACCGCGGGGACCTGAACGCCGGCCCCGGCGCTTGATCGCGCGCTTTCTCTTCGCTTGCACACTTGGGCGAAAGCTGGTATCCCTTGGGAAACACACCAGGGGGACTCGATGCCTGATCTTTCCACAAGCTACATGGGCCTGACGCTCGCGAACCCCGTGATTGCGGGCAGCTCGGGCCTCACCGCCACGGTGGACGGCGTGAAGGCCGCCGAGGCAGGCGGGGCCGGCGCCGTCGTGCTGAAGTCCATCTTCGAAGAGGAGATCGCCGCGGACTACGAAGGGACCCTCGCGGATGCGAAGGCGCGGGGGATGAGCCTGGAGTCCTACGACTACTACGACTACGAGGTGCGGGGAGACCGCATCGCCTCCTACGTGGAGCTGGTGAGCGGCGCCAAAAAGGCAGTTCGGATCCCCGTGATCGCAAGCATCAACTGCACCTACTCCCACGAATGGGTAACGTTCGCGAAGGAGCTGGAGACCGCCGGCGCTGACGGCATCGAGCTTAACATGTTCTTCCTTCCCTCGGACCTCAAGCGCTCCAGCGCGGAACGGGAGAAGGACTACTTCGACATCATCGAGAAGGTGCTGGCCCAGGTGCGGATTCCGGTGGCCCTGAAGATCAGCCCGTACTTTTCCACCCTGGCGCAGATGATCCAGAGGCTCTCCCGGACCGGTGTCAAGGCGCTCGTGCTCTTCAACCGGTTCTACGCCATCGACTTCGACATCGAGAAGCTCGTGGTCACAGCCTCCAACAGCCTGAGCACGCCGGCAGAGCTCGCCGGGCCGCTGCGCTGGATCGCGCTCATGGCCCGGCGCGTGGGCTGCGACCTCGCCGCTGCCACGGGCGTGCACGACGCCGCCGGAATGATCAAGTCCATCCTTGCCGGCGCCCGGGCCGTCCAGGTGGTCTCATCGATGTATCGAAGCGGGCCGAGCCTCGCGCAGGAGATGACCCGCGAGCTTTCCGCCTGGATGGAGCGCCACGGCTTCCGAGCCCTGGGGGACTTCCGCGGCAGGATGAGCCAGGCGGAGAGCGAGGATCCGGCCGTCTACGAGCGGGTGCAGTTCATGAAGCACTTTGGGGGTTGAAGAAAGGCGGAAGGCGCCGCGGTTTCCCGTCGGCATCGATGCAGGCGAAGGTGAGCCGGGCGTCCACAAGAAGCTCGGTCCCTCTCAGCACTTTCTGGCGCAGCGTACATTTCACCGCTTTCGTTTCCTCGACTTCCGTCGTGACGTTCAGCGTCTCACCGAGCCGGGCAGGCCGGCGATACGTGATGTCCACGTGCGTCACCACGAGGAACATCCCCTGGTTGTGAAGGCCTGAGACGCTGGCCCCCGCCTCCTCCAGGTACTCCGTTCGCGCGCGCTCCATGAAGCGCAGGTAGTTCGCGTAGTACACGACGCCGGCAGCGTCCGTGTCCTCGTAGTAGACCCTCAGGCTGAAGCTGTGCGGCATGGCGCTGAGTATAGCGGACGGCTCAGCGCGTGCCGGCGGCTTGTGCTGTGCTGGCTTGTGCTGTGCTGGCTTGTGCAGCGCTGGCTTGTGCAGCGCTGATGCTGCCGGTATCCTGTACCGGGGAGGATTCCATGACCGAGCTTCTCTGCCATCACGATTCGTACCTCAAGGAGTTCGAGGCCCGGGTCGTGGAGGTCAACGCCGCGGAGCGATCCGTGGCCCTGGACCGCACGGCGTTTTTCCCCGGCGGCGGGGGGCAGCCCTGCGACAAGGGCTGGCTGGGCGAGGTCCCGGTCACGCGGACGGCGCGGCAGGGAGACGTCGCCTGGCACTGGCTGGACGGTGAACCGCCCGCGGTCGGCAGCACCGTCGCCGGAAGGCTGGACTGGGACCTGCGCTACCGGCTCATGCGGACGCACACGGCATTCCACATCCTCTGCGGCGTGGTCTGGCGGGACTGGAAGGCGCAGGTCACCGGCGGGAACATGGAGCCGCTGAAGGGCCGGATGGACTTCGAGTTCGAGACCCTCCACGGGGACCTCGTTGCCGAGATCGAGAAGCGGATCAACGCCGAGGTGGCCGCGGCCCGTCCCGTAGCCGTGAAGGTCCTCCCCCGGGAGGAAGCGTTCCAGATCCCGGACCTCATCCGCACGAAGATCAATCTGCTGCCCGAAGGCATTCGCGAGGTACGTATCGTGGAGATCCAGGGTCTGGACCTGCAGGCGGATGGCGGCACGCACGTGGCCAACACGCGGGAAGTGGGCAGGATCCGCGTTGCCGGTTACGAGAGCAAAGGGAAGATCAACAAGCGGATCAAGCTGGAAATCGGGGACTAGGTATCGGGTGCCCGGCACCGTGGACCCGCTCGCGTACGCTCAGCGCGCCAGGGAGTGATCGAGGAGCCAGCGATACAGCTCGGGATCCACGTACGCGCGGCGCCACGCAGCCTCGTGGTCACCGTCCTCGTAGCGGGTGAACCGGATGTCGGACCCGCAGGCGCCCAGCGCGGTCACGAGGACCTCGGACTGCCAGCACGGGACCGTCTGGTCCAGCGCGCCGTGGAAAGCCCAGATGGGGAGATCCTTGAGATCGCTGATCCGGGAGGGCACCGTCCGGGTCCCGAAGGAAAGCCCCCCGGCTATCGGCACGACCGCGGCAAATCGCCGGGGGAACCGAAGGGCGAACTCCCAGGCTCCGAAGCCTCCGAGGCTGAGGCCGGTGAGGTAGCGGCGGGACGGATCGGTGGCGTATCGACCCTCCACCTCGTCGATGAGAGCGTTCAGGGGCCCGATCATGGAAGTCCAGCTCTGAAGCTCGCCGGGAAGCTGGGGAGACACAACGATGAACGGGAAGTCCGTCCGCGTGGCAAGGGTCTCCGGCAGCGGGTGCTTCGTGAGGAGGCTCACATCCTCTCCCCGTTCGCCCCGACCGTGCAGGAAGACAAGGAGCGGCCATCTCACCTCCGCGTCGCGGCCGTACGTGTCGGGAAGGTACAGGAGGTACCTCACCGTCACGGCTTTCTGCGTGCCGTCCGCTGCAGTGAACTCAACGCTTGACGTCTGGGGATGCTGACCAATCACGGCTGGAACCTCCCGGCGCAGTATGTCATGCCCCGGTGGACCGGGGCAAGCGCGGGCAGATCACTGCACGTTGATCGTCCCGGTCATGCCCGCGTGGATGGTGCAGCGGTACGAGTACATCTTCACCGTTGTCGGAAAGCTGAAACTGAACATGCCGCCGGGAAGGATACTCCCGCTGTCGAAGGCCGGCGAGCCGGCCGTATCCGTCACCGTGTGCGCCACCGCGTCATAGTTCGTCCAGGTCACGGTGACCATGTTTGCGCCCGGAAAGGTTACCGAGGGGGGCTGGAACGAGTAGCCGGAGATGGAGACGGCCGCCATGTTGCCGCCGGTGTAGCCGGTTCCTCTCGTCGTTGTCGGGCCCATCGTGTACGGCGCGTACTGGCAGGCGGCGAGGGCCGCGCAGAGCACCAGAGCCGGAATCTTTCGAATTGCCATGAATCGCCTCTTCGCATCGATCAGGAGGTCCTCCGGCGGGACGCCCCGGCGGAGGATCTCTTCAGAGAAGGGCCCGCAAGGGGCCCGCCAGGATCAGGACTTGTTCACGAACTCGTCGATCTTCTCGAGGAGCTCGCGGGCGTTCTTGCTCCCGGCCTTCTCGAGAATGATGTACTGCTGCACCGCCTTGGCGAGGTTGCCCTGCTGGAGATAGGCCTCGCCGTAGTACTCGCGCGCCTCCGGGAAGTTCGGCTTGATCTTCAGGGCCTTCTCGTAGTACGTGAACGCCTCGTCCACGTTGCCCAGCTTCCTCGTGCAGAAGCCCAGCATGTTGTAGGCCTCCGCGTAGTCGCTCTTCAGGGCAATCGCCTTCTTGAAGTCGTTGACGGCATCCTGGTAGCGGCCCGCATTGGAGTTCGCGTACCCGGTCTGGTACAGGTCGTACGCGCTCGGCGCCCTTGCCGAGCCGCCGCCCATCCCGCCGCCTCCGCCTCCTCCTCCGCCGCCACCGGACCCAGCCGCAAAGACAGCGCCCGCTGCCGTGATGCAGATGATGAAAAGGATCACTCGTCGCATGGACCAACCTCCTGGGCACTCCGACGTGCCCGCGTGAGAGATTCTTCTGCGCCTCCCTTTCGGTGGCCGTGAATCTCCGTGTCCTGTAGATACGACGGTGATCAGGTGCCGGATCAGTTCAGGAGGAAAGCGCCGGATCAAGCCGGCCGGCCGAGTCCTGAAACTCCTGCATGAGGCGGCGTCGCAGGGCGGTGTCGGCAAGGCCGAAGCGAAGGCCGTTGAGGTTGAGCTGCCATAGCTCGGCCACGCTCAGGCCAAGCTCGTCCCGTGCGCGCTGCCATTCGCGCAGGAGATCCGTCCCGAAGAACGGGGGGTCGTCCGTGGACAGCGTCACGGGGACCCCGGCTTCCAGGAAGCGGCGTAACGGATGCGCCGCCACGGAGGGGACGACCTTCAGGCACTCGTTGCTCGTGAGAGCGATGTCGCAGCAGATGCGCCGCTCCGCCAGGAGCCGCATTACGGCCTCGTCCTCCACGGCGCGCACGCCGTGCTGGATCCGTCGGGCGCCGAGGTCCATCACGGCCTGGCGCACGTGCGCCGCGCCGCCGGTCTCCCCGGCATGGGCCACCACCGGGTATCCCGCCCGGCGGGCCCTGTCGAACCACGGAACAAACCCGCTGCGAGGCAGCCCCTCCTCCGGTCCGCCCAGTCCCATCGCGACGATGAGGGGGTTCGCTTCTTCTTCCAGGAGTTTCGCCGTGTACGGGCCGGACTGGTCGGCCGACTCCCCTGAGATATCCGTGATCAGGCGGACGACCGGCCCGCCGGCAACCTCGCTTTCCATGAAGCGGTCTGTCACGATCCCTAGCGCCCGGCGGCCCCCGATGCCGAGTTTCTCGTGGTTGTAGGGAGTGAAGTGCGCCTCGGCATAGCGGATGTTCTGACGTTGGCATTCGGCGAGGTAGCCGTCCACCATCCTCGTGTAGTCCTCCGCTGTCTTGAGGCAGGAGCACATGACAAGCCACAGCTCGATGAACGCATCGAAGCTGGCGAACTGGTACAGCCGTCTCAGCTCCGCGATGCTCCCGACCGGCAGGGCAACATGATTGGCTTCCGCGAGGGCCCAGAGAGTCTCCGGGGAGATCGTCCCTTCGAGATGGAGATGCACCTCGGCCTTGGGAAGCCGGGCAATGAGGTCAGGCATGCAGCCGAATGACGCCCTTCTTCAAGATGATGCAGGCGTACAGCGCGGTCTCCCCCGTTGCCAGCACGGCGTATGCCTGGCGGGCCCTCTCGTAAAATGCGAATCTCTCCACCATCTCGAAGTCCTTGAAGCCCGGCTCGTGCCGGCGGATGATGGATCGGAACTCCTCCCAGATCGTCGGTTTCGTCGGGTCCCCGGGGACGACGGCAATGAGGGCTGCCGGCCGCTCGACGAAGGAGTCTAG
Organism: Spirochaetia bacterium; assembly: GCA_035542415.1. Classification (GTDB taxonomy): domain Bacteria; phylum Spirochaetota; class Spirochaetia; order SZUA-6; family Fen-1364; genus Fen-1364. Next base: position 10,075 of record DATKLM010000088.1, read on the forward strand.
CGGAAAGTGCGCCAGGATGGCGTCCAGAAGGGGCGGCACGCCGTGGCCGTCGGCGCGCACAAGACGCCGGGCCATGCTCGCCGCGGGGAAGTTGCCGTCCGCGATGACCAGCTCGTCCCCGTGCCCCATCTCGGCGATCACCTTCAGAAGCTCCGGCGAGAGAAGCGGCGAGATTCCTTTCAGCACGGTCGCCTCCTGTTTCGAGGGACGGTACCACCCGTCCCCGCAGCTGTCAAGTTTGCGGGAGGCGCGGCAGCACCAGGGATCGGATTTGACAGTTCGTCCAATCCGGGATACACTAGATGATGGATGGAGGCATGTGACCTTCATCCGCAACCGAATCCGACGCTGCGCCGCCCGTGCGGCCCAACGGTTGGATTTCTTAAAAGCCGGCGGAGTCCGGCTTTTTTGTGTTATGAAGCGATTTGCCGCATCCTGCGCCATCTTCCTGGCCCTCGCGCAGCTGCTCTTCTCCCAGGGCACTCCCTGCTCCGATCCCATGGCCGTCGTACGGTCGTTCTATGATGCCACCGACTCCCTGCACTTCACCGAGGGACTGAAATACTTCACTGACGACGCAACGTTCGACACCTGGGCGACCGGAGTAAACGGGTACATCATGGCGAAGCGCCATCTGACCGGGAAAAAGCAGATCGGGGCGTATCTTAAGAACGCCCGCGGACTGCGTCACAGGCTGCCGGACTCTCCTCCCGACGGACCGATCTATCACGAGACGAGGCTCAGCGTGTCAGGCTCCACGGTGCAGTTCATGCTCGAGCCCGACCGCAAAAGGCCGAACGGCAGGCTGTACAATCCGTTCAGCATCGAGGTGATCTTCGACGCGTGCCGGATCAAGTCCCTTACAGTCATTGAGCGGGTGACCTGGTTGTAGCCTGGGCATTCGTCGGGGGAAACGGCCGGCTTCCATTGACCCGGCCGGCGCCGCATCGTATGCTCCCCAGAGGCCCGCCATGGGAATGGAAACCTTCTGGCTGAAAGACGCGCGCAAGCTCGTGGATGTCGCCGTCGGCAGACGGCCGGCCGACATCGTGATCCGGGACGGACGGTGGGTGTGCGTGCAGTCCGGGGAGATCATCGAGCACACCGACATTGCCATTGCGGGACACCGCATCGCGTTCGTCGGCGCGGATGCGCGTCACGCGGTCGGGCCCGAGACGCGCGTGATCGAGGCGGAAGGAATGTACCTGGTGCCGGGGCTCCTGGACGGCCACATGCACGTGGAGTCCGGCATGCTCACCGTCACGGAGTTCGTCCGAGCAGTGATCCCCCGCGGCACAACGGGAATGTTCATCGATCCCCACGAGATCGCCAACGTGCTGGGCCTCCGCGGCGTGCGGCTCATGGTGGACGAGGCCGCCGCGCAGCCCATCCACGTCTTCGTCCAGGTGCCCAGCTGCGTCCCCTCGGCCCCGGGACTGGAAACCCCGGGCGCAGTGATCGGACCGGCAGACGTGGAGGAGGCGCTCACCTGGCCGGGGATCATCGGCCTGGGAGAGATGATGAACTTCCCCGGCGTGTTCAATGGGAACGACAAGGTCCACGCGGAAATGTCGGCGACGCGCCAGGCGGAAAAGGTGGTCGGCGGCCACTACCCCTCACCCGACCTGGGCCTTCCCTTTCACGGCTACGCTGCCGGCGGAGCGCAGGACGACCACGAAGGCACCCGCGAAGAGGATGCCGTGGCTCGGATCCGCCAGGGCATGCGCGTCATGCTGCGCTACGGCTCGGCCTGGCACGACGTCGCCGCGCAGGTGCCGGCGGTCACGCGCACCGGGCTGGACCCGCGGCATTTCATCCTGTGCACGGACGACTCCCATTCCGAGACCCTCGTGTCCGAGGGGCACATGGACCGTGTTCTCCGCCATGCCATCAGCGAAGGGCTGGACCCGATTCGGGCCATCCAGATGGCAACCCTGAACACGGCAGAGCACTTCTCCGTGAGCCGGGATATCGGCCAGATTGCGCCGGGACGCTACGCGGACGTTCTTTTCGTGCCGGACCTGCGGGACTTCCGGCCGCACACCGTCATTGCCCGGGGAGATGTAGCCGCGGAGCAGGGCAGGCTTCTCCTTGACCTGCCCGCCTCTTCTGCTCCGGATTGGGCGATGCGCACAATACACCTCCTCCGTCCCCTTTCGCCGGCGGACTTCCGCCTCGACGCGGCGCGCTTCGATTCCCAGGCCACCGCGCACGTCATCGGCGTGATCGAAAACCAGGCGCCCACCCGGCACCTGACCATGAAGGTGCCCGTCCAGGGGGGAGAGGTCAGCGCCGACCCGGCGCGTGATATCGCCAAGCTCGCCATCGTGGACAGGCACCACGCATCGGGAAAGGTGCAGGTCGGGCTCGTTCACGGCTTCGGCCTCACCGGGAGGTGCGCAATTGCGAGCACCGTCGCCCACGACTGTCACCAGCTCCTCGTGGCAGGCATGGATGACGGGGAGATGGCAGCGGCGGCGAACGAGCTCGCGCGCATCGGAGGCGGACAGGTTGTCGTGAAGGACGGGGCGGTCATCGGCAAGGTTGCGCTGCCCATCGCCGGGCTGATGTCCGCGGAGTCCGCGGCGAAGGTCGCCGAGGCCGCGGCGTCGGTCCTGGCCGGCTTCCGCGCCTGCGGCTGCCGGCTGAACAACCCCAATATGCAGCTCAGCCTCCTCGGCCTCGTCGTCATCCCCGAGCTGCGCCTGTCCGACATGGGCCTCATCGACGTCGCCCGGTTCAACATCATCCGCGTGCTGGAGTAAGCCATGACTCGAAGAGACCGCGTACTGGCCGCCGTGCGTCACGAGGAGACGGATTTCGTCCCGTACGTCTTTCACGCCGCGGGCGCGGTCTATGAGAAGCTGCGGGAGCACTACGGCCTGCCGGACAACAACGCTGTTGCCGAGCTCATCGGCAACCACATGGTGAAGATCGGCAGCGACTTCAACGTCAACCCGTGGAGTCCCGAAATCAGGATGGGTCACATCCCCAGCGGCGGCCCGGTGACCACGTCCCTGGATTTCTCCGGTGGCCTGCACGTGGACGAGTTCGGCTGCACGTGGGACCGCAGCGGAGGCATGCCGCATCCGGTGGGCTACCCCCTGCGGGAGGAAGGAAGCAGCCTGGACGCGTACGTCATGCCCGACCCATGGCACGAAGGCCGGTTCGACCAGGCGAAGAAGCTCGTGGAGCGGAACAAGGGGGAAGTCTTCATTTTCGGAAAGCTCGGCATGGCGCTCTTCGAGCGCGCGTGGAGCATCCGCGGATTCGAAGAGCTGCTCGTGGACACGGCGCTGAGGCCCGAGTGGGTGGGGGAGCTCCTGGACCGGATCCTCTCCGAATGGAACCTCCCCATCATCGACCAGCAGATGGATCTCGGCGCAGACGGCTTCTACTTCGCCGACGACTGGGGTTCCAAGACATCCCTGTTCTTCAGCATCGAGACGTGGAGGAAGCTGATCAAGCCGCGGCTCGCCGCCTGCTATGCGCGCGTGAAGGAACGCGGGGGAATCGTAGGCCAGCATTCGGACGGCAACATCCTGGCGGTGATCCCGGACCTCATCGAGATCGGCCTCGATGTCCTGAACCCCATCCAGCCCTCGGTCTACGACCCGAACTTCATCAAGAAGGAGTACGGGAAAAAGATCACGCTGTACGGCGGCATAGACGTGGAGACCACCCTGCCGTTCGGGACGCCCGCCGAGGTTGCGGAGGAGATGCGCATGCGCGCAAAGACGCTGGGAAAGGGCGGCGGCTACATTCTGCAGAGCTCGCACACGATCATGACGGACGTGCCTCTGGCGAACGTGACAACGTACATCGAGACCTGCCACGAGCTGGCAGGGATTGACACCGCGGAAGCCGTCGCTCGAGCGCGGCTGGCCCGGTAGGGGCGTCGATTGAGATTCTGCGGCTGTGGTTACGCGAGCTAATCGCCATCGAATGTGCAGAGTTAATGGAAATATGAACCGTTGGCTTTCGTTCCCGGTGAATAATCACCGACGGACCCCACAATAGCGGTGGAGTCAACGAACGATCCCGTTAGTTCTGGATCACGATTGCGTGAGACGTTTGAAGTCGCCGGACCGTAGGTCACACTGTCAATAGCTAATCCCGCTTTATTTCGGACTTCTATCGTCGCTCCAGTGTCTGCTAGCGCGAGCATCCCGCTGCTCGCAGTCTGTACAACAACTTGTGCCGGCACCGGAAGACTGGGCGCGCCTCCTCCAATGACCCCTCCAAAGACCACAGCAGCTTGATGGGGGGCCAGAGAAGTGGTAGCCGGAAAGGAGTGCCTTAGAGTTGTCCCACCTGTTCCCACATATACTGTAACGCCCGCTAGATCCAGTGTGTTCTCTACTGTACTGACAAGTTCGATGAACTCATCTTGGCTGCTGCTTATCATACCATCGAGGTTTGCATCAGAGGTAGGGGCAGCAAGAAACTCATTAATCACAAGCTCCCCAGCAAGAGGCTCACGAGGAGCCGGAGGAGAAGAATCATTTTGGCAAGACCATGTGGCCGACAAAAACAGGCAAGAAGCGGTTACCAACATTTTCTGTCTAGCGCACACAGTTTGGGCCCTTCATCGCATCTTCGGTCGAAAACAATAGCCTGATGGGCGATAGAAAGGAACCGGGGTTAATGGATACGCCGTAACATGGAGTCACGCTGCCCCGCCGTCCGAAGCCAAGCAGCGACCGTCTTTACCTTCCCATGTCCCACTACAAGCCGGCCGTTAAGGCGTCGGCTTCAACGACTTGTTATTCTGCTCTTGTCCTGTCGACCACCGCACACGCGGGATCGACCATCGCACGGTGAGGTGAAACGGCACACCCGGTCGACGCCGGTTTCCCGGCGCCGGCCCCCCTACTCCTTTTCGAACGACGTGCCCAGCGCAGCCGGCGGCGTGGCGTTCATGGCGCGCAGGACCTTCGCGATCCCGCGTCGAACCGGCGCCGGCAGGCGCGCCAGCGTGCGCTCCACCCATTCCGCGTTGCCGATGTTCACCAGGAGAAGGGTCAGGATCATGAGGGGAAAGGGGGCGACCTGCAGCACCTGGGAGGGCACGCCCGGCAGCGCAGGCTGAAGCACAAGCCCCAGCCACTGAAGCAGCGCGAACAGGTATGCTCCGAAGGCGGCGCGGAAGGGGTCCCAGCCGCCGAAAATGGTGATTGCCAGGACGATCCAGCCGATTCCATCCAGGCCCGAGATCGTCCCTTTCCATCCCGCCTTCACCGACAGCGAATAGATCGGCCCGGCAAGCCCGGCGATTGCTCCCCCGACGACGGTAAAGACGTAGCGGAGCGCGTTGACGTTTGCTCCCCGCACGTACGCCGCCGCCGGCCTCTCTCCGATGCCGCGCAGGATGAGCCCGGGCCGGGTGCGGAAGATGAACAGCCATGCGGCAATCACGAGGATGAAGCTGAGGTACGTCATCACGTCGTGGTTGAAGAACAGGACGCCCGCCCCAGGAATGCCGGCAAGGAGGGGAATGGGAAGGAGAGAAAGCCGCGGGCCGGTCTCTCCCATGACCGGATTTCCCAGGAAGTAGGAGAGGTCGCGGCAGAGGAGGGCAAGCACGAACCCGACTGCCACCTGGGACTGGCGCAGCGTGATGCCGGCGAACGCAACGATGAGCGCGACAAAGGCGCCGATGAGCGCCCCGGCAAGAAAGCCCAGAACGACGCTTCCCGTGGCCAGCGCCACGGCAAAGCCGCCCATGGCTGTGAGCAGGATCGTCCCGTTCATGGACAGGTTGATCACGCCGGCCCGCTCGCTGATCGTCTCCCCGATGACGCCGAAGAGGACCGGCGCGGCGGCCGTCAGCACCCCGGCGAGGCCGATCAGGACGACGTCCCCGCTCACCCGCTTCCGTCCTTTCTCAGGAAGCGCTGGCGCGCGCCCTGGCCGAGGATCACGAGAAGCACAAGGGAGCCCTGGAGGACGCCGGCCAGTGAGGAGTCAAGCTTGAGCACGATGGGCAGCTGGATGCTGCCCACGTTCAGCGCCGCGAAGAACAGCGCCACCGGCGCCGCCAGCGCCGCGCGGTAGTTGACGAGCATGGCAACCATGAGCCCCATGTATCCGTACC
>DATKLM010000089.1:0-18331 GCA_035542415.1 Spirochaetia bacterium
CGTCAATGATGGCCTCCGGTCGGGGAGGGCAGCCAGGAACGTACACGTCCACCGGAATCACGTCCCCAATGTCTCCCACGATGTTGTAGCAGCCGTGGAAAGCCCCGCCTGTGATACCGCAGGAGCCCACCGCCACGACGAACTTGGGCGCGGGCATCTGCTCGTATACGCGCATGAGTCTCTCCCGCGACTGCCGGGTCACGGGACCCGTGCAGACAAGGACGTCCGCATGGCGCGGGGATCCCCACAGCTTGACTCCGAAGCGCTCCAGGTCCCAGCGCGGCGCCAGAGTGGCGAGGATCTCGATGTCGCATCCGTTGCAGGATCCGCTGTTGAAGTGGACGAGCCAGGGGGAATTGATCCGCGACCAGAGGGCGATCCGGTCGATGATCTTCTTTGCAGACTGGACAGCAATCGAGGACACAGATTCCCCCTTTTCCTCACCCCAGGGCGAGGGCGATCAGGGACAGGAGCAGTCCCGTGAGATAGACCCCGGTGACGATGGTCAGGCCGCCGCTTCCCACCACGAGAACGCCGAGATGGAGCATGGCAAAAAAGAACGCCGTCATGAAAAACGGGCGATACCCCGGAGACGACGAGCCGGAGCGCATCGCCTCGCCGCTGCCGTAGATGCTGGACTTCAACTCGCTCAGCGTGCCCTTGGCCGCGGCCCACCCGGCGACGACCAGGAGAATGGCCACGAGCGCAAGGTAGACCGCGAAAGCGATGGGGGGAGCAAAAGGCTGCACCATCTCACATCCCTCCTGCAACGCTGAACAGGTCCAGCATCGCTCTGCCCGCGGGTGCCGTGAGGCCGTTGGCCAAGGCGGGCCAGACCCCCAGGGCGATGACCGCGGCCGCGAGGAGAATCAGCGGGACCGTCATGGCCGGCGGAACCGCGGCGCCGCCGCTCATGAGCGCCGACGGCTGCCGGCGGTACATGAGGTTCACGAGCGGCGCATAGTACCCGAGAGAGAGCAGGCTGTTCAGAAGGGCGAAAACCACCACCGCGGCCAGCAGAGGATTTCCCGTTTGGAATCCGGCGGCGAAAATCTGCCACTTGGACATGAACCCGGCAAACGGCGGCAGACCTCCCAGCCCAAGCAGCGCGACGCTGAGGGCGAGGGCCGGCAGCGGGTAGCGGCGCGCAGCCCCGGCAAGGTCGTCCGCTTCCAGGGGGCCGGACCGGCCGCTGGAAATGCGCAGAACGAAGAGGAAGCTTCCCGCCGCGAGGAACGCGAGGCCCTTCATGAGCGCGTGGGTGAGGAGGTGGAAGAACCCTCCCTGTGCCCCCCCGGCCTGCCCGAAGGCGACGGCGGTGCCCAGGCCGATGAGCATGTAGCCGACATGACTGAGGCTGGAGAACGCGAGGAGCCGCTTGACCTGCGTCTGCCGCAGGGCAAGCAGGTTTCCCACGAGCATGTTGACGCATCCGAACACCACGAGGAGGGGACCCCATCCCGCGGTGATCCCGGAGACCACCGTGAACGAGCGGAGGAGGGCCACGAGGCCGGACTCGATGACGACGCCCGACAGGATGGCGCTGATACCGCTGGGCGCCTGGGAGTGGGCATCCGGCAGCCACGTGTGCATGGGCACGATGGCGATCTTCACGCCGAATCCCACGGCGAACAGTGCGCCAGCCGCAAGAAGCGGCAGCCGGGAGACGGATCCGGAAGAAAGCATTCCGTGCAGCTGGCGCAGGTCCAGCGTCCCCGTCTGCGCAAACACGAGCCCGATCCCCACGAGAACCAGCATGGACCCGACGGAGTTCTGCACCAGGTATTTCACGCCCGCCTCGAGGCTGGAAGCCTCGTGGGTGTGGTACGAAACGAGCATGTAGGAGGCGACCGCGGCGGTCTCGAACCAGACCCACAGATTGAAAAGGTCCGCCGCGCAGCCCAGGCCGATCATGGCGCCGAGCATGGTGTTCAGAAGAGCGTGGTACTTTTCCTGCCCGGCCTCGTGCCCGATGTACGGTCCCGAGAAAAGGGACACGAGCACGCCGAGGGAAAGAACGGCCGCAGACAGCAGAAGGCTGATCCCGTCGAATCGAAGGGAGATGATCCCGTAATGGATTGTCTCCACGTTCCCCTGGGCAAGACTCTTCCATGCCAGGACGAAAGGCACGCAGGCAGCCGCGAGCACGACGAGCCCCACCCACCGCACCGGATTGGAGCGCCACGAGCGGCCCCGTCCCCGCGTCCGCAGTGACGCAGGGATCCCGCCGCGCGCTTCAAGGCCCTCCAGCGCGCGCTGGAAGAGCCTTCCCACGAGGTAGACGAGAGGGGAGGAGACGATCGGAAGGGCGATGAGCCACACGAAAGAAGGCCAGTGCATCTTCAGCCTCCGATTGCCAGCACGGCGAGCACGACGACGACGGCCGCGACGATACCCAGGACGTTCCAGTTGAGGAGGCCGGACTGCGTTGCCCGAAGCGATTCGCCGGCCTTCTGGACTCCTCCCGTGATTCCCCGATTGATGATCTCGAAGCCCAGTCCGCCTTCCGCGCCGCGCCGCATCGTCTCAAACCTCCCCGGGCCGCGCGCGCGGATTCCCCAGGCAGCCCAGGCGGCGATCCCCAGCCCGATGACGCCGAGGGCGAGCAGCGTGGACGGCGCGGAGACGATCTCGTGGACCATGTCTGCGGTCGAGGGGACCTCCGCGGCAGGGTCGAAGTGGAAGGGGAGCGTCCGCACAAGGAGCGCGTGGAAAGGGGAAGCGAGGAGCCAGCTGAGGACGGTCCCGGCGGCGAGCGGCACGAGAGCGACGATCATGGCCGGGCCGGCCTCGTGCGCATGGCGCTCGGTGGCGGGCCGGCGGAAGAACACCATCCAGACACAGCGCGCGGCGTACAGCGAGGTCAGGCCGGCGGTGGCCACCATGATGCCGTACGCCCAGGGAACGCCGTATGCCTGTCCGGCTTCCAAAACCATCTCCTTGCTCCAGAAGCCGTTCAGGGGCGGAATCCCGGCAAGAGCCAGGGCGCCGAGAATGAACACGGCGCAGGTGAAAGGCATCTTCCGGGCAAGTCCGCCCATCTCCCGCATGTCGCGCGTGCCCACGGCGTGGATGACGGCGCCTGCTCCCAGGAACAGGAGGGCCTTGAAAATCGAATGGCTCAGGAGGTGGAACTGGCTTGCAAAGATGCCCCCCGCCCCGATGGCGTACACCATGTATCCCAGCTGGCTTACCGTGGAGTATGCCAGGACGCGCTTCAGGTCCGTGGAGGCCAGCGCCATCACGGCCGCAATGAGCGCGGACACGGCGCCGACGACAATGACCGACGTCGTCCATCCGGGCACCGTGCGGCAGGCCGGAAAAACACGCGCAACAAGGTACACGCCGGCATTCACCATCGTGGCGGCGTGGATGAGGGCGGAGATGGGAGTTGGCGCCTCCATGGCATCCGGCAGCCACGTCTGGAATGGAAACTGGGCAGATTTCGCCGCTGCGGCGGCAAGGAACCCAAAGGAGGCGAAGGCCAGGACCGCCGGCTTCATCGTGGAAGCCCGGGCCAGGAACGTGGGCAGGTCGAAGGTGCCCGTCTCCAGAGAAACGAGGAACGCAGCGGCCAGGAGGCCGATTCCCCCGAGACCCGTCACGATGAGAGCCTTGATGCCCCCGGCCACCGCCTTCGGATCGTCGCTGTGGAAAGAGATGAGGGCGTACGAGCAGAAAGCGGTGATTTCCCAGAAGACGACTACCATGAGCAGGTTCGTGGACAGGACGAGGCCGATCATGGCGCCGATGAAGAAGAGCACCAACGCGTAGTAGCGGCCGAGGCTCTCCTCCCCGCGCATGTAGTCCACGGAGAAGATCACGGCAAGGCAGCCGATGACCGCCGCGACGGCGGACAGGAACACGCCGAGGCCGTCCGGGGCGAGACTGAAGTCCCCGAAGACGCCACCGATGGACACAGAGAATGCTGCCGCGCTGGAGGCCACCGGGATGAGGGCGAGCGTGACGAGCGCATCAGCGGCCGCGAATCCGATGGCAAGAGCGGCCCGCAGGCGCTCGGCTCTCTTCACCAGCAGGACCGCGACCGCGCCCAGCCAGGGGAGAAAGATGGCGAGCGGAAGAAGGTATGACGTCTCCATGGTCATCTCCTCAGGCTGGAGATGGCGCGCGAGTCCATCGAGCCGAAGTGGCGCTTCACCTGGATGGCAAGCGCAAGGGCGATGACGGTAACCACCGTGTCCGCGACAATGACCGTGACGGCAAGGCTGGAGCCGACCCCGGGCTGACCCTGCATCCCTCCGGCAACGACCATCACGAGGATCGTGCCCTTGGCGAAAACCTGCAGGGCCACCACCACCTTGATGAGGTTGCGCAGTATGAGCAGGCCGTACAGCCCGATCAGAACGAGCGCGAAAACGGCCACCAGGGACAGGGTCCAGATCGACAGCCCGCTCATTGCGCTCCTCCCTGGGCCCGCGCCGCGGCGCGCGGCTCCGCCAGGAGGCCGAGCGAACCGAGAACGCCGCAGAAGATCAGGACGCACTGCAGAAGCGTATCAAGGGCGCGCACTTCCCAGATTGCCTGGACCGCGGAGACCGCGTTTGGGGCGAGCGCGGGCGCAAGAAGGCGCGGCACCGTGAGAACCAGCAGGAGGAGGAGGAAGACCCCGATGAGCACCCAGGCGAGGGGACGGGGCACGAGACTCCTGAGCATCGCCGGCTCTTCCCCCGCGATGCTGATTGCAAAGACGAAGATGACGGTTACGAGCCCCGCGCCGACGGACAGCTCGATGACGCCGACTTCGGGCGCGCCCAGGAGCGCGAGCGTGAGACCGAGGAGGGCGCTGCACCCCGCGAGCCAGAGCGCCGAGACGAGAAGCCGCGGGGACCGGATTGCCTGGATGGCGCAGAGCAGCATGCTGCCGAGCACGAGCGTCTGGACGACCATACTGGAAACCTCTTCTGACGTACAGCAGATGTCCGTGGCATGAAACGGCTGTTGACGCGCTCGCTTGCCTGACTGGTTCCAGCACACGCAATCACGATTGTGCAGCCCCAGTATAGAACCGCCGGCGTGAGCCGTCAAGGAAATTGTCGCCGCAGATATTTTTTTCGAACGCAGTTGCGGATTTCCGCCGGGGCGTGTACAATCCGCCCAACAGCATGTGTTCTGCGCCACGGCCGCGGGAGACGGAGCGCGGCCACCTCCGGAGCAGCAGGAATGGTGGTGATCTCGGAGAAGGTCGGGGACATCATCGCGCCCATCGCGCGGGACCTCGCGGAGTTCGAGCAGAAAGTCCTCGATCTCGAGCGCAAGTGCGCCGAGTTCCGCCGCGGAGTGCAGGGGCTCGCGCAGGACCTGCGGGACGCGAGCGCCCGTTTCTCTCCGACGGGAGAGGCCGCGGAGACGGAGACTTCCGGCGCGGAAGTGGATCCACCGGCGGGCGGGGCAGACGCGTCGGCCCCCGAGCTCGCCAAGATGGCCGGAGTATCCTCCCGTGTGGAGGTGACGGCGTCCATCATGGTGGTTCGCCGTCCGGGCGGCAGCGTTCTTCCCGTGGGCTGCGGCCTCAGCCGTGAACTGTGCGTCCGGGGCTTCAAAGGGCAGGAGAAGACCGGCGCGGAGGAGCTGCGGTCTGAAATCCGCAGGCACCTGTCTTTGCTGTCGACACCCGAGTTTCGGGAGACCTTCGGAAAGCCCGTTGACGGCGTGGTTCTCTACATCCCTTGCGACGCGCGGCGCAGCGCGTTCTTCGATCGACTTCCCGGACTCCGGGAGGAAGCCTCCGCCGCCGGCGTGGTTCTCGCGCCGCCGGCGGCTCTCTTCGCAATCCTGAGAAACGTCGCCGGCGCATGGCTGCGGTTTTCCTGCTCGGGGAACGTGCGCTCCCTCGTCGACAAGGGGCAGGATCTCGTGGACGACCTCTCGGCCTTCATCAGCTTTTTCACGGACAACGAGAAAGCGCTGTGTGAGGCCGTGGAATCCTACGCGCGGGAGTCCCGGGCCGCAATCACCTAGTCTGCGCCCACATGCCTCTTTTCCGGTCCTTCGCCTGCTGCTCGTTCGCTGCAAACTCCTGAAAGAACTGGAAGTCAGGCGAATCACGGTCGACGCGCGCATCGCCGTCCCGAATCAGCTTGAGGTTCACGTTCGTGCCGTCTTCCGGCAGATAGACATAGCAGGCAAGCCTGCCGGAAGAATCGCGGAGAACTGAATCGAACGCGAGGAGGATATCCTTTCCCAGGACCTGCAGGCGGAGGGAGTTGCTTCCAGCCGCGGGGAAGTCTTTTCCCCGAGAGTTGCCGATCAGAACGACGCGCTCGCGCTGCTGCAATCCTGCCGGCGGGTGGGGCAAGGAAACATCCAGGACCCCCGGCTCCAGGTAGGCGTAGACGCGAGCGTCCAGCATGCGCGCAAGATCAGCGTCATAGCAGCTGCCGATGTTCGCAAGATCGACACGATAGAGGCCGTCCGCGCCCTGGGCACCCGTTGAGGCGCCGCTCAGAAGAAAAACGGCAACGAGCGCAGCAGAGACGGTGAAGGGCGAGCGGCGGAAGTTCATGCCCCACCTTATCCAGGTGGGGCATGAGAGTCAATTTTGCCCGGACGCCTTGAAATCGAAGGACGTGAGCATGTTGCTCGCGCCCGCGTCCCGGCTGGAAAGGGGCTTCAGACCATACTGATACTCGATGAGGGCAAGGATCGACGTGGTGTCCATCCGGGTGTGGTCGACGAAGCCCCGCCGGGCGAACGGGGAGATCACGATCGTGGGCACCCTGGTCCCCGGTCCCCATTCGTCGACAACGGGCGGAGCAACGTGGTCGTATTGGCCGCCGTTCTCGTCGTAGGTGATGATGATCGCGCAGTCCTTCCAGACCGGGCTGCCCTGGATCATGGTCACGGTGTCACGCAGCCACTGCTCTCCCTGCGCCAGGTCCGTGTATCCGGGGTGCTCGTTCTTTTCTCCCAGCGGCTTGACGAAAGAAACCGCGGGGAGGCTGCCGTCGCGCACCGCGGCGTCGAAGTCCTTTTCGTCCTTCAGATGAAGGGCCCGGCCCGACGTCCCGTCCCCGTAGGCCGCAAAAAACGCAAACGGCTGATGATGGAACTGGAACAGGGGGTCGGGCTTCCCGGCAAGGGCGTCGTTCCACCCACCGGAGTACCAGGCCCAATCAATGCGCTTTCCGCTGAGCCGGTCCCCGATCGTAGCAAAAGTCTGCGCCGGGACGAGGTGGGTGGCATCGACGCCTGCGGGGTGGGGAGCAAAGACCGTAAAGGCGGTGTTGACAGCGTACCCATCCGGCGTCACGATGCCGTCCTTCACGAGGGCACCTTTGTCATCGAGACGCGCTACGATGTCCTGGGGGGCATTCTTCCAGACGGGGCTTCGCGCGGCGATGAGCCAGAAGTGATTGAGGAAGGAGCCGCCGAAAGCCGCGTGGAAGAAGTTGTCATCCAGGGTGTACTGCCGGACGAGCTCGTACATCGGGAGCTTGCTCGTGTCGAAGTAGCCCATGACGAGGCCAGCGGCATCGCTTCCCGCGGCGAACCTGTCCATCTTCCCGCCGTCGATCTGGAACTGCTCCTGGTAAAATCGATGGACAAGGTCACCCGTCGCCATGTCGGGGGAAACGTACGCGTCGATGGCGAACGGGGCGTTGGGCAGATTGGACGGGAACCGCGGATCTGCAACCGGCGGGCGCTTTCTCGTATCAAGCACTGCCGGGAGGGCGTCATAGGGGACGCCCGCCGCGTTCACCTGCAGGGGGGGGTAGGCCGGAAGGCCATTCGCTCGGGGGAAGCTCCCGTACAGGTTGTCGAAGGACCGGTTCTCCATGTAGAGAACGATGATATGTCGCAGAGGCGTCCGCTCTCCCTCCGCGAATCCGAGTGTCGTCCCAAGGAGGAACAGGGCAAGAAGTGCTATTCTCATGGCCGGAAAATCGCCATGGTTTGTTAAGGCGGAGTGAAGTCCCAGAAAAAAACTGACTCTTCGCGGTGCCTACAAGACGACCGGCGGAGGGGGAGCGCCGCCTTCCCAGATTCCCTCGTATTGAGAATCGAAGGGCTTCCCGTAGAGATGCTGGAAGAGGAACTGGAAATCTTCCGGCTCAATCTTGAGAAAAAGCACGCCGAAGTAGGCGTTCTCCGCGTCCCGGAACTTTCTCATGATCCGGGCACCGACGCGGAAAGCCCGTTTGTCGATCTTCATGCTCAGGTCGAGGTCCGTGTGCACGAGCAGATCCCTCACGAGATCGGTGGAGGTGTGCGCAAAAAGGAGCCCGGATGCGCTCATGTCGATGATGGGCGCCTCGTAGCGCCGTTCGGTGGCGTTTTCCGCCTTGAAGTAGCCGTTCGCCACGAGCGAGTAGCTCAGCACCTTGGCGAACTGCCAGCAGTACTCCACGATGTCCTTGCCGATGCGGTCCGTGCGGTCTGTGGTATTCCACACGCGCAGGTACCCGACTGCATACTCGTTGTAGAGCACCGGGCACCACAGCTCGGAGGTGATCTCCTTCTTGGTCTTCTCGTAGAGGATGTTCCCCAGCTTCCCCGTGATCACGTAGGGCTGGGCGCCGCTCTCCTCCTCCAGCTTGACCAGGTCTCCCTTCGTGATCACCCGGTCGTCAGGAAAGGGATCCTTGGACGGAAAGTCCTCCGCCGTGGACTGCACCCAGAGGCACTTCCCGAGCCGGATGATGACCTGCTCCTCCCAGGTGCGGGGAACCTTGTCGCGGAGCATCACGATCTTGTTCTGCGAGCTGAGGGGGGTCATCTTGGTGCGGAAGGCCTGGACAAGCGTCTGGATGCGGCCCGTGTCGAAAGTTCCCGAAGTCTCCGGCGGCTCCGGAGGGATGAACCTGTCCGACTTGGGGAAATTGAGCTCGACCCGCGTGCCCTTGATATTGAAGGACACCTCGAGCTCTCCCTTCATCCTCACCCGCTCGTACTTCCTCTGGAGGTTCTTGTAGACGCCCGGCGGGTGCTGAAGCACCAGCTTTGACTGCCCGGCTTCCAGCACGCGGGCGGTAAACGCATGGTAGTTGTTCTTCAAATAGAAGAAGACGCGCACTTCCTCTCCGGGCTGGAACCCGCCGACCTCTCCCTCCAGGGGAACGAGATCAAGGCGTTCGTCGGTAACTGCGCCGAAGCGGAACCGCGCTTCCCGGCGCTCGCCGTGAACGTCGCAAGGCGCCGCTTCGTCGATCAGCGCCTTGAAGACGAACTCCTTCTCGATCCGCCCGACCTCGGTTCCCATGCTACTCCTCCAGCATCCACCGGTAGGACGAGGGGAAGAAGCGGTCCCGGGGCTTGTCGGGTTTCACCTGGAGAGCGCCCAGGCTGATCTGGAAGTCGGAGATGAGCCACTGGCGCGCGGAGTGCTCCAGCGTGATTTCTCCCTCGCTCGTTCCCACCGGTCCCAAAAGTCGTATCGCAGCGGTCATCTCCCCGGTCTCCCGCTTGCGGAGCGACCCGATACGCCAGCTGTTCGGAATGGACCCGTGCTGGACGGCGAAGGCGATCGAGTCCGAGATCCGGGCCTGTGCGTCTGCGGCGAGAAGGCTCGAATCCGCCTTTCCGGCAGCAAGCATCGCCAGGAAGGCATTTGCCGCCTTCATCGCCTGCTGAGTATCCGCGTCTCCGGCAAGCGGGTCGGCCAGCGCTCCGATCTTGAAGTCCTCCGGAAGCG
Source organism: Spirochaetia bacterium (assembly GCA_035542415.1). Classification (GTDB taxonomy): domain Bacteria; phylum Spirochaetota; class Spirochaetia; order SZUA-6; family Fen-1364; genus Fen-1364. The sequence continues at coordinate 9,653 of DATKLM010000089.1, forward strand.
CGCGCTGGTCCCTGCTCCCCTGCGTGAGGAGCGAGGAAACGCCAGTGTCTTTTTTCGCTGCCGCCGGTGGTGGCGGTAACTGCTCCCGCGTGAGCGGGATGGTCTTCGAAGGATTCGCTGGCGCCGGGGCGCCCGGGCGTGTGCCGCCGGCCGGAACAGACGGAACCGGCGCGAGGGCGGGGACCGGTGGCGGGGGCGGAGGCGCCGCGACGGAGCCCGTCTTGCCTGATTTCGTGCACGTGACCAGGCTGAGGGCGAGAAGGAGCGCAAGCGGCGCCATCCACGTTCTCACAGCCTTTTGTACCAGAAGGCCGGCAAATCGTCCAGCGCAAGCGCGGACGAAGTCCGCGCGAGGGGGCGCTTTACACGGCCTGCCCGCCGTTCTACTGTGGACGCTGCGATGGGTGAGAGAGAGCGGATCCTCGATCATCTGCAGAACGACTATACGGAGCCGGTCCGCGACCCGGTGTGGAGGCACATCCCGCTCTCCCGGGCCCTGCTGAAGGTGGCGGAGCAGGCGGCTTTCCAGAAACTGGATCGCATCCGCCAGCTGGGACCGGCGTACCTCGTGTACCCCGGAGCAACCCATACGCGCCGCAGCCATTCCCTGGGGGTGCTTCACGTCGCTCGGCGGATGATCACGAGCCTGGTGAGGAGGAACGAGGAAGTCGACATCACCCTGGCCGGCGTCAAAGCGTTCCTCTGCGCCTGCCTTCTGCACGACATTGGTCATTACCCGTTCGCTCATTCCCTGAAGGACCTCGATGTTGAAGCGCATGAGAGCCTGGCGGCCCGCCAGATCCGCGGGGATTTCGCGGCCGTGATCAACACCAGCCTGGAGATCGATCCTCGCGAGGTCGCGGCCATCGTCGACAGGAGCGCGGCTGCCCCGGGCGGCTCGAGCACCGAGTTCTACCGGGGCATTCTCTCCGGCGTTCTGGACCCGGACAAGCTGGACTATCTGAACCGGGACGCCTACTATTGCGGCGTTCCCTACGGCATCCAGGACGTCGATTTCATCCTCGACCAGATCTTCCCCCACGGAAAGAGCGGCATTGCCATCAGCACGAAGGGGATCACGGCCCTGGAGGATATCCTGTTCTCCAAGTACCTGATGTACAAGACGGTGTACTGGCACAAGACGGTGCGCATCGCCACGGCCATGATCAAGAAGGCGGTGGCCTCCGCGCTCGTGCGCGGAGAGATCGCCCGGGAAGATCTCTACGGCCTCGACGACGAAGAGTTCTTCGCGACGTTTTCCGCCGCGCGATTTCCGGCGTTCCGACTGATCGGCGACGTACGCCGCCGGGAGCTTCACAAGCAGGTGTGGCGGGTCCCCTTCAACGACGAGCTTGCATCCCACCGCAGGATGGAAGACTTCCGCGAACGCCTCGCCGTGGAGGAGGCCGTCGCTCGCGAGGCCTCCCGGGTGGCGGGGAAGCCGGTGCCCGTGGAGAGCATCGTCGTGGACGTTCCCGAGCGTATATCCTTCGAGATCAGCGTTCCCGTGCTGGAGACGTCACAGCGGGGAGAGCCGCTCGAGGAAGTCGCGGACGCCCGCTCCGTCTTCGGAAGGCTGCGCGGTGACGACCTGCCGCGATCCATCCGCTTCGTCTCCGTATGCGCCGCGCGGGATACGGAGCTGCTCGCCGCGCTTGCAAAGATCGACCTCAAGGAGTTCTTCGACGAATGAGCTCAGCTGCAACGTTTTCCGCTGCCGCGAACGCGAAAGTTCTGGAACGTTTCGCGCATCACGCGGGCAGGGGGATCAACCGGTTTTCCATGATCGGCCCCGGTGACCGGGTCCTCATCGGCGTCTCCGGTGGCAAGGATTCCCTGGCTCTGAGCCTGGCGCTCGTGGAGAGGAAGAAGTGGGTGCCGGTAGACTACGAGCTGTTCGCTGTCCAGATCGAATGGAGGGAATACCCGCTGGAAACGGCGGAGAAGGACGCGGTTGACCGTTTCTACACCGACCTGGGCATCCCGTTTCGAAGGATCCCCGCTTCCATCGCGCCGCCGAGCTTCGGCAAGAGGTTCAGCTGCTACACCTGCTCCCGCAACCGCCGCAGGATTCTCTTCGACGAGGCTGCCCGGGTCGGGGCCCGGAGGATCGCCCTTGCGCACCACCTGGATGACATCGCTCACACCACTCTCATGAACCTCTTCTTCCACGGGGAGTTCTCCACGATGATGCCGGTGCAGGACTTCTTCGGCGGGAAGCTTTCAATCATCAGGCCGTTGTGCGAGGTCCGGGAATCGGAGATCTCGCGGGTTGCCGCGCGGCTCAATCTTCCGGTGGTTGCCGCACGGTGCCCGAACCCGTCGTCGAACCAGCGCGTGCTCATGAAGGAGATTCTGGGAAGGGTTTCACGCGTGGACCGGCACGCGGCGACGAATATCTACGGCGCGCCGTGGCGCATCAATCGGGAGTACCTGCCATCGGACGCCCCGGCAGCGCGCCCATGACGTGCGCCATTATCAGCGACATCCACAGCAACCTCGAAGCCCTGGAAGCCGTTCTCACGGCGATTGCCGGCTTCGGCGTGGATGCGGTGTACTGCCTCGGGGATATCGTGGGATATGGGCCGAACCCGAACGAGTGCACGAAGGCCGCACTGGACCGGTGCGACGCTGTCGTACGGGGGAACCACGACAAGGCCGTGGCCGGCCTGATGCCGATGGACTGGTTCAATACCGTGGCACGGGAGGGAGCGCTCTGGAACCGGCGCAACGCCAGCGCGGAGACACTCGCGGCCATCCGCGGTCTTCCGGCCGGGCCGCTGGACGTCGGGGAGGGCATTCTCCTGTGCCACGGGACCCCCATGGATGAAGACCGGTATCTCGTGGACGCGCAAGCCATCGAGGAGAGCTACGCGGTCCTTGACCGCGAGCACCCGGGGGTGCGCTTCTGCTTCAACGGGCACTCGCACTATCCCGTGGTCGTAGCGCGGCGCGCTAGCCCGGCGCGCCCGTCCATCCTGCGCGGGGCGGACCGGGTGAAGATCGAAGCCGGAGCCACGTATCTCATCAACCCCGGTTCCGTGGGACAGCCGAGGGATGGTAATCCTCATGCCTCTTTTGGTATATTAGAGACCAGCCGCCGGGTGTACAGGAACCTTCGGGTCGCCTATGGCGTGCAGGAAACCCAGCGCAAGATCATTGCGGCGGGACTTCCGGACGAGCTCGCCTGGCGGCTCGCCGAGGGCAGGTAGCGCAGAGGAGGGGGAATGAAATCGCAGCTCATGGAGGAAAGGATCCGCCGGGTAACGGTGCTCTTTTCCGAGCTCAGCTTCCGCGTTGTCGAGGACGAAAGATCACACAATGCGTACTCGGCGACCTTTGAGGATGACGACGCCTTCCAGGCCGGTGTCCTCATCGAGCGGGGGAGCAGGTTCCTTGAGCTGGCGTACGCCCTGACGTTCCCGCCGTCGTTCTCCCAGCTCATGAAGGGGAAGCTGGAGGAGATGCTGAAGACCTGCTATGAGTTCGGCTGCTACGTCAGCCTCCAGCAGACGGCGAGCGAGCTGACCTTCTCCGTGTTCACCAAGATCTACTACTCCGGTCTCAATTACTACTCGCTGCGGGACAGCCTGCGGGATTTCCGTGAGTGCGTGGGAGCCCTCATGGACCTGCTGGAGATGAGCAAGAGCTCTGAAGAAAGCTGAGCGCGGGCTTCCGCGAGCGCTCGGGCTCGCTCCCCAGCGCGGCCTTCGGCCGCGCTTCAGTAGGTCTCCGAAAAAATCTCCGCGTCCTCGAGCCTGCCTTCCACGGTGCGTTCCACGAGCGCAAGCGCCTTGTGCATGACGGACTCGCCGAAGCGCCTGGAGTTGGAGACCAGCGCGGCCCCGATCTGCGCGTAGCGAAGGGAGTCCAGGAGGTCGACCTCTGCGACCGAGAGGCGGAACTTCTGGGCGAGCTTTTCCTTCAGAGACGACACGATCCTCCGCTTCTCCTTGATCGACTCCAGGGGGGGAAGTTCGATGCGCAGCTGGATCATGGAAACCACCATGAGGGTCAACCCTTCTCCACGAGGGACCGGACGTCATCAAGGGCGAGAGCGGGTGCCTGCTCGCCGGCGTCGGATTCCCGGTCCTTGAGAGGAAGAAATACGCTGTTGTACAGCCGGGCCAGCTCGAAAACGTCGTCGTCCTCCGGGCTGCGGGCCGGGATCTTCACTTCAAGGTTGTAGCCGCTCTCCTTCATTCCCCTTCTCATGACGTGAAGGGGATCGGAGATCCCCAGCGCGAAGCGAGGGCTGTACAGAAAGAGATAGGCGAGCACGCTGAGGAGGATGGCGACGAAGAACACGATCCCTTCACGGGCCGCGGCGCGCGCGATGGGCCGCTCGTCGAAGAAAGTCTCCACGCCGTTGAGATTGTAGTATCCGTATTCCCCCGGGATGAAGTGGTTCTCGTAGTAGGACTGATCGTGGCGTGTCCAGAGCACCTTCCCGCCGGCCTGGCGGACGACGAGCAATGAGGCGTCCAGGCCGCCGGTCTGCCGTGCGAGCTGCGCCCGCGCGGCTGCATCGAGCCCCGGCGCGCTCACTGCCCGTGCCCTCGCCGTCTGGGCGTCCTGGAATGATGCCTCCAGGCCCGGCAGGACGCCGAGGTTTGCCAGAAGACTCCCGGCAAGGACCGTGACGACAAGCACGGTCACGCTGATGGTGGTGATGGCGGCGACATGCCTCTGCGCAAGCGGCGAGCGGGCGTAGCGGATGCTTCGGAAGAGCTTTACCACTCGGAGAAGCCGCAGGATCCGTGCAATGCGTACTGCCTTGATCACTTTCAGAACGTTGAGGAAGCTGCCCATGCCGGTGGCCAGGCCGGCCCCCGCGAGGAGCGCCAGGACCCCGGGAAGGGAGTTGAACACGAGCAGCGGGACCGAGGCGAGAAAGTCGATCCATCCCCTCTGCCGGAAGATGTAGTCCGCCGCTTCGCCTCTCGTCAGCGCCACGTAGAGACGGGTGAGGAACTCGATGGTGAAAAAGATGTCGATGCCGAGCCCCGCCCAGATGATCCAGCGCCGCGCCGCGACGGTCCACCCGGCGAGTATGGAGCAGTCCTCCAGGAACGTGTGCACGAGCGCGGCGAGGATAACGCCGACGACGATCGACTCAAGAATGTCCGCGATCCTTTTCATGGGATCTCCTACCAACCGTGCTCAGCGGCGATCGTATACAGCTCGTCGAGCATCCTCGGGTCAAGACCGTGCCACCGGGCGTTGCGGCGCGCCACGTTGAACCAGCTCTTGTCGGGCGTGTCGGCCCCGCGATCCACGACGAGGGAGGGAGCCAGGCTGCGGCCCCGGTGCGTGAAGATGGCTGCCAGGCGCGATGTCGCCTCCAGGTTGTCCGCCGCCGGAAAGGGGAGCACGCTTCGAAGCGCCAGGCGCACGACTGCGGCCGGCAGGGAGGCGACCTGGGCGGACAGGCCGGGGAGGGCGCGCTGGAGGGCCTGCTCGGGGACGGGAGTGAAGCCGCTGTCCCGGGTTGGCTCGGGCCCGGGGGCAATCTGCAGGTAGGCTGCCGGTCTCAGGAGAATGAGAACGCGCAGCAGATCGGAGCACTGCTCACTGTCCAACGCCAGGCGTTGGACCCGCGTCACCTCTCCGTGGATGTATTTCCTGCTCTCCCAGGCAGGGGGGATATACTTGTCGGTGAGGTCGGAAAGAACCGCGGCAAGGGACCCGGAGAGAGCCCTGCGGGCCACCGGGTGGGCCGAGATCTTCCGGCACAGCGCAGCCAGTTCTTCCCGGACGTTCGGTGGCGCCTGCCGGCCGCCTGCCAGCACGGGATAGAAGGCCAGGCTGATCCGACGATCGACGGCCCGGGCCAGTTCCGCCTCGAGGAGCTTGTCCGCATATGTTTTCATCTCGCGCGAAAGGACGTCGGCCGTCGCGCGCCAGTCCGAGGCGGTGCCCAGTCCCATCGAGGCCAGGAGCGGCTGCAGCTGCTGGCCATTTGCCCGCAGGAACTGCAGGGCCTGCTCCTCCCTCTGGAGCGCGGGAAGGGAGCGGAGCGCGGGCATCTCGAACATGCGTGCGACGAAGCGCGCCGTTGTCTCGCTGGGAGAGTCCACTTTACTCATTTTCGGTGTCGGCAAGCCTTTGCATGAACGGGGTTTCCGGTGAATAATGCCGGGACCGTGATCCGATCCAGCGTCCTGACCGCCTCCGTTTTTGCCCTGGCGCTCATCGCCGCTGCATCGGCGTATGCCCAGACCATCTCTCTGCCCCAGCCGGAAGCCCCGACGACGATCTTCGCCACCAAGCTGGGAAGCGCGGACGTGGACCTGAACCTCCTGGGCTCCTGGAACTCAACGCTCACGTTCACGACCGGGCTCCTCTTCGTCCCCGGCGCCCCGGTCCAGGGCCTGGATGCGTTTCCCGGGCTCGCCCCCGGCTTCGTTTTTACGCAGGCGCCCGACCTGACCATTTCGCTCTTGTTGATGAGAAAGTACTTTCTCGATGTCTCGGTGCTGAGCGGCGTGCAGACCAACACCATCCGGATGGGGTACCGGGGGGACCCGGATGAGGTTATCCGGTCCGTCGTGATCGGGAACGCCGGCATCACGCTTCCTCCATCGCCGTTTCTCCAGGTTCCGGCCCAGCCGACGAGCTCGATCGGAGCGTCCGCGGAGTTCGTCACAGGCCCTTCGACCAACGACGTGCTCCTTCGTTGGGACTCCACGGCAAGCCGGCACAAGACGTTCGTCGGGAAGAACGAGCTGATCGAGCAGCATGTGGGTCTCGAGACGTACATGAAGGGCCGATACTTCTTCCTCCCCGATACGAATATCGATGCCGGCAGCCTCGTCGTGTACCTTGAGGATCCGAACGGTACCGTGGCCGGCAACTACACGCAGCAGACGGGAACCCCGTTTGCCGGCAACTATCGGCTGGCCACGCTGAATGACGTGACGATCGACACCACGAATGGTCTCGTCTCGTTCAAGAACCCGGTGAAGGGAAGGGTGGTGGTCTACTACACGGTTGGGGGAGGGACCCCGGTGGGAGTGAATGCGGTAACCGACGCCATCCCGCGTGACATGACCAACGGAACTCCCAAATTCAGCAGCCCCATGACGACGTTCGGCTGGGGCGCAGGCAACACCTACCTGGGCCAGCGCTTCGACACGACCCGGGAGATCACCCTTGCGGGAGTCGGAAACGGCCTCCTCATCTGGCAGCCGGGTGACGAATCACCGTTCGAGATCGACAACTCATATGCCTTCGCCTCCACGCCGCCGGCGGACATCTCCAAGATCGCCATCTCCTTCGAGGCCACGGCGACGAACGCGTCCATCCCCAGCGGTTTCGTTTTTCAGACGGTTGTCGGAGAGAATCGGTACATGGTCCTGCAGAGCGCCGGGCTGAGACAAAACCTGAGGAACTTCTTTCCTTTCTACGCACAGGATCCCTCAGGCCTCCTGTACGGTCCCAACCGTGATTCGCTTGCCGGCTCATTCGCCTACGACATGCACGTGCAGTTCGTCTCTCCGATCACGGCGTTCACCCTGGAGCCGAACATCGTGCCGGGATCGGTCCAGGCCACCGTGAACGGGATAACCGAAACGAGATTCCAGGCTGACGCCACATCAGGAACCGTGACTTTCGCGGTGCCCATTCAGCCGACCGACCGCGTGGAGATTACCTATCGCAAGGCGGAGCAGGGACTTTCCGGCGGCGACATCCTGCTGGCGTGGCAGGACCGGATCGCCATCAGGGACGACCTCGCGCTCACTCTTTCCGCCGGGATCCGCTGGAATGCCGATCCGTGGAGCTTTTCGCAGGAGGCGTACTCGAAGTCCGGCACCATGATCGCCGCGGTCGGGATGGAGGGAAAAGGGAAGAACTACGCTTGGTCGGCCCAGGGAGCGGTGGCGTACACGGACCCCGATACCACGGGAATCCTCAGGCTGTTCGGGATGGAAGGACATTCCATCCTTGTCGACCTCTCGGAGGACAATGCGTACCCGTCCAGCGCTCCGGATTCCGCGGCATATTCCAGCACAGTGCCGGCTCTCGGCGGGTTGACCCAAGACAAACGGGGATGGCTGTACTACCGCGACTACCGCCAGTATGGAGCCCTCGGCTCTTTCACGCTGCAGCCCATCAATTGGCCGGATGCGCCCGCTCCGCTGCCCATCGCAAACGGGTCCCGAATGGGACCATACAACGTGGCGGGGAGCTCGTCCGGCAACACGATAGGCCAAAGTCTCGTCTTCGAGTACGGCCTCAACGCCGGGGAGTGGGTCGGGGCGCAGATTCCGGTCTCGCCCGGCAGCAATGTCGACCTTTCGACGGCGAGGGCCGTCACGATAAGGCTTGAAGTCCTGAATGTGACCGCGAGCACGGACGTCTATCTCCAGCTTGGGAGCAACTCCGAGGATCTGGACGGCACGTTCCCCACAAGTCCCAAGGCCGAGCTCTCCGCTGCCGACACGGGCTTCTCGTTCAACGATGGCAACATGGCGTACGGCAGCCCCGTTCTGAAGGTTGGTGCCGGGCCAAAGCTTCAGGGAAACGGCAGGCTTGACTCCGAGGACAGGAACGGGAACGGCGTTGTCGACCCTGAGGATCCCCCAAGGATCGTCAGCATAGGGCCCGCGGGGGACGTTGCCGCTCCTGCACTGCACTTCACTGGTCCCACCGCGGGCTGGGTGACCGTCACCGTGC
>DATKLM010000090.1:0-6176 GCA_035542415.1 Spirochaetia bacterium
GAATTCCTACAGTGATTTGACTTCCAGGCTGCGCACCATGTACAGCTCGATGTAGTTTCGAAGGATGTCCCGCTTCTTGATCTTGGCAAGGCTCTTGCTCTCCGACAGCTGCTCCGCCAGGGCATGGATGCGCGCAACGTCCGGCGGACGCGACAGGAAGGACCGCCGCACGGGGCGCAGAAAATCCCGCACGAGCGCGTTGACGTCCTCCACGAGATTTCTCTTCTCCCTCGTGTCGTAGAGCGGGTTCCACTTCTCGGCGAGCTCCTCCAGCGTGGCATCCACGTTCTTCCCCTGCGGCACGTAGTGAGACAGGAGAGCCTGGATGCTGCGCTTGTACTGGATGAGGTTCGTCTTCTGGCCCTTGCTGGTCGGCGCGGCCGCGGGGGCGGGTGCCGGTTCGGAAGACGGGGCCGGTCTCCCCAGGACCACGCGCGCGCTGGCGGCCGCCGGCGCCGGGGCCTCTTCTCCTTCCCTCTGCTTCCGCCTTCTGCCGAGCCTGCGAAGGAAGCGCACGATGCCGCTGATGAGGGGCATCGTCTGCCAGAACGGCAGGTAGATGCGCACATCCTTGAGAAGCTGCTGCCGGGAAAGGCCGAGCAGCTCGTCGAAGGGCCGCAGGATGCTCTCCACGGAGAAGCAGCGGGCCATCTGGGCTTTCGCGGCTTCACTCGTGCCGGGAAGCGCTGAGGCCAGAAACAATACCGAGCCATTTGACAGCGCGGAGAGCAGCGGGAAATCCTCCTTCACGCGCACCTCGACGTCGCGCCGGAAGGAGGCATCATTTCTCGCCACGGACGGGTACGAGTCTGCCCTCAATGTCGCAGCCCACGCGTCGAGATAGCGGGCCCGCAGCTCGTCGGACGCCTCGGCGAGCTTCTTGAGGAACACCGTCACGAGGTAGTCCTTCTGGATGAAGTAGTCCTTGTTCTGCAGCGGAGCATGAACGCGGATGAGGTGCGGAAGGTCCTCGTTTCCCGAGCGCCTCGTCTTCTCGCGGAGAAAGTCGTTGATGAACTCCCGCGAGTGCTTGGAGGAGAACGTGGAGCCCTTGTCGTCCTTCAGGTCGTAGAGGTCCTGGTAGCCGAAGACGTAGGGCGGCTTGCGGATGCGGGCGTCCAGCAGCTTCAGGTCGGACGCCTTCTCCTGCTCCCTCTGCGAGGCCCCCTTCATGTGGAAGACGGTGTAGGCAAGGATGAACGCGGACTGGCAGATGCCCTGGTCGGTCTCCGTCTTCTCCTCCTTGCCCCGCACATCTTGCAGGATGAGGTTGGAGAGGTGTGTCCAGAAGCGGAACTGGAAGTCGCTCGGTGAGAGCACGAGAGACGCGGTCTTCCGCGGCCGCGTCGTGGCGTCTTCCAGGGCCTGGCGGAGGACGAGCTCGTTTCCTCGCAGCGCCCCTCCCAGCTTGGAGTCCGCATAGGAAGCGTTCTTCGGGTCCTGGAGATAGCGCGAGATCTTGGCGGCAGCCGCCTCGATGAGCACGGAGCCGATGATCTCCCGCGGAACCACCACCGGCTTCACCCCCTCGGGGAAAACGATCTTGATGATTCCCTTGCCGCCGTATTCCACCTGGTCGAGCAGGGAGGCAAACTCGTCCTTCACATCCACGGTGGCAAGCTGGTCATCCGGGACCTTCACCGGCATGTTGTCCGGACCGGGAAACGGCCGGTCCGGCTCCACGGTGATCTGCTTGTATTCTTCCAGGAGAGAGACGGAGGAGAAGTCGGGAAAGGACACAGCGCGGATCTTGCCTTCCGAGGCGGAGAGGAGAAGCTTCCCCTTTTTCGCGAGCGCGCTCAGCTCGCTTCCCATCTCGGCCGGGGTCATCTCGCCCTTGGGGAGCGAGGCGATGAACTGGCGCAGATCGACCGTCGCTGACTTGGTGCGCAGCGCGAAGCTGCGCAGAAGGGAGAGCAGATCCTGCGCGGACATATATCCTAGGGAGGAGTGTAGTGTATCGCATGGCCCATGGCAAGAAGAGTGAGCGCAATATCACTCGCGCATATGTTCAAAATGCACTATACTTGTTGCGTCATCACCGCAATGCCCGCACCGAAGTCCATCGTCCACGCGATGATCATCTTCACGCTCGCAGCCTCCTTCGCCTCCGCGCAGGATGCCTCCCCGGCGCAGGAGGCATCCGCGGCCCAAGCGGCCTCTTCGGCGGGGCGCGAGGTGTGCGTTTTCCCGGTCGTGGATCTCTCCGCGTCGAACGGTCCGGCTGATGCTCCCGCCGGCGGGTCCGGCGAAGGGGCCGACCGGTCCCGAAGCATGTTTTCCGCGCTCAGCGCCGAGCTCGCCGGCGCCCGGTTCCAGCTCCTGACGGAAGACCAGTGGCGGAAGGCGCCGGGCAACGCGTCACTGTCGCCGCGGGACTTCCTGGATCCCGCCACGGCGGTCCGGGTTGCCGGCTCGGCAGGCGCGGATCTCGCCGTGACGAGCTTCTATTCCGTCCAGCAGGACCGGATCCTCGTCTCCGTTTCCTTCTATGACACCCGAAGCGGCGACTTCGCCGCGGGGTTCATGAGAACGTGGCGATACAACCTGGGCGTCTACAGCGCGCTTCACGCCGAGATCCGCGGGGCCCTCTCCCGCCTGGACCTGCTCCCCGTTGCTCACAGCGGGAAGCCGGCGCCGCGCGAGGTGCTTCTCGCCGCCCTGACGTTCACGGGGCCGCAGGAGGGAATGGAAATCCTTCTGTCGGATGGCAGGAGCGCGGGGAAGATCGACAGCGGGAAGCTCGTCTTCCCCGCTGCCGGAATAAAGGCGGGAGAGCCGCTTCTGGTTGAGAAGCGGCTGGCCGGCTACCACACTGCCTGGCAGAGAGTGCGCGCGGCGCCCGTGGTTTCGTTGTCCCCGCTTGCCCGGTCTTCGTTATTGTCCATCGAAGCGGACTGGACGTTCGGGCAGCTCATCGGAGCCGGGGGGGCAGTCCGCCTGTACTTCGTTCCGGACTTCTCGTTTGCCTCGTTTTCTCTCTATCCGTACGGGCAGGCGCCGGCCTCCGCGTGGGGGAACTGGCTCTATCACCTCGACACGGAGGCATCGCTCGGCACCTACCTCTTCTTCGCGCCGGACTCCCTGGTCCGGTTCGGGGCATCTACGGGAATCGGCCTCATCTACTCCCTGCTTCCGCGCACTGACCCGTCCAGCTACTTCGATGCGTACCTGAACATCATCAGCATCTGGGGCGAGCTGAACCTCGGGAGGGTGTCCATATTCCTTCGGCCGGAGATGAAGATGGCCCTGGGCATGTTCAGCCCCAACCTCCTGGGCACGAGCGTGCTCATGCCGGGCGGAGTGTTTGCGCCGGTGACGCTGGGGGCGATCTACAAATGGTAGCGTCCCGAGTTTTCCGCGTGCTGGCACTGGCCGCCGCCCTGGGACTCCTGGGGACATGCGACTTTTTTACGCTGTCGACGTTCCCGGCCACGGCGTCCCAGCTTGCCGCCCAGAGGGATCTGTCCGCGGAAATCCCCGCATCGTTCGCCAGGACATTCACGCTCAGCGCCGTGACCGCGGGGAGCATCGACCTTGTCTTTCTTGCGACGCAGCTGCCCTACGATGGTGCGCATCTCATCGTGATGGACAAGGATCTGCACGTGCTGCAGACGTTCAGCCTGCAGGATCTCATCAATTTCGGAGCCTCGTTCAGCAGCGCCGGCGCAATCCGCGGAACGGCCGGCGACGTGTCAATTCAAGGCTTGCATTGGTCCGTCACGGCAATGGGGCTCTCGTCACCCGTCACGTTCACGACGTCGCCCGAGCCCGGTGCATTCTGCGTGACAGACGGCACGGACAATTATGCCGGATTCAACATCAGCGGAAACACGCTGTCCTACTATGGTTATAGCGCCGTCTGGGCCGTTTTCAACAACTACTACCCGTATCCCCTCAGCACGAACGCTGCTGCCAGTTTCAATCTCATCGGCGCCTATGATGATCCCTCGCTGGCGGACGTCGTGCTCATCTTCGAGGAAAACAACTCGGCACAGGACTACTGCTTCACCTTTCCGAAGAGCCAGCTCCTGGGAGGTCTCGCATTCTCGCCCGACCTCCAGACCAACTATCCGCCGCTGCAGACGTATCGAGCTGACAACCGCCTCATCGCCTATACGCAGAACGGCTACATCAAGTTCCAGAAGGAGCCCAACGGGCAGGGCGGCACGTTCATCAGGCTCGACATGGCCGGCAACACTCTTCCGTACTCCCTGCGCTACACGGAAGACACGGACATCCAGATCGCCACGCGGAACGCCGGAGGCTGGTACTACGAGTACAACCGGACGACGCGGATGGTGAGAAAGATCTCCGCGTGGTGGGGGCGGTAGAGATGCGCGCGGCGCCTTGCGCTTTTCTGCTCCTGCTCCTGACAGCGGCCTGCTTTGCCCAGCAGGCCGGAGAACCGGCACAGCAGCCTCGGCGGCTGCTCGTCGCCGTGGAGGCTTCCCCGGCCGCGGGGTACACGACCGGGGAGACGGCCATCCTTGCCAAGTCCCTTGCGCTTTCCCTCCGGGAGGCGGTCTCCGGAATTCAAGTCGTCGAATACGGTGCGGCGGCTTTTCCATCCCTGGCAGAGGCCAGAAACGGTGAAGCGCTACGGCTGGGGGCCGATGCATGGCTCCTCGTCAGCATCTCGGGGGACCGGCGCGCGCCCACGCTCCGCGCGCTTTCCTGGGATCTCGGGGCGCAAACCATGGTTCTGGACAGGAGCTTCACTCGTGACGGGGAGATGACGGCGCTCGAAGCCGCCTCGGAGCACTGGGATGACGTCGTTCCCCTGGTACGGGACGCCTATCGTGCCGGCCCGGCGATCAACCTCCCGAGAGTCGAGAGGCGGACGGCCGCTCTCACCATCCACGTGCTTCCCGGCACGCGCGTCAGCGGTCTCCCCGGCGGGCCCCTGGCGGCAGACAGCTACGGCGTTGCAACAGCGAACCTGGAAGCCCCATCGTCGTACCGCCTGCGCGCCGTATTGTACGGCTACGAACCGGCGGAGAAGGAAGTGTACGTCGATGCGGATCTTGACCTGCAGATCGCCCAGAGGCCCTCGGCCATCCTGTCCGCGGACACCGGATTCTTCAACGCGTTCTTCATGGACGGCGAGGTGGGAGTCTTCTTCGTCCCCGACACGGCGTTCGTGAAGTTCGGCGTGACGAGCTTCCTCCTGGGGCTCTCCGTCGGCAATGACTCGGCCGCGTACAGCTTCCCTCTCCTGCACGTCAACCTCCAGGTCGGCTGGTACCTGATGCCCGTCGATGCCTGGTTCCGCGTGTATGCGACGCTCGGAGGCTTCTGCCGTGTCGTCTTCATCCCGAACTACCCCGTCCGCGTTGACGCTCTTTCTCCCGGCGGCGTCCTGCTGGGAATCGGGACCGAAATCCCGATCGCCGGCAGAGGCAGGTTCTTCTTCGAGTACGTGCCCATGCTGTACCTGAGCGGATTGCCTGACCTGTTTGCGGATTCCTACTCCTCTGGAAACAGCCCGGGATTCATCCCTCTTTCCTTTGGCGCGATCAATCTTCTGAACGCGCGCTTCGGCATCCGGTGGCTGCTATGAAGAAATCCATCCCGGTCATTGCGGCGCTTGCGCTTCTCGTGTCGTGTGCGCCGCCGTTCAACCTGGACTACAGCTCAGCGGCGGTCATTCTCGGCAGGATGACCAAGGAGTCGGAGATCGGACCGTTTCAGAGCACGGCCCCCGGATCGCTGTCGTCGAACCCGGTCTTCTATCCGGTCAAGACGGTGTCCGGCGTGGATTGTACAAGGGGATTCGTCTATACAACCGATGCCGGCGGCTCCGTGCCGCTTCTCGGATTCATTCAGCCCAACGGACTGGGCGGCTGGTCGCTGTTCGCTCAGCTGACGGCAAACGTGTACTCATCGTTGCCAACGCCGCCGACAAATCAAACCCTCTATCACGCGGATCCCCGCTACCAGCGGTACATCGTCGCTCCTATCAGGACCGGTGCCTTCGTGTCGTTCGTTGACCTTGATTCCCTGTATCCGGCGAACAGGTCGATCATCGAGCTCAGTGTACCCGCAGCCACCCAGAGCTTCTCGTTCTATGACTTCGACTTCTTCAAGGACCTGGTCGGGTACGGGAGCCCCCCCGAAGCCGTTGGAATGTGGGTTCCTCCGTCGCTGTCGACGACAATGCCGGTCTACTTCCT
>DATKLM010000091.1:0-7014 GCA_035542415.1 Spirochaetia bacterium
GGAGAAAGTGCGGGCGGTGGGGAACTCCATCGGCTGCAACACCGCTGAAGGCGATGAGTCACTGCTGACGGTCCCACGCCTCGTGCATCTGCTCGTGGACGTGGTTGCCCGCGGCGGCAACCTTCTCCTCGGCGTGGGGCCGGGTGCTGACGGCGCCCTGCCGCCACCGGTTGCTGAGCGGCTTCGAGGCCTGGGTGACTGGCTGAAGCGCAACGGAGAGGCCATCTACCGGACCCGGCGGTGGGAGGTCGCCGAGGCGGTCACGGATGACGGCATCGAAGTGCGCTACACCCGAAAGGGTATGACGCTGTACGCCATCCTCCTGGGCACGCCGGCAGGCCGCGCGTTTCTGCTGCCGTCTCTGCGGCTTGCTCCGCACGCGAGCCTCCGCGTGTTCGGATCCCTCGGCTACGCCGCGTGGTTCCAGGAAGGCAGGGACATCCTGGTGCGGCTCTCAGAACCTCTCAGGGAGGCGCCCGCCCACGTGATCTCCATGACGCCCGCGCCCCGAATTATCTAAGCGCATCCTGCCGTGCCCGAGTGGCAAGGTCTGGGTGGTTGGGAATGAAAAAGGCAGGAAGCAGATCTGGAGCAGGAACGTACCTCATCAAGGAAAATGGAATACCCTACCTGAACTGGAAGAGAATAAACGCGTACCTCAGGAAGCACCCGGGAAAACGAACTGAGCCCTACTACACGTCCCAGATCACGGGGTGGCTTTCTGGAAGAAGCATTTCGATGACTTTGTTTCCGGAAGGATGTACAGGAAGTACAAGTTTCAGCATACCTTCTACGAGACAGCTTTTGCCGTGGTTCACAACATTCTGACAGGCAGGGTCGACCTCCCGAAGCTCTTGAATGCAATCAAGGGCGGGCAGAAAGCCGCGGACGCGCTCAAGAGCGTCAGCGGGAAGGAGCTCCTGGAATTCTTCCCGCCGGCGATACAGGAGGAAATCAAGGAAGAAGCGTCGACGACAGAGGCACGTGAAGACGGAAACTCGGCGCCGTAGAAATGGCGCGGCGGGGCATGGCCTGCCCCGCCGCTTCAATTTCCTATAGCTCCGGCCGGAACCCCGAGCAGAGCAGGTCCATCCTCTCGATCCGGTCTCCGTTGACCACGCAGAAGGTCTGCTGCTCGATTCCGTACCAGCGGTCCTTCTGCACCCGAAGCCGGTACGAGACGT
The DNA here is from genome assembly GCA_035542415.1 of Spirochaetia bacterium. Taxonomy (GTDB): domain Bacteria; phylum Spirochaetota; class Spirochaetia; order SZUA-6; family Fen-1364; genus Fen-1364. The sequence continues at coordinate 1,185 of DATKLM010000091.1, forward strand.
GAATTCTGTCCAGCATCGCACCGACGGTGAAGTCCACCAGCTCGACCGCGGCTGCCTTGCCGAACCATTGCTGAAAGTGGCCTGACGCATCGACATCGCTGGATGCCTCGCGGAGGCCGGAAGGCACCAGCGCTCGGAATTGAATAGAAGGCTGGAAGAGACCTGCAAGGCCGCCCCAGTCCCGTCCCGACAGTGCCTGGACGAAGCTCGTTCCGATGTCCTCGCCGTTCATACGTCCCTCCGATGACTCTAGAAGCTGAGCGACGACGCACCCGCCGCCAGCCATTCCACCACGCTGGCCGCGGAGACGATCTTCGCGCCCGGCACCATGTCGGTCTCCGAGATTCCGCGCGGCTTTGCGCAGGCGCCGCAGGCCCAGATCTGTCCGCCGTTGGCGATGAACGACTGCATGACCTCCCTCAGGGGCTGGAAGCCTTCCTTGCAGACCTTGTCGGCGTACCCCCTGGTGGCGTTCCACACGCCCTCCACCGTCAGGAGAACCACGGTCTCCTGGTCCGCGGACGCCGCGACATTCCCCACGACAAACGGCAGCGTGGCCTTCTCCGGGTCTTCCCGGCCGTGCGTGCAATTGACAAGCAAACGAGGCATAGCTATTTCCTCCTCACAAAGAAGCGCAATCCCTGGTGCCCCTCATCAACCATCGCCAGAAGCTCGTTCCCCGAGAGACGGCACCAGGCCGCAATGTCTTCCCGGGCAGTCGCATCATCGACGCGCACTTCGAGCACCTGGCCCGACTCAAGCTCCTTCAATCTGGCTTTGATGGCAGGCGTCAGAAGCGCGCACGTCGATCCGGAGGCCTCCGCCCCGGTCTTCATTTCCAGAAGAGCCTGTGCCATCGGTAGATCCATGACAGTCCTCCTTCCACGGAACTGGCGGCACGGCGTGGCGCCCGAGCCCGCCCCGTCTCCGTTCCCGAGGACAGTGTCGCAAACGACTCTTCCAGAAATCTTCCCGTGATCTTCCCGCGGATTCAGGACGTGCGCAGTACTTTCAGGATTTCCCGTGCTTCACGCCGGATGGGCTTCAAGTGATCCGGATCCCCGGTCAGGGGAAGCCGGCCCCAGGCCCGCAGCGTCATCCCCAGGTCATACGGCCGGCCGAGCCTGCGGAACATCGTCGCTGCCTGCTGGAAGCACTGCTCGGCGCGCAGAAGATCTCCTTTTGCAGCCTGGACTTCCCCCTGGACTCGAAGCGACTCAGCCTCTCCGCTTTCGTTGTGCCCTGCCTCGGCGAGGGCGCGGGCCTTTTCCGCGTACTGCTCAGCCCTCCGGATGTCTTTCGAGGCCAGGTGGAAAGAGGCAACGGCCGGAAACAACTCGGCGCTGCAGGAGGGACACACCCCGTTGCGAGTCTCGGACTCCTCGGCCTGGCGAACCAGCTCCGCGGCGTTCGCCATGTCCCCGGCCTCCAGTCTGTTGCGGATCCCCGCCCCGTAGAGTCGCTGGAGGCAGTGGTCGCGCACCACTGCCTGCTCGGCCGCTTCAACCCCTTGCTGGAGAAAAGCCCAACCGGAGTTCTGGTCGCCGCTGGCGGTGCGGAGGGAAATCTTGCGGGCCAGCGTATACGCGGCACCGGCGGGCGAACCGATGCGTCCATGAAGGGCAAGAGCCCGGGTCAGGTGCTCGTCCGCCTGCCTGAGACGGCCGCGGAAGAAGTCCATGCTTCCCAGGGCGTAATGACAAACCGCGACGCACCGCAGATCACCAACGGTCGCGGCTTGCTTTACGACGGCGGTGATGAACTCCTCCGCCTGGCGATACGGCTCTTCACCGCCCATGTGGTATTCCCAGAGGCAGAGGTGGCCGTCGATTGCCACGGCCACCTCGGGGGACCAGCCGGTCACGTTTCGTCGAAGCTCATACTTCATCCCCTGTTCCCACTCCCCCAGGGGCAGATAGGAGAGGGCGAGCATCTCGCATGCCTGCGACACCTCGACCGGGGCCTCGGCTGCCTCCGCAATCTCCAGCGCGCGCGACGCGTGCTCAACCGCCCCGGTGAGCTCGTTGCGATGCCAGTCGTAGAGAGCCTCGGCGACGAGAAGGCGCGCTTCGTCGAGCGAGCCGGGTGCAGTCATCTCACGCGCCCGGGCAAGGTGCTCCGCTGCCGTCACCATGTCGATGGTAAGGATCGCGCTCGTCGCTATTTTTCGATGCAGCGTCGCCTGCGCCTCACGCGCTGGAGAGGCATGCGCCTCGGAAAGGGTCGCCAGGGCCTGCCGGTAGGCAGCGAGGCCGGGGACCAGCTCCCCGATTGCCCGATGGGCGTCACCGATGCGCTCCTCCACCTCCGCCCGCCTCTGGCGCAGCTCCGCGGAGAGAGGCCCGCCGAGCAGGGAAAGCGCCTCTCCGAACCGACGGAGCGCCTCGGCGTGATCATAGACCGCCTCCGCGCGGTCTCCGGCCTCCATGAGATACGCCAGCGCGCGGACGGTGTCTCCCGCGCGGAGAGCGTGATCCGCGATGGCTTCGACCGGGATCGCCGGATCGTCCTTGTGCAGCGTCTCCAGCGTTCGGGCGATCAGCCCGTGGAGGTCCTTGCGGCGCGCTTCCGACATCTGCCCGTAGAGAACATCCCTGAACAGGGGGTGGGGGAATCCGTAGCTCAGGCCGCGCTCCTCCAGAAGCCGTGCTGCCAGTGCTTCATCCAGCAGGTCGAGAAGAGGCGCCGTGGACGGCAAATCCACCTTCGGTGGCGGCTCGAAGCTCAGCTCGAGAACCGGAAATGGAATGTCGTGGCCGATCACCGCGGCCAGGTTGACCAGGTGCGCCGCGGCCGGCGAAAGGCGCGCCAGCCGCTCCGCAACGAAGGTGTGCAGGGACGGGGGAATCGGGAGGGGCTCGCGGCCGGTCTTGCGCCATTTCGCGCGCACCAGGGCGACGCGATCTGAGGAAATCATCTGCCGGATCGCCTCGCTGGCCAGGAGGGGGTTCCCCCCCGAGAGGCGGTGCACTTCCCGCGCCAGTCCTGCGTCGACCTCCCCCGGCCCCAGGGCCTGCTGGAGAAGGTCCCGGGACTCGAGCTCCGAGAGGGGAGTGAGAACCAGACGGTGCAGAACATCCTGCCTCTGCAGGCTGGCCGCAGCCGACACCAGGGCCGGGGGAATGTCCGGCTCTCCCCGCCACGTTCCGACGAGGAGCAGGGGAAGCTGCGACGCCTGGCGGGCAAGATAGTGATACAACTGGAACGAGCCTTCGTCCGCGATGTGCAGGTCGTCCAGGATCAGGACCACGGGCGCCGTGCGCCCCTCCGCGGTGAGGAAGCGCAGCACGCCGGCGAACAGTTCGGCCTGCGCGGCGCGTCGATCGGCAGCGGGGGCAGGAGGCGCGGACGGCGCGATCTCCGGGATGGAGACTGCCAGCTCTGCCGGAATCAGGTCGACGTGGCCGCTTTCCGAGCGAAGGGCCATGCGGAGCGCTTCCACGAAAGGCGCGTATGCGGATCTGCCTTCTTCCTGGTGGGCGGCTCCGAACAGGACGCGGCACCCGGCCTGTCGCGCGAGCTGCACGATCTGCTGGGCCATGCGGGTCTTGCCGATTCCCGCTGTCCCCTCGATTCCCAGGGCAGCCCCCTCCCCGCGGCTCAAACGAATGAGCAGGCCGGCGATTTCCCGCGTCTCGCCTTCCCGGCCCGCCAGGGGGCCGGGAAGTCCCGGTTCAGGGACGGGTACGGCCCTCGCGCGCCTGACCGGAATGCCTTCCCCGCTGGCGATCTGGCGATGAAGGCGGGCCGTTTCCTCGTCAGGCGCCACGTCCAGTTCCCTCTCCAACGCTTCCGCGCAGCGTTGGAACTGGCGCAGGGCGCGTGTCCGATTTCCCTGGGCCGCGTACACGCGCATCAGGCCGCGATGTGCAGCCTCTGTTGCCTCGTCGCGTACCAGGGCCTGGCGGAAGGCGTCCGCTGCCTCGGCCAGCTGCCCGGCGCCCAGGTGCGCCTCCCCCAGCTCCAGGAGCAGTTCCATGGAGAGCTGGCGCAACGAATCGCGGCGCTGTGCCGTCCAGTCCTCGTACAAGTCGGCCGGGAGAAGGTCACCGCCACAGCTCGAAATGGCCCTCTGCAGCATCCCGACGCTCCACAGCCGTCGGGCCTCACGGCCAAGCCTTTCGAAAACATCGATGTCCGTGTGCACGCCCCCCGGCGCTGCCAGGGACACAACCTCGTCCCGAAGCTGAAGGAGCGACTCAGGGGAAACTTCGGGTTCCGCATCCCCGAACGCCTGGCGAACGTGATGGATCGTCTTGTACAGCTGTGCGGCGGCAGCGGATCCGCCAAGACCGGGCCACAGCAGCTCCATGACCTGGTCACGGTGCAGCTTGTACCCGGGCTGGAGCGCCAGCAGCTTGAGGAGGCTTCGGGCCTTGCGCCGTCCGAACGCGGCCTCGGGGATTTCACGTTCCCCGATCCAGACGGCGAATCCTCCCAGCAGGCGCATCCTCAGCCGGGGCTTTGACATGCTCATAATATAGCTTTGCGCCATGCCGCAGGGAACTTGCGCTCAACCCGGCGCGCCGCTATGATGGACCCATCAAACGCCCTGTTCGCGCCGTGCACATTCTTGTCGCTGCCCTGCTTCTTGCGGCGTTGTCCGCGAGCGCTGACGCCCGGCTCCTGTCCTCCGCGGAGCTGGAGCAGATGCTGAAGGCAAAGGACTTCTTCCTCGTGAACGTCCATGTCCCGTACGCCGGCGAGATCCCGCAGACAGATGCCTTCATCCCGTATAACGAGACAGTGTCCCGGGCGGCGGAATACCCGAAAGAGAAAGACGCAAAGATCGTGGTCTACTGCCTGACGAACACCATGGCGAAGATCGCCGTTCAGGACCTGCTGAAGCTTGGATTCACCAACGTGTCCATGCTGGAAGGCGGGATGAAAGGCTGGAAGCAGGCGGGCCTCACTCTCCTGACCCGCAACAACGCCCCGGGCGTTCCTTACCCCGGCGCCGCAGACAAGAGTCCCGCCGGCCCGCTCCCCCAGGGATGCCCCTGCGGCGCGGAGAACTGAGCGCCGCTACAATCCCTTCAGGGACTCTCCCAGATCCTTGCACGCCGCCGCGAACACGCCGAAAAGCTCGTCGTAGGTTTCCCGCGTGTCGGGATTGGGGTAGAAGGTCTTCTGGAACCTCACCATTGCTTCACATGCCTCGGGAAGCGTCTCGTATTCATCGAGACCGTAGAATCCCACGCTGGCGTTTCCGACGAGGTCGGAGTCCTCCTGCTCGGGCAGGAGGACTTTCTTTCCCGTGATATCTGCCCGAATCTGGCACCACAGCGGCTGGCGGGAAGGGCCGCCGCTGACGCGAAGGTCGCTGACCTGACAACCGTTGGCCTCCATGGCGGCCAGCACCGTGCGCACGGCAAATGCCGTGGATTCCACCACCGCGCGCATCATCTCCTTGCGGCTGTGCTCGAGCGTGAGGCCAAGGAACGCCCCGCGCAGGTTCGAGCTCCAGATGGGGAAGCGCTCCGGCACGAGGAAGGGCAGGAAGAGCAGTCTCCGAGCGCCGGGGGGAACGGCCTGCGCTTCCTTGAAAAGTGACTCCACGTCGGTCCTGGTGTGGCCCAGCGTCTTTGCCGCCCAGTCGAATGCCGAGCCGGAGGAGGAGATCATGGAGGACACGTTGTAAGCGCCATGCGCGATGTGAGGAAAACAGAGCAGGCGATTGTCCCTCACCGGAGCGGACCAGCAGAGGTTCACGCCTTCAGACGTGCCGGCCCGGTCACAGGCCCGGCCCGGCACAATTGCAGCGGTGCCGAGGATGGACATGAAATAGTCCGGGCCTCCGGCGATCACGGGGATGCCGGCCGGGATGCCC
>DATKLM010000092.1:0-56036 GCA_035542415.1 Spirochaetia bacterium
CATCGCGCTCCTGTCGAAGCACAGCATCAAGCTGGAAGACGAGGAGATCAGTCTCGACCTGGAGGAAGAGAAGCCGGGCAAGGACCGCAAGAAGCTGATCTACAGCGACAAGGAATCCTCCGTCGACGATCCCATCCGTCTCTACCTCCGGGAGATCGGCAAGGAGAACCTCCTCACGGCGGAGCAGGAAGTCGAGCTTTCCAAGAGGATGGAAGAGGGAGAGAATATCATCAAGGGCGTGATCAAGAACTCCGGCGTCCTCGTGCGGGAGTTCCTCCGCCTCGGCCTCCGGGCCACGGCGGCCAAGGATCCGCGCGACATGAATCTCTCCAAGAAGGAGGCCACGGAGTACCTCGCGGAAACGCGCAAGCTCGGGGCTTTTTACAAGGAGCCTTTCAAGGACCACCTCGCAGGCGTGAAGCGCTACATGGAGATGAAGCGCCAGACGGAATCCGAGGGGGGAGACATCTTTGACGAGTCCTTCATCACGATCCGCCGGGACGTCGCGGACTCCCTGAAAAAGGTCGAGCTGCGCCCGGAGGACATCACCGCCATCGCGGAGCGCCTCATCGGAGTGGCGCGCCGCATCCGCTCTCTCCAGAAGGAGATGGCGCGCGTGGAGAAGCGTCTCCACATCGCTTCCCCGAAGGACCTGAAGTCGCTCCTGCGCCGCCTCGGCCTGGGCGCGGAGAAGGAGCGGCTGGAGAAGTCCGTGGGGATGGGGATCGAGCGCGTGCGCGAGCTCATGCGGATCCTCCAGGCAAACGAGAAGAAGCTGCAGCGGTACGAGACGGTCTTCGAAAACAAGAGTGAGGACATCCTCGCCATGGCGGACGAGATCGAGCGGGGCCGCATCCTCATGAAGGAGGCGAAGGACCGTCTCATCAAGGCGAACCTGCGCCTTGTCGTGAGCATCGCCAAGAAGTACACCAACCGCGGCCTTCACTTCTTCGATCTCGTGCAGGAAGGCAACATCGGCCTCATCAAGGCGGTGGAGAAGTTCGAGTACCGCAAGGGCTACAAGTTCAGCACGTACGCCACCTGGTGGATCCGCCAGGCCATCACGCGCTCCATCTCCGACCAGGCGCGCACCATCCGCGTGCCGGTGCACATGATCGAGCAGATCAACAAGGTCATGCGGGAGTCACGGCAGCTCATGCAGGTTCTCGGCCGCGAGCCCACGGATGACGAGATCGCGGAGAAGCTCGGGTGGGCGACCGGGCGGGTGAAGGCCGTCAAGAGCGTGGCGCGGGAGCCCATTTCCCTCGAGACCCCCATCGGTGAGGAAGAGGACAGCCTCCTGGGAGACTTCATCGAGGACAAGGAAGTGGAAAGCCCCTCCAATATGACCGCGTTCCGCCTGCTCCAGGAGCAGCTGGACTCCGTCCTCACGACCCTCCCGCCGCGGGAGCAGGAGGTGCTGAAGATGCGCTTCGGGCTGGAGGACGGGTATTCCTTGACACTCGAGGAGGTCGGCCTCTACTTTAACGTGACTCGCGAGCGGATCCGCCAGATCGAAGCGAAGGCCCTGCGGCGCCTTCGCCACCCGACGCGCAGCCGCCGTCTGAAGGACTATCTGGAACACTAAGGGGAAGGGAAATCATGGCACGGACAGTCTACGACAAGCTGAGGGCGCTCCAGGACGTCCTCTCCAAGAAGTTCGACGTGGAGAAGGAAATCCAGGAGATACCCAAGTCTCTGGCCACCAAGACAGAGCTCCTGAACCGTCTGAAGAAGTCCTTCATGGACAAGAGCGCGACGTACCAGGCGGCCGAAGCGCGAGTCACCGAGCTCGGGCAGAAGCTCACCGAGGCCGAGCAGAGCCGCGAGGGATTCGAGGGTCAGATGGACGTCATCAAGACGCAGCGCGAATACGAGGCCCTCGACAAGGAGATCAAGGACGCCACGGAGAGAGAAGGGCAGCTGCGGAAGGAGCTGCAGCGCGAGCAGGCTTCCGGAGAAGAGCTCAAGGGCGCCCTCGAAAAAGAAGAAATGATGATCCGCAAGCAGGAAGAGGACGTCAAGGAAGAGCAGTCCAAGATCAAGCTCAAGATCAAGGAAAAGAACGCCGAGCTGAAGAAGCTCCAGGGGGAGGAGAAGAAGATCACTCCCGGCCTGGACGAGGATATCCTCTTCAAGTTCGAGCGCATCATCAAGAGCAAATCCGGGCTCGGCATCGTATCACTCACCAAGGGCGTCTGCACCGGCTGCTACATGATCCTTCCGCCGCAGTTCGTCAACACCGTCCGCCTGGGCGAACGCGTCGAGTTCTGCCCCTACTGCAGCAGGATCCTCTTCTACCAGGAAGACGAGGAAGGCGAAAGCCTGGAAACCGCCGTCTTGGACGAGGTGATGGAAGACGAGGAAGAGGAAGAGGAGGAGCAGGAAGAAGAGTCGCCGGAGGAAGAGGAAGAGGAGATATAGTACTTTCCATGAGAATCGGCTCCCGGCATCGCACGGGTACGTGAGAGCCTGCCGCCGATGCTCATGTTGCTCATTATCGGCGAATAGCCGATAATGAGCTGGGCAGATCAGGTCACCGCTCCCGGCCGGTCTTCGGGCCTCCCGGGAGAGGAAAGTCCGGGCTCCAGAGAGCAGAACGCCGGGCAATACCCGGGTCGCGGCCGCCGGTTCGCGTCGGCAGCCGCGAACAGACAGTGCCACAGAAAAGACACCGCCCGTGCGGGGCCCCCGCGGCTCCGCGAGACCGCGCCTCCGGGCGCGGCGGGCAAGGGTGAAAAGGCGGGGCAAGAGCCCACCGCCCGCCCGGCAACGGGCGGGGCACGGAAAACCTCGTTCGGAGCAAAGCCAAGCAGCAGGGGGCTGCTCGCCCGCCCGGCAGATCCCGCGCGGCGAACGCCGCAGCGGGCCGCCGCGGCAACCTGCGGGTAGGCTGCACGAGGGCGCGGGCAACCGCGCGGCCGCGGAGCGCGTTTCGCGCGCCGCGGGCCCGAGAGAGATGGTGACCCTCGACAGAACCCGGCTTATCGATCTGCCCTTTTTTTGGTATCCATTGCGGGGGTCCGGCTGGGAAGGGCAATGATCCTGAACTACGACCACTACCGCACCGGCCAGCGGAAGCGCGGCGGGCGGACAATCATGATAACCGCCGTCTCCGGCGCGGTTCTCGTCCTCGTCCTCCTCGCCGTCGTCTTCAAGCTGCCATCACGCATCTTCGACGCGGGAGCCATGCGGCAGGCGCCCGGCAAGCTTCCTGATCTGTGGAAGGCCGGCAACTACGAGGGGGTCATCGCCGCGGCGGACTCCATCCTGAGAGGCGATCCCCTGAACGCTACCGCCCTTTCCTACCGCGGCTTCGCCTACTTCTACCGCGCCGCAGCGGAAAACGCCCTGGAAGAGAAACTGCCCTACCTCGATGAATCCATCGTGTCCCTGCGCCGCGCGCGTCTTGCCGGCACTCCGTTCAACGGGGAGACGGACTACGTCCTGGGAAAGGCGTACTTCTACAAGGGCAAGTACTACTACGACGAGTCCATCTCTTTCATGGAGGCCTCCCTGGCGCGCGGGTATGTGCAGAAGGATTCCAACGAATACATCGGCCTTGCGTATTCCCAGCTGGGGGACTACGCGAAGGGCCTGGACTACTTTCTCACCGCTCTCAAGGACGACTCCGGAGACCTCCTGCTCTTGACCATCGGGCAAACTTACTATCAGATGAAACGTACCAGCGACGCGATCGACTACCTCCTTCGGACCCTCAACAAGACCGATGACAAGGCGATCGAGAAGCGGGCTCGTTTCCTCCTGGGGGAGATCTATCTCGACCGGAACGAGCTGTTCAAGGCGGAGGAACAGTACGCGGCGATCGTCAGGCTCGATTCCCAGTCCGCGGACGCGCACTTTTTCCTCGGCGAGGTGTACGCGAAAATGAACGACCCGGTGAAGGCCCGGGCGGAGTGGCGCAACGCACTGATCATTGATCCTTCGCACTACGGAGCCAAGCTCCGCTACTACAGCCCGCGCCGATAGGCGCGATGGGGAGGCGTCAGCGTGGGCATCGGCGCGGGGCTCCTGAGCGCGTCTCTCGACGCACGGGATGGAACGGCACAAGGGAGGTTATCCTGATGGCCTGGGACAGGATGTTTGAAGCTTTTTCGACGGATCTCGGCATAGACCTTGGCACCTGCAGCACCTTGGTTCATGCGCGGGGCAAGGGGATCGTGCTGTGCGAGCCGTCCGTCGTTGCCATGGAGCGGGGAACAAAGAAGGTCATGGCCGTGGGCACAGAGGCCAAGAAGATGCTGTGGAAGACCCCGGGCGACATCGTGGCCCTGAGGCCCATCCGGGACGGCGTCATTGCTGACTTCGAGGCGACGGAGAAGATGATCCGCTACTTCATCGAGAAGGTCATCTCACGGCGGTGGTTCGTGAAGCCTCGCATGGTCATCGGGGTTCCCACCTGCATCACCGAGGTTGAGAAGCGCGCCGTGCGGGACTCCGCGGAGCAGGCCGGCGCTCGCGAGGTGTACCTCATCCAGGAGTCCATGGCGGCCGCCATCGGGGCCAATATCCCCATCCTTGAGCCTGCCGGCCACATGATCTGCGACGTCGGCGGCGGAACCACGGAAATCTCCGTGATCTCCCTCGGCGGCATGGTGGTCACGAACGCCATCCGGGTGGGCGGTGACGAGTTCGACGAGGCCATTATCAAGCACGTGCGCAACGTGCACAATCTCATCGTCGGGGAATCCACGGCGGAGAACGTGAAGATCACGATCGGGAACGCATCCCCCGACAAGAAGATCGACAAGATGGAGATCAAGGGGACCGACGCAATTACGGGCTTGCCGCGCAAGCTCGAGATGGATTCCGTGGAGGTGCGTGAAGCGCTCCAGGAGCCCATCAACACGGTCATCGAAGAGATCAAGAAGACCCTTGGGCAGACGCCCCCTGAACTTGCCGCTGACATCGTGGAGCGGGGTATCGTGATGACCGGGGGCGGCTCACTCCTCAAGGGTTTCCCCAAGCTCATCTCCAAGGAAACCGGCGTTCCGGTAATCCTTGCGGAAAACCCGCTCCTCTGTGTCGCGCTGGGCGCCGGAAAGTTCCTCGAGAGCCTCATCCGGGAGAAGAATTCCAAGTACTTCAATGTGAAGACATAACGCGGACCAGCCGCCAGCCTTGCGGCCTCCACATTTCGGGCGTATACTGAAACCACCAGACGACGTCTCGACCGTCGGCGTCATAAGCGCGCGAGTTTTCCGGACGATCAACTGAACCTCCACATCGGGCGGCACGGCTGCCCGGGAAGGCAGACAGATGATCGGAATGCCGCGGCGCCTCACTGCCGGTGACATCCGCAGCGGACTGCCCCTCCCTGTCCCGTTCGCACCGGCGATCCATGCCGTTTTCTTCATCGCTCCGGCGCTGCTGTACTTCCTGACGGCCGCACGCGACCCGGGATGGGGTGACGCGGCGATGATCGTGTCCCAAGCCTCCAACCCGGACCTCGGCTCCTGGGTAGATACCCACAGCCTCTTCGACCTCCTGGGCTTCCTCTGGCTGCGGCTCTTTCCCGCCGGAAACGTGTTCTTCCACCTCGTCCTCCTGTCAGCGCTCTTCGGCGTCCTCGCCGTCTACGGCATGTTCCAGGTTGTCCTGGAGCTGACGGGAGAGCTCATCAGCGCGGGCTTTGCTGCCCTTGTCCTCATGGTATCGCATTCCCTCTGGTGGCATTCCACGATGGTCGAAGTCTATACGCTGAACTCGGCCATCATGACCGCCATGCTCGTCTTTCTCTTCCGCTATGACCGCACCGGGGCGTGGCCGTACCTGGGCATCTCCGCGTTCTTTTGCGGCCTCGGAATCACGAACCACGTCCTCATGGGATTGTTCCTCTTCGCCTACGTTGCGCTCGCTATTTTCCTGGCCGTTCGGCCCCGCCCGAAGGCTGGAAAGGCCATCGGGCTCGCCATCCTCTTTCTTATCGCGGGCGCCGGGTTCTACATCTTCCTGTTTTTCCGCGACGTCAGTCGAGCCGTGCCGGCGCACGCCGCCCCGGCCGCGTGGATGAGAGATTTCTGGGCCGCGTTCCGATCCACCCTCTCGGACGCCACGGTAGGGCATTTTGGCTCGCACATGTTCTCCCGGGGGCTGCCGGCTCGACTCATGGCTTTCTGGCGAATCAACTACGCGTTCCTCCTGTTCTGCAACTTCCCCACGCCGGCGCTTGCCATGGGTATCACCGGGATCTGGGCGTTCTGGAAAATGAGGTCATCGCGCCTCAGCTTCTTCTTTTTCGTCACGGCAATGGCAGCACAAGCGGTGTGGTCGTCGAACTATTTCGTGTGGGACATGTATGCGTTCATTCAGCCCGTCTGCGTCCTGCTCTGCATCCCGGTCGGCTTGTGCGCAAGGAGGCTGCTCCAATCCCCACGGGCGCTGAGGACGGCCTTTCTCGTTCTCATCGTTCCGATGATCGCGTTTCCGCCGTTTCTCTACTCCCGCTTGAGCTCGTTTTACCGATCCGTGGGATTTCTCCATCGCTTTCTGGACACCTACCCGACCAAGGCTTTCGCGGCTCACACGTATGAACCGGTCGAATATGTGGCGAACCCGATCAAACGAGCGTACGACAAGGTAGAGCTGTATGCGCGTGCCCTTTTTGCCGCCCTGCCGCCGAACTCCCACTTCCTTGACTCCGATGCTCGCGCTGACTATCCCCTGCGGTACTACTACCAGGAGCGGCTGCACGAACGCACCGATATCATCTACAACTCGCTCTGGTCGCCCGCGATAACCGAGCATGACGCCCGGTCCGAGGCTTTGCAGCTCAAGCATGCGCTGGACCGCGGGGAACCCGTGTTTGCCGCATCGATCGAGATGCCAGAACGGCTTGTGCTTGACCAGCTTTTTGTTCTGAACGATCCGGGCGCGGATCTCGAGTTCGTCCGCAAGATGCCGGCACAGGAGTACGTTGAGCGGTTTCCCGGCATCGATTTGCAGAGGATCGTCTTCTCGGAGCCCGACGAGATATGGATCTACCGGCTCGCGCCGCGGCCGCACTGACACGGCGGAGGCGGTCACGCGGAAAGGAGGGAATATGCTGAGGTACGCCGCCATTCCGGCAGGGGCGCTCCTGTCAGCTCTGGCCCAGATCGTGCTGAAGAGGTCGTCAGGGCATCGCCTGCTCTCCTCACCAATGATCCTGCTTTTTCTCCTGAGCGCCGCGCTCTACGGGCTCGCGATGCTTGTCTACCTCTACCTCCTTCGCGAGTTTCCCATCAGCCGGATCTATCCCACGCTGACGCTGCTCGTGATCCTTGTCATCACGCTCTACGGGTACCTTGTCGGCGAGCGCCTGGCAGTCCAGCATTTTGCAGGGCTCGGCCTCGGGGCGGCAGCAATCGTACTTCTCCTCCTGTGAGGCCCAACGTGGAGGCGCCCGTTCTCTCTGTTGCCGTGCTCTCGAGAAACGAAGAGGGCACGATACGCTCGGTCCTGCAAGAAGTCCTCCGGAAGGTTCATCGGCCCTTCGAGATTCTTGTGGTGGACGACTCAGCCGACCAGACGCGGAGAATCGTTCGGCAGGTCGCTTCCCGGCATCCGCAGGTGCACCTGGTCCGCCAGCATGGCAAGGGTTACACCGCGGCCTTCAGAACCGCCGCGGAAGGAGCTCGCGGGGAGGCGCTCGTCATCCTGGTGGGGGACGGGAGCGACGACCCCGGGGACATCGAGCGGATGCGGCGTCTCCTGCGCCAGGGGCACGACGTCGTCTGCGCGTCCCGGTACACCGTCGGCGGATCGCGCATCGGCGGAAACGGGCTGCACGCGGCATGCTCCCGGATCGTCTGCGCGCTTGTGCGGGCGTGCACGGGTGTCAGGACTTGGGACGTCACCAACAGCTACAAGATGTACCGCACAGACCTCCTGAGGGACATGGCACTCCAAGACGCTGGTTTTGCCACGAGCATGCAGGTCACCCTCCGGGCGCACGCGGCGGGGCGGTCCATCGCTGAGATCCCCACGGCGTGGAGGGACCGCGCCGGCGGCTCTTCCAAGTTCGTTCCCGGGCGCGAGGCAATGCACTACGCTGCCTGGTGGCTCTGGGGCACCGTTCGACGCGTCACCGGCCTCTTCGGGCACGTTCGGAGGAAATCGTGAGCGCGGCCGTGCTGGACTACCTGCGGCTCAGGATCCTGACGTTCTACCGCGAGGCGCTCATGCTTCGCGACGGCCGAATGCCGGCCCCGCGCATGTGCATCCTCTACCCCACCTACGCGTGCAATCACCGCTGCACAGGATGTGACTACGCCGAGCTGACCAGGAAGGCCCGGTCCTTCTCCTCGGGGGAGATGGACCATGTCCTTGACGAGTTGCTCGACCTCGGAGTGCAGAGCGTCGAGTTCTGCGGGGGAGGGGAGCCGACGCTTCATCCCGATCTTCCGCGGGCCATGGACAGGCTTGCGGAAAGACGGGTTGCTTTCGGCCTCCTGACCAACGGCACGAACCTGACAGAGGGGCTTGTCGACAGGCTGGTCCGCGAGGGGTCCTATTGCCGGGTGAGCGTCGAGGCCGCGAGCCGGCAGGTCTTCGACGCGTACAAGCGCCCGTCCAACGGATCGTCGGGGTTCGAGGTCGTGATGGCAGGCATCGAAAGGCTGGTCCGGGCACGAAACCGATCGAATGCCAGGCTGAGAATCTCCTACAAGTACTCCATTGACGTGAACAACGCGTGCGACGCCGCTGCCGCGGTCGGTCTGGCAGCTTCTCTCGGGGTGGATTCGCTGCAGTACAAGTGCGTAAGAAACGTCCCCTCGGAAATAGCGGATGAAGGGCTGCTCGCGTCCGTGCGCGCCGGGGTGGCCCGGGCCCGGGAGGCCCATCCTGGGCTGGACGTGGTGGAAAACCTGGGCAAGTCATTCTTGCGCAGGTGCCGATGCTGGCTTTCTCCATTGCAGCTCACCATCGATCCTTTCGGAGACGTCTACATCTGCTGCTACTATCGTCACCGCCGGGAGAAACACAGACTGGGGAACCTCTTTCAGCGCGGCCTTCGCGACATCTGGTATTCCGAGGACCATTGGCGGAAGCTGGATGAGATCGATCTCGAAGACTGCAATCGATACGACTGCCGTTTTCACGCCTACAACGAGCTTCTGCACGAGCTCGTCGTCGAAGACGGCGGGCAGTTCGCATTCATATGAACCCCGCGGACCCGGGCAGCGCACTCGGTTGATACGAGGTCCTCATTCGTGGTACGTATAGCCTCGTGGCACGTGACTCTTCCGGGACCTTTCGAACTTCCCAGGGAATGAACTGACCCCATGCCCGGACTTTTTGAAGGCTTCATTTCCAGGCATCGACGGGGCGTGACGCTCGTCGTGCTGATCTTCGTGTCTCTCGTGTTTCTTGTCGTCTCCAATCGGGCCGTCGTCCTCAAGCCCAAGGAAATCGGCCTTTCCTTCACCGGGTTCTTCCAGAAAGGCGCAAGCGGCCTCTTTCGATGGTTCGGCGACACGGCCGGCTCCATCCGCCAGCTCAACGCCGCGCGGGAGGAGCTGGATGCGGCCCGTGCGCGCCTGCAGGACATGGACCGCGTCGCGCGGGAGATCGTCGAGCTCCGCCGCCAGAACGCCACTCTCCGCGAGCAGCTCGACTTTGCCCAGTCTCTCCCGCCGGACCGCATTGCGGCGGAGGTGGTTGCGCGGGACACGGACAACCTCTTCTCGACGCTCACCATCAACAAGGGATCGCGGCAGGGCGTGCGCCCCGGCATGCCCGTGGTCGCCTACCAGGGAGACATGGAAGGGCTCGTCGGGAAGATCCTCAGCGTGGGCCCGGGCGCGTCCCAGATCCTGCCCCTCTACGATCCACAATGCCTCGTTTCCGCGCGGTTGGACAGCACGCGTGACGAAGGCCTCGTGCGCGGCGAGGGGAAGGATCACGCCACCGTGCTCCTCCAGTACGTGAAGAAGATCGCCAAGAACGCAATCCAGTACGGCGATCTCGTTGTCACGTCCGGCCTCGGCGGATTGTACCCGAAGGGGATCAACCTCGGTCGGATCCGCGACATCAAGGCGCTGGCGTACGAGACCTCTCTGGAGATCGAGGTGGAGCCGGTCATCAACTTCGACAGGCTGGAATACGTGTTTCTCATCGACGCCCAGGGGGACGTCGGCGCGCGGGCTTCAGCAGGCGCCCCGGGTCCCCAGCCAACGCCGCGTGACGCCGCGGGGGCCAGCCCGTGAATCGCGACTTTCGCGTCACCATCTTCACGCTCATCGCGCTCGCCATCTGCATCCTCCTGCAGTCCACGCTCCTGAACCAGGTGGCCATCCGCGGCGTGCGCCCGGATCTCGCGTTGATCGTGCTCGTCTTCGTCTCCGTGAGGCGCGGCTCGATGGTGGGGCAGGTCTCGGGGTTCATTGCGGGGATCTTCGAGGATTTCATGAACGTCTCCCCGCTGGGCTTTCATTCACTCATGCGAACGCTCATCGGGTACCTCTCCGGGCTGCTTTCCGGAAACGTATTCGTGGATCCTTTCCTGATGCCCATGATCCTGACGGTGATTGCCACCATCCTCAAGGGTTTCCTTGCCGGTATCATCTCGGCCATTTTCGGAATCGGCTCGTCGGGATTCATCACGTTCACCGGGCGGCTCTGGATCGAGGTGGCATACAACGGGGTGCTCGCTCCGTTCCTCTTCGCCCTTCTCAACCTGGTGAGGGTGTTCAGGCCCGCGGACAAGGAAAAGGCGTAGTGGAGTACGGCGAGAGGCACCAGCGGCGGCGATTCGTCTTTCTGACCGCCCTTTTCGCCGGCACCATCGGGCTCCTGGCGCTGTACCTCTTCTGGCTGCAGATCATCAAGGGCTTCGAGTTCAAACAGCGCGCGCGGGACGTCTCCCAGCGGGAGATGCCCATCCCGGCGCAGCGCGGCGAGATCTTCGACCGCAACGCGGACGATCCGCTGGTCTTCAACATCGACTCCTTCGCCGTGGATGTAAGCCCCGGCGAGGTCGCCATGGACGAACTGCCGGTTCTTTTCAGCCGGCTTTCCGCCGCGCTGGGCATCCCCGTCTCCGACATCGAAAAGAAGATCCCTCCCAAGCTGTATCGAACCTACCAAGCGGTGGAGCTGAAGAGCGGCGTGTCCCTGGAAACGATTTCCGGGATCGCGGAACACCTCTCTGACTTCAAGGGCGTGAGCTGGCACAACAAGCCCATCCGCAACTACGCGGAATCGGGCTCTCTCGCGCACGTGATCGGATACGTCGGGGACATCACCCACGAGGAGCTCCAGGTCCTCTACAACCAGGGATACGAGCCGGGCGACGTCCTGGGAAAAACCGGCATCGAAAAGGAATACGACCGGATCCTTCGGGGGAAGGACGGCACGCGCTTCCGCGTGGTGGACGTGAGAGAGCGCCAGCTCGCCGGGGGAGAAGAGGAATCGGTGGTGCCGCCCGAGCCCGGGCACAACGTGGTCCTGACGATCGACCGGAGAATCCAGAAGCTCGCCGAGCAGGCCCTGGGGCCGCGCAACGGCTCCGTCGTCGTTCTGAAGCCGTCCACCGGCGAGATCCTCGCGATGGTGAGCTACCCGTCGTTCGACCCGAACCGGCTGTTCGGCATGGATGCCGGAGACTTTTTCGGCAAGCTGACCCTCGACCCGTCGTTCCCGTTTTACAACCGCGCCGTTCAGGCCGTGTACCCGCCGGCGTCGACCTTCAAGATCATCATGACAACGGCCATCGTGGATGACGGCACCATACCCATCAACCGGATGGTCCGCTGCACGGGAAAGCTCGAGTTCGGTGACCGGGTGTTCAACTGCTGGGTGAAGACCGGCCACGGGTACCAGGACCTTCTCGGGGGGCTTGCCCAGTCCTGCGACGTGTACTTCTACACGATGGGAAACGAGCTGGGGGTTGACAAGATTGACGGCTACGCGCGGGACTTCGGCCTCGGCTCCCCGACCGGCATCGACCTCCCCGAAGAAAGAACGGGGCTTCTGCCAACGCCGGAGTGGAAGGAAAAGGTCAGGCACCAGAAGTGGCTGGGCGGAGACACGCTGAACCTCTCCATCGGCCAGGGTTTCGTGACGGTGTCTCCGCTTCAGCTCGCGGACGTTGTCGCCATGGTCGCCAACAGCGGCGTTGTCTACCGCCCGCACCTGTTGAAGGAGACGCGGGACCCCTTCACCGGCCAGGTGCTGTCCACCGCTGCCCCGGAGGTGCTGCACGAGTCGGCAGTCTCCAAGGACACCTGGAAGGTGGTCCAGGACGCATTGCGCGGCGTCATCGTCAAGGGAACGGCCGCCCCTGTCATTACGACAAAGGCAGTAGAGATCGCGGGAAAGACCGGCACCTCCGAAACGGGCGTGGAGGGGCAGTGGCACTCGTGGTTCGCGGCGTACGGGCCGTGGCAGACGGACCGTCCGGAAAACCGCGTCGTGGTCGTTGTCATGGCGGAGGCCTCGCCGCACTGGGAGTGGTGGGCGCCCAAGGCCGCGAACCTCATCTTCCAGGGCATCTTCGCGAACCAGACCTACGACCAGGTGCTCGCCACGATGAAGCCCTGGTACGCGCCCGTCGCGGGCCGAGTGGAGTGAGAAGAATCACCGCAGCGCACGACCTGGCCGGAATCCTTCGCGCCGTGGAGAAGCCGGCGCGGTACGTCGGCGGAGAGTTCGGCTCCGTACAGAAAAAAGATGCGTCTCTCCGTGTGGCCGTGTCGTACCCCGACCTGTACGAGATCGGCATGTCCAACGCGGCGGTCAGGATCCTCTACGCCATCCTCAACGACCTGCCGGCTGTCGCCTGCGAGCGCGTTTTCGCCCCGGCCCCGGACTTCGAGGCCCGGTTGCGGGGCTCCGGCATCCCGCTGTATTCCCTGGAGACCGGCACAGCCCTCTCTGATTTCGATATCATCGGATTCTCCGTCGGATACGAGCTGACCATGACCAACGCGCTGGCCATCCTCGAGTGCGGCGGCGTGTCACTGGATCCCGCGGCGCGCGGTGGGAATGAGCCGATCGTGATCGTCGGAGGCCCGGCCGCGAGCAACCCCGTCCCGTTCGGCGTCTTCGCGGATTGCGTGTTCATCGGAGAGGCGGAGGGCTGGGCCGAGCGCACGTTTTCGGAGCTGGCTCGCCTGAAGGCCAGGGGAGCGGACAGGGCAGATCTCCTGGCGTTTCTCCAGGCCGAGCCCTCGGTCTGGCATCCCGGCAAGTCCGTGGTCGTGAAGCGCGCCCTGTGGAGAGGTTTCGCTTCCCACATGGCCCGCACGACGTTCCCCGTCCCCAGCATGCGGGTGGTCCAGGACCACGGGACGGTTGAAATCATGCGCGGGTGTCCGAACGCATGCCGCTTCTGCCACGCAACCGTCTATTACCGGGCGTGCCGGTTGAAACGCAAGGACCTGGTGCAGCGCGAGGTGGAGCGGCTCGTCGTGGCCGGCGGGTACCGTCAGGTTACGCTCTCCTCCCTCTCCTCGGGAGACTACCGCGGGATCTTCGACCTCGTGCGCGAGCTCAACGCGCAGTACGCACCATTCTCCGTTTCTTTTTCCCTGCCCTCGCTGCGCGTGGACTCCCTCGCCCTCCACCTGCTGGGTGAGATCTCGGAAGTGCGCAAGAGCGGTCTCACCTTCGCGGTCGAGACGGCGCGCGACGAGTGGCAGGCGGAGCTTCGGAAGAAGGCGGGCCTGGAGAAGATCATCGGGATCCTCCGTGAGGCTCGATCCCTGGGCTGGCGGGCCGCCAAGTTCTACTTCATGGTCGGTCTGCCCGGTTCATTCGACCAGGATGAGTCGTCGCCGATCGTGGAGTTCCTTCAGGCCGCGCGCGTTGCCACCGGGATGACGATCAACCTCAACGTGGCCTGCTTCATTCCAAAGCCGCATACGCCATACCAGAGGGCGGCGCAGATCGCAGAGGAGGAGGCGCTGAACCGCATCCGGGCAGTCAAAGACGGCCTCGCCGGCAATGGTTTCAAGGTTGGATACCACGCCCCCTTTCTTTCGATCCTGGAAGGGATCGTCTCCCGAGGAGACCGCAGGGCGGGCGCCCTGGTCCTGGAGGCGTATCGACGGGGCGCCCGGCTCGACGCCTGGGAAGAACACGTGAACATCGACCTGTGGCGGGCCGTCATAGCCGCGGCGGACTGGGACGTGATCGGAGAGACCTGCCGGGCCCGCGCGCCCGCCGAGGAGCTGCCGTGGGACGGTGTGGCGCTGGGGCTCTCAGCAAGCGAGATCGCGGACTCGGAGCCGGACGAGAGGCTGTTCCCGCCCCGCGTTTCCATGCCGCTTGTCCTCTCGCCGGACAGAAGCCCGTGGACGCGCGTCCTGTTCAGCTTCGAAAAGGATGGATCCGCTGCGTGGATCTCTCATCTGGACCTCATGACCGTCATGGAGCGGGCCGTGTGCCGGGCCGGCTACCAGGCCCGGTTCACGGAGGGATTCAATCCGAAGCCAAGGCTCGAGTTCTCCAGCCCGCTCGGGCTCGGCATTTCCTCACGGGATGAGATCGCGGGAATCGATCTGTTCGGGTTCGATACTCCCCAGGCTTTCGCGTTGCGGATGAACGCGGCGCTCCCCTCCGGGCTGCGGATCTCCCGCGCGGCCGCCGCCCGCCTGAATCCGGGAGAGAAGCGCCGTTCTCTCATGGCCGCGTACTGGGGTTCGGAATACGAGGTGATCTCGGAGCGCGGGCCGCGGCGGGTTGTGCGTCTGCCGGGCACCGGACCCTCCATCCGCTCAACGCTCGAGGCTGAAGGGACCTGGGGCCTTGCGGAAGTGACCAGGCTCCGCACCTTTGCCCGCGACGCTTCCGGCGCCCCGACTTCCTACTTCGATTCCTTCTGCCCGCCTCCCGCGCCCTCTTCCGACTTCACCTGATTCCACAGCTCGTCCATGGCGGCAAGGCCGGCGTCTTCGGCACGGACACCCCGGGCAGCGAGCCTCTTTTCCACTTCGCGGAAGCGCCTCTCGAATTTCGTGTTGGTCGCATTGAGGGCCACCGAAGGGTCGACGTTCAGGAACCGTGAGAGATTGACCATGGAAAACAGGAGGTCCCCGAACTCCTGCTCGACCTCCCGCGCGCTGCCGCCTGCGGCCGCGGCGCGCAGCTCACCCATTTCCTCTGCGACCTTGTCCCACACAGGTTCCTGGTCAGGCCAGTCGAAACCCGCCTTCGCCGCTTTCTTCTGAAGCTCGAACGCTTTTTCCAGAGGAGGCAGCGAACGGGAGATATGGTCCAGGGCAGACGGGCGGCCGAGATCTCCGGCGCGCTTTCGATCTCCGGCCCGTTCCGCGGTCTTGATCTGGTCCCAGCGGCTCTTGATTTCCTCCACGGAATCCGTGCGCGCGTCCCCGAAGACGTGGGGATGCCGGCGTATGAGCTTGTCGCGGATCCGGGAGAGCGCGGTGGACACGGTGAAGGCTCCCTCCTGCTCCTTCATCCACGCAATCATCGTAACAAGGAGGTAGAGGTCGCCCAGCTCCTCCGCGAGGTTCTGTTCGTCTCCCGCGTCGATGGCGCTGACGCACTCCCATACTTCCTCGACGAGGCTCCCTCGAAGTGTCGCCGGCGTCTGCGCCCGGTCCCATGCGCACCCGTCCGGCGCCCGCAGGCGCCGGATCGTCTCCAGGAGCCGGCCGAATGCCGCCGCGGTGTCGTCTGTCATGGCGGCCAGTTAAGCGATGCGGAAAGGGGGTGTCAAGTCAAGCGCGGCGAAGCCGCGCGAAAAGGGGAACGGGGCCCGCTATTTCCCGTGATTCGCGCTGAGCGAGCGCAGCTCCCGCGCGAGGTCATCCCCGTTCTTCACGTCGAGAACGCGGTCGTTGATGCTGACCACCGGACCATGGGCGCACATGCCGCGGCACGGAACCGTTTCCAGGGAGAACATGCCGTCCGGCGTTGTTTCTCCGCTGGAGATCGAGAGGGTCCTTCCGACGGCTTCCAGAAGCTCGTCCGAGCCGTTCTTGCTGCACGTTTCCCCGCGGCACAGGGAGATGCGGTAGCGCGCCGGCGGCTCCATGCGGAAGACCGGGTAGAACGCCGCGGCCTCCTGGACTTTCTCCCGGGAGATGTTCAGGAAGTCGGCAATGTGCCCGAGCGCCTCCGCGGAGAGGTAGCCGAACGCTTTCTGCGCGTCCTCCAGGATCCGCACGAGAAACTCCCGCTTGGGCTGGTACCGCGCAAAGATGTCGATCAGCACCTGCGGAGGATTGGTCCGTCCGTCCGTTTCCGCCGCCAGCGTTCCTTCCTTCTTCCGTCTCTTGAGGTAGTGGGAGAGGATGGCAAGCCCCAGGGCGATGTTTTCGTTGCGAACGACGACATCCGAAGGCACGGCGAGCTGCGTGGGAGAGAAGTTCCAGATTGCCTTGATTCCCATTGAAACAATGCGCCCCGCCACGGACTGGGCCGCGTCCTTGGGAACGCAGATGATCGCGATCCCCACGTCGAAGCTCCGCACGACCCTCTGGAGGGATTCCATGGGGAGGATCGTGAACGCCCCGAGGATCGTCCCGGTCTTGGCAGGGTCGTTGTCGAAGATCGCCACGAGGCGCAGCCCGTACTGCGCAAGTCCGGGATACTGGCTCAGAGCCGACCCGAGGTGCCCGGCCCCGATGAGGATGGCCGTGTTCTCGTAGTTGATCCCGAGGAACTCCTCGATGGCCTTCTTGAGGCCAAGGATCGAGTAACCCGCTTTCGGCTTCCCCTTGTACCCGATGAGGGAGACGTCCTTGCGCACCTGCGTGTCGTCGATGCGGAAGAACTGGGCGAGGTGCCGGGAGGAGACGTAGGATTCTCCCCGCGCCTGCATCTCCGCGAGGATCTGGTGATAGAGCGGGATCCTCCTCAGCGTCTGCTCGGGGATCGGATGCTCGATGGCTTCCAGGGACTCTCTGTCTTCCACTAGGCGGCCGCTACGGTGCGCGGTCCTCGATCTGGTTCTGAAGGGAGAGCGTCTTCTCCACCGTGCGGATGTTGTCCTCAGCAGGCTGGTATTTCGGATCGATCACGAGGACCTGCTTCCACAGCTCGATGGCCTTGTCGTAGTTGCCGTTGGCGAACTCTTCCACTCCCTGGAGGTAGAGCTTCTCGGCCTGTGCCTCCCGGGCCCCGCGTCCGGAGTCACCGAGGTCGAGCTTGGCCTGAACGCTGAACTTGTCGAGCGGGTTGAGCTGTCCGCTGAGGTCGAGGTTGTAGTTGACGTTGAAATTCAGGGTCCCGAGCGCGATGGAGGTTCCGAGGCTCAGCCGCGGGTTGTCCGCCTTCATAAGAACTCCGCCCTGGATGGACAGGAAATCGGTCACCGCTACGCTGGTTCCGACGGCCACGTTCCACATCTCTGCGGGCGGCTGCCACGAGAACATGAACGGGTAGTTGAAATCCACGGCAATGGTCCAGGGACGCAGGGGGCTCCAGGCGATTCCCGCGCTGGCCATCTGCGGAAGCGCCTCATCACCCAGGGAGGTGATCCCGAGGTTCTTCACGGCCACGCCCACGGAGAAGTTCTTGGACCGCGAGGTGTAGAACTTGAGGAAGTTGAAGCTGGTCTGCATCCCCGCGTCCGCCATGACGGCAAGGGACGACTGGTTGGGAGCGAAGACCGAAGGAATGCTGCGGTAGGCGACCTTGAGGTTGCCTCCCACGGCCAGGCCGCTGAAGTAGTAGCCGGAGAACATGTTGTAGGAGACGTTCATCGTCGCGATGGTCTCCGTGATGTAATCCTGGGCTCCGGTGGCCCCCCACTCATTGTACGCGGTGAAGGGCACGTAGAGGAACTTGCCCGCAGCGCCGATCCCCAGGTCGCCGAAGCGCATCGTGTAGGCGACCCCCTCGAGGTTCGAGTCCGCGATCCACGCGTG
This sequence comes from Spirochaetia bacterium, assembly GCA_035542415.1. Taxonomy (GTDB): domain Bacteria; phylum Spirochaetota; class Spirochaetia; order SZUA-6; family Fen-1364; genus Fen-1364. The sequence continues at coordinate 17,844 of DATKLM010000092.1, forward strand.
GTGGTACAATGATAGTTGTGTATCCTTGAGGCGGGAGCTTGCCGCCGGGTTCGACTCGATGAATCCCGTGTCCGCGGACATTGCCGTGAATGCAGTCCCCATTCCCTCGTACATGCCGCCCATGGGGATCAGGAGCGTGGGAAAAACGGTAAGGCCTGTGTTCGGGTCCTCGAAGTTCTTCATGAGGTCGGACCAGGCGGAATAGAAGTCGGAGCTGACCGCCCACATGGCGGCTGGAACCAGGATGAGAAGGCTGCAAATGGTGAAAAATTTCGCGCCTTTCATATCGTCTGCCTTAAATATACATCGGTTGGAAACCATATTCCAGGTAGCTCGAACTCCGGATTCCATGGATTTCCGCCTTCCGGGACGCCCCGGGAGCCCCGCGCGAAGCTGCCCGCACCACGCCCTGGGGCTGACCTGGCTCGTTTTTTCGCCGATAATGAAAGATGTGGGGTTCCGTGCAGACGCATAGCGTGAAAACCCTCGCACTCCTCCTCTGCCTCCTGCTTCTGCCGGTGGTTCCGGGCTTCTCCGGCGGAGCCCGCGAGGCAGACCTGTCCGAAGTTCAGCGCCTCATTGACACTCTCGACTACCCGGCCGCGCTCAGGCTGCTGGCCAAAATTCAGCGGGAACATCCCGAGCAGAGGGATGAAACCCAGAGGCTGATCGTTCACATCATCAACACCCAGGGAGAGAAGTACAACGAGGTGCTGGGCAGCGTTCTCCACGTCCTGTACGACCAGGGCGACGAAGTGAAAGCGGCACCCATGATCGATGAGCTGCGGCGGCTCGATCCGAGCCGATCCGTGTCCGACGCTCAGAAGCTCACCGGCTACCTCAAGTTCCTCAAGCTCATGACCAGCGCCGCCGCTCTCCTCGGCCAGAAGAAGTACACGGACGCCCTCTCCCTCTATCTCCTGCCGATCACGGATCCGGAAAAAGCAGGATTTGACATGGACAAGCCGACGTTTGATAGCTCTCCCTATAGCGACCTCATCAAGGCAAGCGTCAGGGATGCCGTCGTAAAAATCGTCGGCACTGCCAGTGACGCCGCGCGGGACGAGCCTGCCCTGCGGCCCGCCGCCGCCGCATCGGTGGCCGTTCTTGCGTCGACCCCGGGCGAGGGCTCCGTTTCCCGGCTGGCTGATGCCCTTTCGCCTCTGTCGAAGGAGATGTTCCGGGAGAAGACGGTGCGTCAGACCGCGGCCGGCCTGGAAACGCTCAACAGGACCCTTGCGGACAAGGCGAAGGCGGGACGGGGGGATCCCTACGTCCAGTACATCATCTGGCTGAGCGCGGGAAGGAAGTCGCGCGGCCCCGAAGGAATTGCCGAGGCGGTCCGCAGGATGTGGCAGGGCCAGGCCGCATCGGTTGCGGACAAGGCGGTGGAGAGCGCGTCGTCCTCATTGCCCGATGCCCGCAAGCTCTTCGACTCCGGCAACTACGCTGCCGCGGATCCGGCGCTCGAGAAGGTCTACTACCGCGGCCTTTTGGCCGTGAAGGCATCAGTGCTTGCCGGCAGCTCGGTCCAGCCTCTGCCGGACTGGTCCCTGGCCGCCTCGGACAACGATCTGCTGAAAGGAGTCCTCCCCCGGGTCTCGACCGCGCAGGAAGTGGCGGGGGAGGCGGCCGCGCTGCGGATGATGATGGCCTGGCAGAGGGAGTTTCAGGGCTTTCCGCGGCTGGAAGACGTTTCTCCCTCGGCCCTGCCGGATCTGCGGGCCCGCATGCGGAAGCTCGCGGACGACGCGCAGAGGCAGGGCGCGCAGTGGCAGTCTCGGCTGGACGGCCTCACGGCGCAGGTCGCCTGGGGGCTTCCCGTCCAGCCCCTCGTCGATTCCGCTGCCGACACGGCGCGCCGTCTCGGAGTCCTGGGCGGTCAGCTCCAGGAGCGGGACACCGCGTATGCCCTGGCGCTCGCGGCCAGCGAGGCCGGGAACCTCCAGGCGGACTACCGCCAGGCCGTGGACCGGCTCCAGCAGGGACAGGACAAGCTGAACGGAACCGTGAACGGGAAGACGCCGGCGGAGGGCATCTTCGTGGAGCGAAATGCCGGAGCCGCTCTCGACCTGTTCGACGCGGCCCGGGCCGGACTGGACTCCATCACGGCGGGCACCTCCGGCTTCCGCCAGGAGTGGCAGCACGAGAGAAGCTCGATCTCTGCGAGCCGGGAGATGACGGCCTTGCTCGGCGGTTTGAGCGACCTCGACCGCAGGGTGGCGGACACGAGAGTGGAGCTCGACCGTGTGAGCCGCCTTTCGCAGGAGCAGCATCGCAACGCCCTTGCCAAGCGCCGGGAAGGTGACCAGGCATTCTCTGATGCGAGCAAGGCCATCGCGGCCCGTTCCTACGACACGGCCAAGGTCCAGCTGGACGCGGCCCGCGGCCTGTACCTGGACTCCCTGCTCCTGGAGGAGAACAAGGACGTCCGCAGGCGGTACACCACCGACATCCCGTCGCTCCTCGACAAGATCAATCAGTCTATCTTCGAGTCCTACGTGGCGGAGGCGGACGCGCAGATCGCCGCGGGGCGCAAACTCTTTTCGAACGGGGAGTTCCTGAAAGCATCGATCACGCTGGAACAGGCCCAGGCCCGATGGAGATCCACCGTCGGGGACAGGCCGAACACCGATCTCGACAACCTGATGGAGAGAGTGAGGAACGCGCTCCGCCTGAGCGGAGGCCGCGACCTCTCCCCCGAGGACTCCCGCGCCCCGGCGGTGAACGGCTTCCTCAACCTTGCCAACGCCAAGGTGGCGCAGGCGGACAAGCTGCAGAAGACGGACTCCGGCCGCAAGAGACTCCTGGATGACGCGTACAACAACGTGCTCTCCGCGCTCGACCTCGCGCCCGTGTACCGCACCGCCAAGGCTCTCCAGCTCCGCATCCGCAAGCTGGAGGCGCCCAACGACTCGACGTTCCGCGCCGAGGCGGGGGGCGAGATCGCCGAGATTCTCACGGAGTACAGGAGCGGAAGAGGCCAGAGGGACCGGTTGTACTTCTCCCTGAAGGACTATCAGGACCTGTTTCCCGACTATCCCGGCCTCAAGGACGCCGTGCAGAGCCTCGAGGTCGAGCTCGGCTTCCGGGTTCGGGAGCCTTCAGCCGCCGAGGTGGCGCGGTCCAACAACAGCTATGCAGAGGCCGTCTCCCTCTACGACCCCGCGAACGTCCTGACCTTCGATCCGTCTCTGAAGCTCCTCGACGACTCGATCAGTCTCAACCCGGCCAACAACCGGGCAATTGCGCTGCGCCGCGCGATCCTCCTGAAGCAGGGCAACCCGGAGGTGAGCGCAATTTCGCAGGGCGACCTCGCACGGTTCGCCGAGGCGAAGCGTCTGTACAACACGGAGGACTACGCCGGGGCCTACACGATCTGCAAGGATCTCCTCGCAGGGAACAAGAAGAATGCAAGCTATCCGCCGCTCGTTCAGCTGTACGGTCTGATACAGCAGAAGCTGGGGTTGTGATGCGCCGCGTGACTCGCGCTGTGGCAGTCGTTTCATTCACGCTCCTCGCTGGGGTGACAGCCGCGGGGCAGGAGCTGTTCTGGGAGAGGCCCGAGGTCATGGAGCAGCGAGGGGTCCGCTACTCCAGTTCTGCTGCCGGGGGAGGACGAATGGCGCTGGCGTGGGAGGAGGTCGTCCCGACAGCGGGCGCCACGGGCGGCGGCACGCTGTACCTGTCCGCCGGCGCAAGCACGGACGGCGTCAACTGGACGTGGCACCGCAGGTTCTACGGCCCCCTCCCGTTTTCGGGCCTGGAGCCCGGCTCCGAGCCGCTCATGTATTCAATGATCGTCCGCGCTGACGGCACGATCCTCGTGGCGGTCACCTCCGGGGAGAGCGAGGTAACCGTCCTCTCATCCTCGGACGAAAAGCTGACGTTCGAGCCCGTTGCCCGCCTGACGTCCAAGCTCTCCACCGTGGCGCCGTACCTCTTCCTGACCGACGGCGGAAGGCTCATCCTGTTCGCGACGCAGAGCCCGCCTGATTCAACGCGGCCCGGGGGCGCAACCACGGCCGCGCCCGGCCGCGGTCTCACCCTGGCATGGAGCTCATCTCCGGACGGCAGGACATGGGCGCCCTTTTCAGCCTTCGTGGCCCCGGACGAGCCGGGCGCGGGAATCCAGATCCAGCCAGACCATGCTTCGTTCCAGGGCCGGGAAGTCATCGCTTTCCAGGGCCAGAAAGTCGGAGAAGACAACTATCAGGTCTACTTCAAGGAGAGCCGGGACGGCGGCGTCACGTGGAGCAGGGCGAAGAGCTTCACGGGACAGCCCGCGTTCGCCGAGAAGGTCGGCGGAACCAGCTACACGCCGGACAACTTCACGAACCAGCGGCCTCGCATCGCCGCGCTCGGGACAGCGCTGGGGCTTGTCTGGGAGCGGACCCTCGTCGGGAGGACCACGCCGAACCTCTACTACTGCGAGCTGGCTGATGACGGGTCCGTGGTCCGGCCTCCGGAGCGCGTGGACCCGACCGACGGGAGCCTCTATGCGCAGATCATCCTTGCCGGCACCCGGGAGATGCTGCTGTACGAGCAGTCCGCTGCCGGCACCTACCGGGTCGTGCTGTCCCAGAGAGGCAAGGGGTGGCTGCCGGAGGTGATCGGCAGGGGCCTTGCCGGCAGCTCGCAGTCTCCACACGGCATCGTCTTCAAGGGTTCCCTGTACCTCTTCTGGGAGGTGAGGGGCACTGTCGCAACGTCTCTCGTCGCCCTGCGGCCGAAGACGAGCGTGGCATCACCCACGCTCATTGCCGTGGGATTTCAGCCCGGCATGCCGGTACGAAGCGACGCGGCCACGATTCGGTGGAGGCAGCCCGACGACTCGGTCGGCATCGAGTCCTACGAGGTCACGGTGAGCCAGGGAGACAAGATCGTGGAGCACCGCAGGCTGTCCGCGGACACCCCCGACATCAGCTTTACGCGTCCCGTGACGCAGGACGGCATCTGGCATTTCGAGGTCGTTGCCCAGGATGTTGCCGGCAACAAATCCGGGCCGGTCTCCCTGGACTTCGTGCGGAAAACAACCGCGCCGCAGCCGGTGGTCCTGACGCCCCCTCCCCAGGACGCGGATGGATTCCTCCCCGAGAACTCCTTCACCATCGCCTGGGCGCCGGCTGACGACAAGGACATCGCGGGCTATACATGGGAAGAGCAGCGCGTGGCCTCGTCCATCGATGAATACGAGGCGAACCGGGTCAAGCTCATCGAGCCGCCGGATCGGCCGCTGACCAACAGGACCACGCTGACGTTCAACAACCTGGAAAACGGAGTTCATGTCCTCACCGTGAAGGCGATCGACCGGGCGGGAAACGTGAGCGCTCCCGCGACGATCGTTCTCCAGCTCAACAAGTTCCAAGCCTTCACGGCCATTTACGCGGTCCAGAGAACCGAGGACGAGCTGGGCAACGTACAGTTGACGCTTCGGGGCCGCGGCTTCCTGACCAACGGCGCCGTGCAGGAGGTGTACATCAGCCGTTCCGACCGTCCCCCGTACGACCGCGTCTTCACACCCGGCCCGAACAGCTTTACCGTGGCCGGCGACACGCAGATCCGGGGGCCGCGGCTTGACAACAGCTTCCCCAGCGGCTCGTACATGGTCGGGCTTCTGCAGACCCCGGGGAAGCCCTACTTCTGGCCGGGAGGAAGAGTGGACTTCGAGGCGCCGGGCACCGTGCGCTTCGGGACCTTCAGCGTGCTTCTGCCGCGCTGGGTCGGTTTCGGCGTGCCGCGCTACGGCACCTCCATCGACACGCTGATCGTCGTGCTGCTGGTCGCGATGCTCTCCATTATCGCGATCTTCTCCACGCGGAGGCTTGCGTCCCTGGCCCAGGAAGGCGTGCAGATCAGGAACGAAGTGCTGGCTGTCCTGGAGGGAAAGCCGTCCGCTGCCTGGGAGGAAAGGAATGCGCGAATGAAAGAGCTCCAGAGACGGGGCGCCGGTCTGAGGTTGAAGTTTACCCTCCTCATGGTCGTTCTCGTCACCATCATCGTCCTCATCGTGTCCGTTCCTCTCGGCGTACAGATGATCGGCCAGCAGAGCCAGTCCCTCGCTGACGGGCTGGAGAAGCGAACGAGCCTGCTCATCGGCACCATCGCGGCGAGCGCGGAAGCGGAGATCCGCAAGGGGGCCACCGGCGGCGGCGACGTGGGCATCGGCTCCGTGACGGACACGATCAAGCCCATGGAGGAGGCGAAGTTCACCACGATCACGGGACCGGCAGATCCGGCGCGGTTCCCCAACACGCCGGCGCGCGATTTCGTCTGGGCGAGCAACAGTGACTCGTGGAAGAAGAGGAAGTCTTCAGGAACGTTCCAGGTGGCCATGGAGCAGGAGAAGGACGACCTCAGCCAGACCGTCGTTCCCGACCTGCAGAGACGCATCAACGACGCCGCGCCGCGCGCCCTCGCGGCGGAGCTCTCGGACTGGCAGAAGGCCCGCGACAGGTTCCAGGAGCTGGATGCCATTCGAGGGCGGAGCGCTGCCGAGCAGGCGGAGGAGAACGGCATCCTCAAGGACCTGCCGAAGAAAGTCGCAAATATCGACTCGGCGCTGAAGACGCTCCCGGAGAACGCCGTGGACAGCGTGCCGCCGTTCGACCCCCACAAGGCGCTCGCTCCCCGTTACCTGTTCTACAAGCCGATCGTCTTCTTCGTTCCGGCGGATAAGTCGTTCTACCAGGGCCTCGTGCGGCTGGACGTCGACACGACCACGATCACCCGCCAGACGCGGGAGTCGAGGAACGGACTGATCCGGAGCACCGCTCTGATCGCCCTGGCGGCCATCGGGCTGGGGATCCTCGGCGCTGTCATCATGGCAAGCATCACCGTCACGCCCATCCGCAGGCTGGCGGCTGGCGTGGCCAAGATCAGGGACACGGAGGACAAGGAAGAGCTCAAAGACCACAGGATCACGGTGCGCACGCGGGACGAGATTGGAACGCTCGCCGCCACGGTCAACGACATGACCCAGGGCCTCGTGAAGGCGGCCGCCGCGAACAAGGAGCTGATGCTCGGGAAGGACATCCAGAAGATGTTCCTTCCCCTGGAAAAGGACGCGGAAGCCCGCAAGGGAACGACCGCCGGGGAGGAGACGCCCCAGCTGGAGATCTATGGCTACTACGAGGGGGCAAAGGGAGTCTCCGGGGACTACTTCGACTTCAAGAAGCTGGACGACGTGCACTACGCGTTCATCAAGTGCGACGTGGCCGGCAAAGGAGTGCCGGCGGCGCTCATCATGGTAGAGGTGGCCACGCTTTTCATCAACTATATCCGTGACTGGCCCAAGAAGAAGGAGTCCGTTTCCCGGATTTCCGATCCCAAGGAGCGGCAAGCCGCCCTGCGGGAGTTGGAACGGATCGATTCGCTCGTGTACACGATCAACGACATGCTCGAGGAGCGGGGTTTCAAAGGCCGGTTTGCAGCGCTCACCGTCTGCATCTTCAATGCGGCCACCGGAACCGCAACCGTGTGCAACGCCGGTGACAATATCGTGCACATCTACCGATCGGCGCAGGGCCAGATGATGCAGTACAAGCTCCCCGAATCCCCGGCGGCCGGCGTCTTCCCGTCCATGCTCGTGGAAATGAAGTCGGGATTCCCTCAGGTGCCGCAGAAGCTCGAACGGGGCGATGCCCTGTTCCTCTTCACGGACGGTTTCGAGGAAGCAAAACGATCCTTCCGCAACTCGCAGTGGGAAGTGGTTCCCTGCGACGAACCGGACCTCAAGGAGGGGGAACAGCACCTCGGCACGCACTCCAAGGGCCAGACCTCGGAGGAGTTCGGCACTCCGAGGATCGAGGCGATCGTCGCCGCGGTGTTCAGCAGGGGGCGCTACCGCCTCGTTCGCCACCACACCGCGGATCCGACGGAACAGCTGGACTTCGACTTTGCTACCTGCAACGGTTCCGTCAAGGACGCCGTCCTCGCTCTCGTCGCCGTGGAGAAGGTCTTCCGGCTCAGGGCCGAACCGGGGGCTGCGGAAGGAAATCGTGTCGTCGTGGATGCGAAGGTGGAGGCCTTCCTCCGGGAGCACTTCGTCCAGTACCAGAGGTACTTCTCGCACAAGATCGACGGACAGCAGAACCCGGCCTCTCTGACCTTCACGCACCTGAAAGAGGACGAGCAGTACGACGACCTCACCATGCTCGTGATTCGAAGGAAGTGACGTGCCGATAAGGGAGAGAAAGGGACCGACATGAAGAAGCTCCTGGGTGCCGCGCTGCTGATTGCCTGTGCCTCTTGCCTGGCGTTTGCCGAAGGGGCGGCCATTGCCATTCAGAACGAGGAGAGCTCGACGCTCTACTTCGTCGTAGATCCGCCGGAGCTCTCCGGCCTGTCGGCGGGAAGCCCGATGGCAGCGACACGGCTGGCGGAGTATTTCTCAGCGTCCTCATCCGAGCCGCGGTTCACGCCCCTTGCTCCCGGGGCGCAGACAACGATCTCCGGGTTGGCCAACGGGACACACCTCCTCGTGGTGTTCTTCGCAACGCAGGACCCCGACACGTTTCCCGTACGCGCCGTGTCCGTGACGGCTGACAGCGCGATGGGAGAGCGTTTCTATGCGGTCTACGCGAGCCCGCCGCTTCTCGAGGCGCCCCGCGGCCTCGGCCGGCTGGCGGAGTTCCCGCCGTCGCGATTCACCGCGGCGGCCCCGCAGGAGACGCCGCCGCAGACGGCGCAGGCGGGTCCTCCGGCCGAGACGGCTCCCCAGAACGCCGCGCCTTCCGAGGCGCCCCCGCAAGCCGCCGAGGCGACGCCACCGGCGCAGACACCGCCGGCGCAAACGCCGCCGGCCGCGGCCGTGTCGAGCGCGCCAGGCTCGCCCACGATCGCATCGTTTTCCCCGTCGTACCAGCCAGTCGCCTTCACGCGTGAAGCGAAGGGAGAGTTCGCCGTGCAGGGCATCGAGCAGTCACGGTCCTGGAACCTTGCTGGCACGCGAATCATGGAGATCGGCGGGCGGATCGAGGGATCGAAGTTGACCCTCAGCCTGAGCGTCGCGGAGGGCTTCTCGCCGGACGTGTCGTACTTCTTCTATGTGTTCGGCGCCCGCCGGGCCGGCGCAGCGGACGACTTCACTCTGGAGATGCGGCCGCGCGCGCTGCCCAGCCGCGGAGTCTGCCTGCTGTGGCGCCCCGGTGCGGGCCCGTCCATGTTCGGGACCGTGACGGTGTCAGGAACAACGGTGACCCTGGAGGCGAGCCTCGCCGACGTGCCGCAGGACCTCGTGCCTGACGTCGGGCCCGGGGCCACGTTCGACCTCACCTCCTGCCGCTTCGACCAGTCTTCCGGCGTGTACGAAGAGTTCTATTTCGCCACGGTGGCCATGGCGGACATCACGGTCTTCAGACGTTGAAGCGGATGAGAAGGACGTCCCCGTCCTTCACGACATAATCCTTCCCCTCGAGGCGGAGCTTGCCTGTCTTCCTGGCGGCCGCGAAGTCTCCGCTGGCAAGAACGTCTTTCCACTGCGCCACCTCGGCCCGGATAAAGCCCTTGGCGAGGTCGGTGTGGATCTCTCCCGCCGCCCCCACCGCGGTTGTGCCCTCACGGATGCTCCACGCCTTGCATTCGTCCTCCCCCACCGTGAAGAAGCTCAGGAGGTGGAGCGTCGCATAGACGTGACGGAGGAACCTGTTTTTCGCCGGCTCCGTGAGGCCCAGGTCCTTGAGGAAGTCCGCCTGGTCCTGGGGGGCGAGCTGGGCAATTTCCATCTCCATGTCGCCGCGGATGGGAAAGACGTCGAGACCCATGGACGCGGATTCCTTGAGAAGGTCATCGTGGGGAAGGGATGCCTCTCCGAGGTTCACGATGACGAACAACGGCTTCGCGGTGAGAAAGCCGAAGCCGGCAAAGATCTTCTGGTCCTCCGGCTGCAGGAAGCCGCTCCCCAGGGGCTTGCCCTCCCCGAGGCGCGCAACGATCTGCTGGAGCACGTGGTACTCCCGGCCGTCGCGTTTGGCTTCCTTCTCCAGCCGCGCCACTCTCTTTTCAGCGATTTCGTAGTCCCCGAACACGAGAGACTCGAGGACCTTCCGCAGCTCGCGCAGCGGGGTCGATTCCCGCAGGGCGAAGGGGACGGCGTCGTTCTGGAACGCGCGCACGACGATGGCCACGGCGTCCGCCTTCCGCACGTCGCCGAGGCTGCCCGCGGAAATTCCGCCTTCATCATCGTGCTCGAGGGGAAGGTCCTTGAAGAGGACGGCCGCGTGCGTCAGCTTCTTCGGGCTGTAGAGGGCAGCCAGTCGGTCAAGGCGCTCGTCCGGCACCTTCACCTCTGACAGGAACGGCTGGCGTTTGCCTCCTGCGGCGTCTCCGGTGGGCGCAGACTGGCCCGTGAGCGCGTTGAAGATCGTCGTTGCGCCGGATCGTGCCAGGCCGACGATTGCTGTTTCCATGGAGTCTCCTCGACCGCGGGCGGAGCTTGCGCCCCTCGGACGGCCGCAGTATAAACAAGGACGCGCGCCGAGGCAATCGAAGGTGAAAGCAAAATACTTCTGCGGCAACTGCTCGCGCCAGGTGAGCGCCGGCGCAACCGTCTGCCCGTACTGCGGCAGCAGCTTCACGGCGGTCCGCTGCCCCAGCTGCGGGTATGAAGGGAAAGCGGCGGAGTTCGGCCGCGGCTGTCCCGTCTGCGGATTCATGATGGAAGATGAGGTGCGCGTCCCTGCTGCCGCGCCGGTCGGCGGCCGGACGGAAAAGCCGCGGACCCGCAAGGGCATGTCCAGGCTCTTCTATCGGGTCGCGGGTATCGTCTTGATCGTGCTTCTCGTGGTGCTCGTGGTGCTGCTGCTGTTGAGACCTTGAGGCGCTCTCGCCATCCCTGGCTGTGCTAGTACAAGAATCCCAGCCCGCCGCCGCCCATGATGTAGTAGCTGGTCGGAGTATCGAACTCGCCCGCGGCAACGCCCGAGAGGAGAATCTGCGTCCCGGGAATCAGCCAGTGCAGCTCCGCGGCCAGCTGCACAGGCACCGGCGTCCCGAGTGAGAAGATGCCGGAAAAGAGGGGGGCCGTGCGCGCAGAGGCCGAGATCCCCGCCGTGGCTTCGCCGAGATCGAGCATGATTCCCGACCGTACGTAGAACCAGGCGAACGGCTGCAGCGACTGCGTCCTGTACGGGTACCACAACGACGCCGTGAGGCCTGCCGACGCCAGGAGGCTGACGCGGCCCAGCGAGAGCTGGAGAGGCACCCCGACGCTCGCGCCGGTGAAGTTGGCAAAGGTGTCTGTCGGCAGAATGCCCTCCACCGCGGTGGAAGGATCGTACTGGAAGGAGAGCTTTCCTTCCAGCGCCGCTGAAAGACCGAAGTCGCTTCGCGGCGTCAGAAAGTTCCACCTCATGGCAGCACCGAGGACGAACGGAACGGCCGCCGAGCTGGGGACGATTCCTCCCGATGCATCGACCTCGATCCGGTCACCGAGGCCAGCCCGCAAGCCGATCATGATCGGGGCTCGGAAGATCGGGCCCTCGGAATAAGCCGCGAGGATGACCGAGGCCTGGAAGTCTCCCGGTGGGAGAACTTCGGCTACCGGCGCGTACAGGAGGCCTGAGCTCCCGCTCCACACGGTTCGGGGCGCAACCTTCACCGTCCGGTCGACGTGCAGAACGGCGTCCCGGGAGGAGGGCCCGGAGCCGTCGCTGCCCTGTCCTGTCACGGATATCTTGTAGTCTCCGTCGGGAACGGCGGCGCCTCTGCTGTCCCGAAGGTCCCATCTGAATCCCTGGTCCCACGTGGTGAACTCGGAAAGGGAAGAGGAGAACACGAGATTCGACTGCGCGTCGAAAACCTCGATCCGGCCGGTTCCGGGCCCCGTGACGGAGAAGCGAGCCTCCGTCGTCCCCAGGACCCCGGGATTGTCGGGATTCACCAGTGGCCGCGGCAGGGACAGCGCGGTGACCGCAAAGGGCGCAGGAGAGAGGGTGACCGACACCTCCGTCACCGCCTTCTCCGAGATGATGACGGCCTCCGAATGGTCCGCGTACCCGAAGGCCCGAACCAGCATCGTGTAGCTGCCGACGGGAAGCTCCTGGAGCGCCGACGTCACCGTGATGTCACCGACCGTGATGACTGCCCCCGGCGGTGAAACCGCCGCCTGGATGAACCCGGTGATCCGTGAGAGGCTTGTCTGGTAGAGCATGTAGCTGCTGTTGAACTGCAGCCACGTGGAAGTCTCGTGATAACCTTCCTTGCGCAGGGTGACGCGGTGCCAGCCCTGGGTAATGTCATCCGCGATGAAAGGAGTCAGGCCCTTGAACGTCCCGTCCACCCAGACCTCGGCACGGTCAGGATCAGAGACGAACTCCAGGCCCTGCTTGCTGGCCGGTGGCTCCGCCGGCGGCTTCTCCGGCTGCGTCGTGCCTTCCGCGCCCAGGACCTTGCCCAGCGTCGATCCGGCTGAGGTCGCGCAGGACGTGATGGAGGCGGTCGCAAGAGCCGCGGCAAAGACCGCCGCGATAGCGGCAAGGCTCTTCACGTTCACGACCCGATTGTAGCCCCCGGGCCCTCCAGAATGCAAGGACACGGGGCATTGCGCCGATAATGGAGGCAGAATGCGCCACAGCATCCTGACCCGACTCTTCCGCTCGGCCTCCGTCGTCCTGACGCTTCTCACGTCGCTGGCGTTCGCCCCCATGGCCGGCGGCCAGGCGACGGCCTCGGGAGGCCAGGCTGCTTCCGGCGGGCAAGCCGCTGCCTCCGGCGGCCAGGCGGCGTCCCCAGCCGCGCAGTCCCTGCCCCGCGGGTTTCGCGCGGTGTCCCTGGGGATGAGCCTGGACCAGGTCAAGCAGGCGCTGAAATCGGACCCGCTGTTCCTGTACCGCGGGGACCCTGACGTGAGCTTTCTTCCGCAGACGCGGCAATACCTCATCGAGTGCGCCGGCGCGTCGTATCTGCGCCGGGCGTACTTCCAGTTTTCCGACGGCCGGCTGTACATCATGATCTTTATCCTCGACCCGCAGAAACTGGACCACTACTCGCTGTTCAGCGCCTTTTCGCGGAAGTACGGTCAGCCGGCAAGCCTCAGTCCGCAGGAAACGTTCTGGCAGTCTGATGCCGTGCGTTTTTCCCTGGAGAGGCCGCTGACCGTGAAGTACATCGACCGTGTGGCGTTCGGGTCCACCCTGGAGGCGGGCAAGGCGCCCCGCGACCTGGAGCAGCTTTCCCGCGGGAAGTTCATTGAGCAGTTCTGATGGTCCCGGCGCGCCCTGCATCGTCCTGAAGCCGGGCCGCGACTCACCGGCGCGAAAGAGGCATCATCCCTGGATCTACAGCCAGGCCATCGCCGAGACCAGGGGTTCACCTTCCCCGGAGGAGCTGCTTCCCGTGCAGAGCGCAGACGGCACGACCATCGGATGGGGCTTCCATTCGGCCTCCAGCCTGATCGCCGTCCGGATGGTGAGCTTCCAGGCCAAGCGCCCGGCGGAGGACTGGATCACGTCGAGAATCGCTGACGCCTGGGCGCTGCGCCGGGCCCTGTTCCTGGACACGGATGCGCTGCGCGTGGTGAACGCGGAGGGGGACTTCATTCCCGGGCTCATCGTGGACCTGTATGGGAGCTCGGCGGTGATGTCCATCCATACGCGCGGCATCGAAGCGCTCGCGGACCGAGTCGCCTCGTTTCTCGGCGAGCTCGTCCCCGGGGTGAGCGTCTACCTGAGGAGGGATGAGCACTACGCCCGGATCGAGGGACTAACGCGTGAATCGGGATATCTCGTCGGAAGCGGCAACGGCACGAGCATCATCAGGGAGGGAGGTGAGCGCTTCCTCGTCGACTTTCGAGAAGGCCAGAAGACCGGCTTCTATCTTGACCAGCGGGAGAACCGCAGGATCATCGCCTCCGTCAGTCAGGGGAAGACCGTGCTCAACCTTTTCTCGTACACCGGTGCGGCAGCCATCCGGGCAGCGGCAGGGGGCGCTTCGCGCGTGGTGTCCGTGGAGAGCTCCGCCCGCGCCATAGAGATGTCCCGGCAGAACGTTGGGCTGAATCCCGGTGTGAGGGACGACTCCTTGTCGTGGGTCCAGTCAGACGTGTTCACGTTCCTCGAGAATCCGGGCGTTCACGACGTTGTCGTTGCCGATCCGCCCCCCTTTGCCCGCCGGCGCGCGGAGCTCGCCGGCGCGCTGACCGGCTACCTGACCCTCTTCCAGAGATGCCTCGGGGTTCTCTCTCCCGGCGGGATTGCGTTTTTCTTCTCCTGCTCTGGCGCGGTCGACCGTCCGACGTTCCGCGATGTGGTCACGGAGGCAGGAAGGCGAAGCGGACGCAGCGTCCGTCTTCTGAGGGAGCTCCACGCCGACAGCGACCATCCCGTTGCTTCCACGCATGCCGAGGGCGAATATCTGAAGGGATGGATGATTCATGCGGAATAGCAGTCTTCTGCGGGCCGCCGTGTTCGTTTCTGCCCTGGGCAGCGTTTCGCTGGTCGGGTGTGCGCAGCACGCGCTGACGAAAGTGATGCTCTCCGCGGCGGGCAGGCCGCTTTCCGTGGAGGTTGCCCGCACCGAGGCGGAGAGGGAGCACGGCCTCATGGGCCGCACGACTCTGGGGCCGTCGGAAGGGATGATCTTCGTGTTCGACCACGACGAGCACCTGGAGTTCTGGATGAAGGACACCCCTCTGCCGCTGTCAATTGCCTTCATCAGCGCGGAGGGGAAGATCCTGGAGATCCGGGACATGCGGCCATTCGACACGCGAACGATCCGTTCCCGTTTCTCCGCCCGGTACGCACTTGAAATGAACCAGGGGTCTTTTCAGAGACTGGGGATTGACGAGGGTGATGTTGTGACCTTCCCGCCGGGATTCACTCCGTAGGCCGGCTTCGGCTATTCCTTTTCTTCCTCTGAAAGCTCGGGGAACAGCTCCAGGCCGGGCTCCTCGTCTTCACCGGTGGGTTCTTCGCTGAGGATCTGGACCTTTCTCTCCACGCGCGAGAGGTCCTTTTCCAGGGATCGGGCGAGCTTCATGCCTTCTTCGAAAACAGCCACCGCCTCCTCCAGCGGTATCTTTCCTTCCCGCAGTTTCTCAGCGAGCTTCTCCAGCCTGTCCAGCCGATCCTCAAAACTTTTCGCCGGCATCCGTCTCCTCCACGACCGCGCGGATACCTCCCCGCGCCAGCCGAATCCCCAGGCCGTCACCCGCCGCGGCGTCCGCACTGGACACCAGCACCGCGCCGGTTTTCCTGCTCGTCACGACCGCGTATCCCCGCTCCAGGACAGCAAGGGGCGAGTAGGAAGACAGCTCCCGCGACGCCAGCTCGAACCGGTGGCGCGCCTCATCCGCCATGGCGGCGAACCCTCTCTGGAGGGAATCCCGGGCGTCGTCCAGCCTCATGATGGCCGGCTGCAGGAACAGGCCGACGTTTCTCACGAGGTTCTCCGCGCTGAACTGGTCCAGGAGGGAGCGGATGCGCTCCAGGCGCTGGTTGAGGGAGCTTTCCAGGGAGTCCGCAAGTCCCCGCACCTGCGCCACGAGTTCCCGGCGGGAGGCAGCCACGAGCTCCGCGGCCGCGGACGGGGTGGGCGCCCGGACGTCCGCTACCAGATCGGAGAGCGTGATATCCGTCTCGTGACCGACCGCGGAAATCACGGGAAGCCGCGAGGCCGCGATTGCCCGAACCACGACCTCCGAGGAAAACGGCAGGAGGTCCTCCAGCGAGCCCCCGCCGCGGCCCACGATGATCACCTCTCCCAGGCCCCAGCGGTTGGCAGCTTCGATGGCGCGCGCGATCCGCTCATCTGCTCCCTCTCCCTGCACCGGCGTGGGAACGATGACGACGTCGATTCCGGCGTTGCGTCTTCGAAGCACGTGGAGAATGTCGCGGACGGCCGCCCCCGTGGGCGAGGTGACCACGGCCACGCGGGAGGGAAAGAGCGGAAGCGGCTTCTTCCTCTCCAGATCAAAGAGACCTTCGGCCGCCAGTCTCTTCTTCCTCTGCTCCAGCATGGCGAGGATGTCTCCCTCACCGGCTTTCGCCAGGATCTCACAGATGAGCTGGTAACTGCCGCGGCGGGCGTAGACCGAGACAGATCCCGTGGCCCTGACCAGCATGCCGTCCGACGGGGTGAAGCGGAGCTGGTCGAGCCGGTTCCGGAACATGACAAGGGACAGAACCGCCTCCTGGTCCTTCAGGCTGAAGTACCAGTGCCCGGCGCTCGACGGGCGGAAGTTGGAGACCTCTCCCTGCACGGTAATCCAGGGAAAGCCATCCTCCAGCGTCGCCTTGATCAGCTCCGTGATCTCCGACACGGAGTACACTCTCTCCTCGGTCCGCTCCGCCATGGCGTGGAGCCTACACCTTTCTTGAACTTCCCGGCAATCTGTCGATACTATCAGCGAGGGCCATGAACAACATCGCCGTCATCAACGCCATTGACATGCGCCCTGCCGCCGCCCGGCAGCTCATGGACGGCTTTTCGGCCTTCCAGAAGGCCCTGTCCTTCGGACGCAGGCTCCCGGGCGTCACGGAAGTTGTGCTCCTGGCCCGGCCTGGTCTTCAGGCGCCGTCCGATGTCCGCGTGGTGGCCCGCCCGGCGTGGAGCACCGCAGAGCTTCTCTCCGAAATAGACAAAGCCGCGGAAGGCCATGACGATGTGTTCTACTTCTTCGCTGACTGCCCGTTTCTGGATGAGACCATTGCGGGGCGGATGCACGGGAATCACCGCAGGTACTGGGCGGACTACACGTTTGCAGATGGGTTTCCGTACGGCCTGACGCCCGAGATCCTCCGGCGGGAGACCGCCGGGAAACTTTCCGTCATGGCGGCCGGGGACGCGCGAGAGCCCGATCGGCAGAGCATCTTCACCGTCATCAGCAAGGACATCAATTCCTTCGACATCGAAACAGAGCTGGCCCCGAGCGACATGCGTCTCCTCAGGGTGTCTCTCTGCGCCGACACGGAGCGGAACTTTCTCCTCCTGAAGCGCATCGTGGAAAAGGGCGGGAGAGAGAGTGAGTCCGTCTGCCGCGTCCTGCAGACCGAGCCGCGGGTCCTGCGGACGCTTCCGGCTTTTTTCCCGATCCAGATCGTGGAGCGCTGCCCTCACGCCTGCAGCTATTGTCCCTACCCCGTGGTGGGAGGGAACATCCTGGCGAAGAACGGCTCCATGCCGCTGGAGTCCTTTTCTGCGCTGCTGAAAAAGATCGCGGCTTTCTGCGGCGATGCCGTTGTTGACATCTCCCTCTGGGGAGAGCCGTCCCTGCATCCGCGGATCTTCGACATGATTGCAGCGGTGCTCTCCGAGCCCGGGCTTTCCCTGGTGATTGAGACATCCGGCGTCGGTTGGGACCCCGATCTTCCCGGACGAGTTCACGATTCTTTCCCCGTCCACCCTACGTGGATTGTCTCCCTGGACGCGCATGCGGAGCCGATGTACCGCCGGCTCCGGGGCGAGGGGTATTCCGAGGCCCTGCGCACGGCGGACAAGCTCCTTTCCCTGTTCCCGCGCAGCACGTGGGTCCAGGCGGTGCGGATGAAAGAGAACGAAGAGGACCTTGACGAGTTCTACAAGGCCTGGAAGACAAGAACCGAGAACATCATCATTCAGAAGTACGACTCGTTCAGCGGGCTGCTTGAAGACCGGAAGGTCGCCGACCTTTCCCCCGTGAAAAGGTTCCCCTGCTGGCACCTCAAGCGTGACATGGCCATCTTCATGGACGGGACGGTGCCGCTGTGCCGGGAAGACGTGAGGGCTCAAAGCCCGCAGGGAAACGCGCTCACGGAGGACCTTGCGGTCATCTGGGAGCGCGCCGAGGCGGCGTACCGCCAGCATGTCGCGGAGCATTACCCCGCGATCTGCGCGCGCTGCGATGAGTACTACACGTACAACTTCTAGGCCGCGGGAGCGGGTTCCCTACACAGTGATTGGCGGGCCGCGGTGGGACCGGGTCCGCAAGTACCCCTACGCGCTGACCCTTCTCGTGCTGAGCCGCGGGGACCGGTTGTTCCGGCCGGAGTTGCTGCGGGACCTGCAGTCGCGCGGCCTGGGAGAAGTGATCTGGGTGGAAGGGCCGGACCCGTCACCGGACATCGAGTCCCTGGCCCGGGACTACCCCGAGGTCCGTTTTCTCCTGATCAAGGGGCCGACGTCGGCCGGGGAGCGGGTCAATATCGGGATCGCGGAAGCACGCGCCCCCCTCGTTCTGTGCTTCTGGAGCGACATGCGCATCGCGCGCTTTCCGGACCGGGCGGGGGAGGACATCGAGAAGTCCGGGGCGCTCTGCACCCTTCCGGTTTCCCGTACGGTCCGAAACCAGCCCATCCCGACATGGCAATCGCCGGTCTGGAAGAGGCGGAGGCTCTCCGTGGCGTTCCGCATTCCCCGCCGGGACGGCGAGCAAACCCTGTTTCCATTCGACTATTGCGGAGTGTACAACCGGGAGAAGTTCACCCGGTCCGGCGGCTTCGACGAGGCCATTGCCAACCCGTACTGGCAGAAGCTGGATTTCGGCTTCCGCTGCTTTCTCTGGGGTGAAACGCTCGTCGGGACAACGGAGATTACGCTCGTGTACACCGGGACCCCTCCGGAGGACGATGCCACGCCGGACGAGGGCTATAAGACCTTCTTTCTGAAGAACATCGCCGTTCGCCTGAGGAGGGAGATGGGAATCCTGCCCGTTCACAGACTCCTCGACTACATCGTTCATTCTGATGCCGGGCCGTTCTCGTCCGTACGCGAGTTCATCGCCGTCCGGGACTGGGTGCGGAAGCACACGTTCCGATTTCGGCGGGATCCACGCGACCTCATCGACCGGTGGGAGAGCAGTTGAGTGCGCGTCGGGATCCTGGTCCAGGTACGGCTGGGCTCGACACGGCTGCCGGGCAAGGCGCTCCTGCCGCTGCCGGGCGGCACCGTCATCCAGCACGTAATGCGGTCCCTTGGCCGCGTGCCGGCGGACGTCCGCGCGCTGGTAACTGAAGCCAGGAGCGCCGGCGCGCTCGGCCCCCTTGCCCGTGAGGAGGGATTCCACCTCTTCGTGGGGCCGGAGGACGACGTGCTGGCTCGCTACTGCATGGCCTGCCGGGAGCTGGACGTGAGCCGCGTCATCAGGGCCACAGGAGACAACCCGCTGACCTCACCGTCCCTTGCATGCAGCATTCTCGATGCCCACGCCGCGGGCGGCTTCGACCTGAGCCACTATCTGGGCATACCGTGGGGAACGGGCGTGGAAGTCGTGGAGGCGGCCGCCCTTTTTCGCGCGGAGCGGGAGGCACATGACAGGGCGGAAAGAGAGCACATCACGACCTACCTGTACCGACATCCGGATCTCTTCAGGCTCCACGAACCGGAAGGACCTCCCGGCTCGATCTTTCCCGGTGCCAGGGTGACGGTTGACACCGAGGAAGACTACAAGCGCATCAGTGCTATCTTCGAGGATCTGTACAAGAGCTCGCCTATTGATGTGGACTCCCTGGTGTCCTGGTTCGCCGCATCGGCCGGAAAGGCGGCCCGGTGAAACGCACCAGGAGCGCGCGGTCCTATCTCCTCGTTCCCGCCGGAGGGGGCGGGGAGGGGATGGGCCATCTCTCCCGGTGCATACGACTGGCAGGCCGGCTCGGCGGCCGTGTGACGCTCCTCGCCTCGCGGCTGAACGCGGCGTCCCGCGCCCTCTTGAGGGAAGCGGCCGGAAGGGCCGGAAGAAAGGCACGCCCGAAGCTGTCGTCAGGTCTCCCGCCGGGGGCACGGTGGGACCTCATCGTCCTTGACGGCCGCCGGACGTCGCATGAAGACCTCGCTCTGCTGCAGAGACGCGGTCCGGTCGTGTGCCTGGACGAGGGAGGAGAGGCGCGGGACTACTCGTCCTACCTGGTTGACACGCTTCCCGGACCGCCGGGGCGCGGCGCCGCGAACGTATCATCGCCGGAATACCTGGACCTGCCGCCGCGAGCCAGGAAGAGACCGCCGGCCGCGTTTCGCCGGGTGCTCTTGAGCTTCGGCGGGGAAGACCGGGAAAACCTTACCGAGAAGCTCCTCGATGCGCTGGTCGCAGACGGTCTCTTTGCTCCGTCACAGATCACCATCGTGGAGGGCCCCCTTTTCAGGACCCGGCGCTGGCTGCCCGGCATACGCGTGCTCCGCCGGGTCTCGAAGCTTCCCCCCATCCTCTCCCACCACGACCTCGTGTTCACTCACTTTGGCATGACGTGCTTCGAGTCCCTTGCAATCGGCGTACCGGTCATTCTGTTCAACCCGAGCAGCTATCACGCGCTCCTGAGTCGCGCCGCCGGGATTCCCGACATCGGCGTCCAGGCGCCGGATCTCGCGTCGCTGCGCCGGCTGCTGGATGACCCCGGGACTCTGAAAGCGCCCGTGGAAGATCTCAACGCGCGCATCGGCGCACAGAGGGCAGGCCGGCTCTCCGCGCACCTGCGCATGCTGTTCCCCCGAGGGACGCCGGGCTGTCCGGTCTGCGGCCGTGATGGAAACAAGGTGATAGCCCGGTTTCCGGATCGGACCTATCGCGCCTGCACAGGCTGCGGCACCATGTATATGGAAAGCTTCTCCGCCAACCCCCCGCGATATGATGCCTCGTACTTCAGCACCGAATACCGGGCCCAGTATGGGCGCACCTATCTCGAGGACTTCGAGTCGATCAAGGCCGTTTCCCGTCAGCGCCTGAGCACCCTGCGGAAGATCGCGGGGGAGCGCGCGGAAGGCGCCGTCGTCGACGTTGGATGCGCCTATGGCCCGTTCCTTGCCGCGGCGCAGGAGAGCGGGCTGCCGTGCTTCGGAATCGACGTGGCAGCGGATGCCGTGAACCACGTGAAAAGGAAGCTCGGCATTCCGGCGCTGTGCGCTTCCTTCGAAAGCGTCCAGCGCCGGCTGCTCCCGAGGAGAATCTCGGCGGTCACGATGTGGTGGGTGATCGAGCACTTCCCGGACACCGACCTCGTGCTTCGGAAGGCGTCCGCCCTCCTTCCCCCCGGCGGGGTCCTGGCGTTCTCCACTCCGAACGGACGAGGGGTTTCGGCCCGGCGCAATCTCGGTCTCTTTCTTGAAAAAAGCCCGTCTGACCACTACACGATCTTCTCACCTCGAGGTCTGCGGAGGCTGCTTGCGAACTACGGCCTGGAATTGAGGCACGTGAGCGTCACCGGCCATCACGCGGACAGGTTCCCGGGAATCCTGGGGCGCGCAGCCGCCGCCTCTGCCGCGGTCTCCAGTGTCGTGGCCGCTGCCAGCCGGGCGCTCGGGCTCGGTGACACGTTCGAGGCGTATGCGGTCAAGGGAGACCAGTCGTGACGACGATTCTGATCCTCGGAGCCGGTGTCATGCAGGTCCCCGCAATCCGGCTGGCCCGGCGCAAGGGGTGGAGAGTCGTCGTCGCTGACGGAAATCGAGACGCGCTGGGGAAGGCTTTGTGCGACCGCTTCGAGGTCATGGATCTGAAGGACAGGGACGGCCTCCTGGATCTCGCCCGCTCCTGTTCCCGCCGGTTCGGACTGGATGGAGTCTTTACTGCCGGGACCGACTTCTCGTCCTCGGTGGCCTGGGTTTCCGAACGGATGGGTCTGCCCGGCATCTCGTATGCCACGGCCATGCGCGCCACTGACAAGTGCCTCATGCGGGAGGCATTCCGTGCCGCCGGTGTCCCCAGCCCGGGATTTGCCTGCTGGACAGGCGCCGGGGAGCCGGCTGCCGTTCTGCGCGGGCTTTCGTTCCCGCTGGTCGTCAAGCCGGTCGACAACATGGGAGCCCGCGGAGTGCGCCGGGTGGCCTCGGAGGAGGAGCTTCGCGACGCCTGCCTTTCCGCTCTGCCGCTGTCCCGCTCATCGCGGGTCATCATTGAAGAGTACATGACCGGGCCCGAACTGAGCCTGGATGCCGTTGTGTCGCGCGGCGCGGTAACCGTTTGCGGCGTGGCAGACCGGCTCATCTGCTTTCCGCCGAGCTTTGTCGAAATGGGCCATACAATGCCGACGGATCTCGACGCGGGAACGGTAGCGC
Organism: Spirochaetia bacterium; assembly: GCA_035542415.1. Classification (GTDB taxonomy): domain Bacteria; phylum Spirochaetota; class Spirochaetia; order SZUA-6; family Fen-1364; genus Fen-1364. Next base: position 39,801 of record DATKLM010000092.1, read on the forward strand.
GCATCGAAGAGGTATTCACGGCCGGGATCCGCGCCATCGGGATCGAGAACGGGGCTGCCAAGGGAGACATCAAGCTCACTCCCGGCGGGCCGATGGTCGGAGAGATCGCGGCGCGGCTCTCCGGAGGATACATGTCCGGCTGGACGTACCCGCTCTCCTCGGGAGTGGAAGTCACCGATGCCGCGCTGAACATCGCGGTCGGGCTGCCGCCGGGAGACCTTTCGCCAAGGCTTCACCGCGTGGCTGCCGAACGCGCCTTGATCTCGATCCCCGGCCGGGTGACGCGCCTCAGCGGGGAAGGGGAGGCGCGGGAGAGCCCGGGAATCGCGGAGGTATTTCTGCGAGCCGGCCCCGGGGACGACGTGGTATTTCCCGCGAACAACGTCCAGAAGTGCGGCAACGTAATCGCTGTTGCAGACACGCGTTCAGCGGCGGAGGACGCCGCCCGTAGATCTCTTTCCAGGATCAGCATCCTCCTCGAGCCCCTGCGGGAGGAGACCACGGGGTTCCTTTTCCGTGATGCAGGCAACGACGCTTTTCCGGCGCTCGATTCCGATGCGGCGCGGGCGCTCGACACAATGCCGCCGTACCGAGGAGATCCCCGGGACTTTCAGCCGGACCGGCCCGTGCCGGTGGAAGTTCTTCCGGGCTTTGAGAAAGCGCCCCTGCGCGATTGGCACGGGCTCCTGCTCCGCCATGCACTCAGTTCCGCGCTGGACGCGCGGGGAGAGCTGCGCACGCGCGCGCACGCCGGGTTCTGCCTCGGCTCATTGTTCTGGCGCGCCCTGCTGCGCGGCAGCGCGCAGGGAGGGCGTTACCTTCTGGACAGCGTCCACGCGGCGGGCCGGGCCGGCACCCTGGCAGGTTTCCTGGGAAGCCTCTGATGCGCCGTCTCTTCCTGTCGCTGCTTGCGCTGCTTCTGCTCGCCGGGGCCGTCGAGGCGCAACAGCGCGACCTGCTTTCCATCGTGGCGGATCTGGGCGCGGTCCTGGAATGGGACCCCCTGGGTGATCGCGGGGTCATTTCCCTCGGAGAGGATCGCATCTCCCTGGGCGTGGGACTGCCGTGGGCGCTCATCAACTATCGTCTCATGGTCCCCATTGAACCTCCCGTGCGACGCGACGGGGCAGTCATGCTCAGCCAGGCCGCCGTCAGTGCAATCGGTGATGCCGTGCAGCGGGACCGGGTGACCCGGGCCGCGGGTCACCTGAGAATCGCTGCGATCCTCATCGACCCCGGACACGGCGGCGAAGACCCGGGGGCGGTGGGGACATACGTGGACGGAAAGAAGAGCGTGCAGATCCGGGAAAAGGACGTGGTACTTCAGATCGGCCTCACGCTCTCCCGTACGCTCCAGGCCGCCTACCCTGACAAGGAGATCCTGCTCACGCGGTCAGACGACACGTATGTCACGCTGGAAAACCGCGCGGACATGGCCAACAAGCTCCTTGGCAGGTCCAACGACACGATCCTGTACGTATCCCTGCACGCGAACTCCACGTTCAATCGCGCCAGCAAGGCCCGCGGCTTCGAGGTGTGGTACCTTCCCCCGGAGTATCGCAGGACGCTCCTGGACAGCCCGCCGGGAAAGGACGGGACGGACAAGGACATCGTGCCGATTCTCAACAGCATGCTCGAGGAGGAGATCTCCGTGGAGAGCATCGTGCTCGCCCGGGAGATCCTCTCCGGCCTGGACCGTTCCGTGGGCGCGCTGACGGACAACCGCGGCATGCGGCAGGAGTCCTGGTACGTGGTGCGAAACGCCAAGATGCCGGCGGTCCTCGTGGAGGTGGGATTCATGTCCAACGGCGAGGAAGCGGCCCGTCTCGCCGACGACTCGTACTTGAAAGACATCGCTGCAGGTCTCTATACTGGCATCAGCTCATTCATTGCACGATTCGAGCGAAGCGGGAGTCCCGGTGCTCACTAGAATGGATTTTCTTCTGGACGCGCGTCTGCGGGGAAGGCCGGCCATCATCGGCTCCGTTATCCTGGGGACGCTCGCCATCTCGGTCCTTGTGTTCCTGTTCACCGGCTACCGCCGGGTGGAGCGCGTGCTGTACTTCCCCCGCGAGCACGGCGCCGGCCTCGTCACGGAAGCCCGATTCGTCACCCGCCACAGCGGCCTCGCCGACAATGTCTCGGAGCTCGTGGAGAGCGTCCTCCTCGGACCCACTCGCCATGACGCCGCGCGCCTTTTCCCGCGAGGGGCGTCGGTACGCGCCGCGCTCATCCGCGGCCATACCCTGTTCCTGGACCTGAGCTCCCGGATCCTGGAAGAAGACCCCGAAGTCCCGCTCCGGGGAAACGATGCCATCGCCGCGCTGAACCGCTCTATCCGCTTCAACTTCCCGCGACTGTGGGACACCGTGGTCTATATCGATGGCCAGGTCCCCCGCTTCGCATCGCCCTAGACAAGGATGTCGAGGGCGAGCGAGCGCAGGGACGTGCGGAAGCGGGCTCGTCGTCGTTGTGGGCAGATTCCCCCGTCCTTCCGGGAAAAAAATTTGACAAAGAATCCGCGCTCATTATAATTGTTGATGGAACTCCTGAATGACGTGGCTGCGAAAGGAGCGATGCATGAAGCGGCTGTTCATTTTTGTTGTCGTCGGGCTTCTCGTGGGCGGAACAGCTCTCTTTGCCGACACATCCGTGCTCATCGATTTCACGAAGCTTGCTGCGGATCAAGCGATTGGCAAGGATACGACGCCCTCTGAAAACGGCGCGACGCTGATCGACTACAGCGACATCGCCGGCGCCTCCTTCACCGATGAAGAGAAGGCGGTGATGAAATCCTCTCTCGCCCTCGGCAACTGGGGCGTCGAGCTGGCTTCATCCGCGAGATCGGTGTCGAACCAGAGCATGAGCTTCACCAAGGAAGCCACCACCTCCGCCACCGCGAAGCAGTTCAACGGGGAGGACATGGCGAACAAGAAGGTGCTCGGAGTGCGGGTCCACTTCCCCATCGATCCGTTCAACTCGTGGGCATACATTACCCCTCCCTTTGAGATCCCGGCGTACCAGGACAAGACCACCCTCCAGGGCGACAAGCTCGTCGTGGCGGATGCGGACAGGGGCATGGGCTCAAAGTTCGACGGCTACGGCGTCGTCAAGAACGTCGGCGTCCTGAAGAGCCTGTCCATCACCGTATACGGGGCGAACTTCCCCAACGGCCTCGGCGTCGTCGTCTCCGACGCTGACGGCAACGACCAGGTCCTGTTCATGGACTACATGGCGTTCGACGGATGGCGGACCCTGACGTGGAACAATCCCAACTACGTGACGGACGTCCGCAACCGCGAGCTGCACCGTTTCCCCCTGTATCCCCGGGGCATGCCCTATCTGAAGCTCAAGGGGATCTACATCTACCGGGATTCGCAGCAGACCGGCGGCGACCTTGTCGGCTATTTCAAAAACATCACGATCACCTACGACAAGGCGGTGATCAACCCGGTGCGTGACATCAACGACGAGCAGGTGTGGGGCATCATGCAGCAGCGCAACGAAGCCCGCAGGCTCGCCGAGGTCCGGCGCCTTGGAAACATCCAGGTTCTCCGCTTCCTCGAGAAGGAGAAGATGGATACCGGACAGCCCGCGGCCGCGCAGCCTGCCCAACCCGCGAAGAAGTAGCAGCAGCGTCAGGAACCAGACAAAGAGAAAGGCCGCCCGAAAGGGCGGCCTTTTTTCTTCACTGAAAGCACGACGGAGAATTTTACAGCGTCGCCTGGACGCCGACGAATGCGTCGAGCATCGTCGGGAGATCGAAGGGGAAAAGCTTGAAGTTGACCTTGAGGGTCCACAGCGCACCAGGAGTCAGAAAGGAGATGTAGGGAGAGACGCGTGTCTGGAGAACGCCGGCCGTGGACATCGACGATGACTGAAACTTGAAGTTGCTTTCCACACCTCCGCGGACGGAGCTTTGCACGAGGTCCCCGAAGTAGGCGTTGACGTTCACGTCGAAGTTGCCGGCCTCGGTGGGGACGCTGAACTGCTGATAGTATGCCGGGTGCCAGAAGAATGTCGGCACAAGGGAGAACTGCCCCAGGTGCAGGCGGGGCTCGAAGAGAAGATAGAAAAGGTTGACGCTGAAGCTCGAGGCAGGATCCCACTCCGGGACCCCGGCCTGGGCGAAGAACTCGACATCCCTGTTGGAGGCGTAGAAAAGCATGCCGCCTCGATACAGTCCGGCCGCTGATGTCGGAGAATACGTGCCGCCCACAAAGCCTTCGAGCTTCACGGCGTCGAAGTTCAGGAGAGCCCGCACGTCCCCGGAGAATGCGCCAGGAAACGGAACCGTGAGCGAAGCGGTCGGGATTGGCTCATTGTTGTGAGTGTCCTGGTACGCATAGACGCTGAGCCGGAATGTCTCTTTTGCCGGCGTGATGTCCACGCGTACTCCTGTTCCATTGACGCGGTAGATCCCGTCGTACAAAGGCCCGGCAGGAAAGTACAGGAACCCGCTGTAGGTCGTGGCGAACGTCGTTGCGCCGAAAAACTCGAATCCGTCGCCCTCGCAGAAGGAATCGTTTCTCCCCACGAAGTAGGAGACGTCCACGGAAGACCCGAAAATGTCGCGCGTGGTGATGCTTGCGCCGAGGAATCCCAGCCAGTTTGCGGGCCCGAGGGACTCCAGGCTCAGCGCGGGGTTGAGGCTGCTCAGGAAGTTGAGGTCGATCTGCGCGCTGAACTTGTAGCCGCCTTCGACGCGGACCACCATGTTTCCGTAGGTCTGGAAGTTGAGCAGCCCCCCGGCGTTGTAGGCGTGGGTGATGAGGTCGATTGTCGGCACCGTCACATTCGCGGAGAACGCGGCCGCGGACGCCAGGAGCCCCGCGGCAAGGAAAGCGGCTCGGATTTTCCAGAAGGCACCTTTCGGCATTGTCTCCTCCTTACGACGAAATGCGCTTGAATATGTATCTCTCCAGCGCCTGCCGATCCGAGGCTGACATGCTTTCGAATCGCACGGCAACGACGCGGGACTTGCACAGCACGATGGTGCCCGAGGGGGAGAGGGTCTTTCCGGAGAGGGCGAAGTCCATGCGGGGAAGCGGCACGCCAGGCGCCAGCTGTCCCTCCGAGGGAGGATTGAACAGCTCGATGGCGATCCCTCCGAGGCTGATGTCCACGACCCGGCCGGAGAAAAGCTGCGGCAGGGGATGGACGCGGAAGGAAACACGGGCCAGTTCGTCCGGGTCCGGCGTGATGCGGATGTGACGCCTCTGGCTGTTGTGAGTGGACAGTTTCGTGAGGATAGCTTCCAGTTTCTGCTTTGCCGTCTCGGGGCTGAACGGCTTCACGAGGTAGCCCGCAACGCCGATCTCCACCATCCGGCGAACGAACTCCTTGCGGGTCTGGACCGTGTGAACGATGACGGCGATCTCCCTCAGCCGCTCGTCTCCCTTGATGTCATTCACCAGCTGAATGCCGTCGACGTCCTTGTTGTCGATGTCGACAATGGCGCCCTCGATGCCTTTCGCGTCAGCGAGGATTTCGAGCGCTTCAGCGCGGGACGCCGCCGGTATCCCTTTGATTCCAAAGGAAAGAAGGGCGTAGCAGAGCGCGTCCCTGATCGAGGAAGAGCTCTCGACGACAAGGAAGACCGATGAAATGCGCGCGGAACCGCGCGGCACGGGCACCTCCTCGATAACACCGGCATACTACACAGCGCCCGGCCGGGCGTCAATCCGAACAGCGAACCGGATCTGCGCGTTCGGTGAGCGCTGTGGTTTAACGGTCCTCACGAAGCGTATCGCGCTTCACTGTAAATTGACAGCGGAAAGCCGTCCTTCTTGACAAGAACAGCGTCCTCCGACTATGTTCATGCGGACACGGCACGGCGACGGCGCTGTTTTCGAAGGGCGGCTAGCTCAGTCTGGTTAGAGCACCAGCTCGACACGCTGGGGGTCACAAGTTCAACTCTTGTGCCGCCCACAACGGATCTTCTGAATCACATTGCCGCAGCCCGCGCACGTACCGCGCCGGAGAGGCGTCCTGGGGCCCGGCCGGCGCTGCAAGCTTGTACAGCACGACATGAAGCTCGAACCGGCACCGACGGGGCCCTTCCAATCGAAAGGCGACTTCGAAAAGGGCGAGGAGCAGGGAGCAGTCGACTCCCGGAGGCTCACCGAGTACGTTCCCGGATCAATTCCACTTCGATGATCCTGGCGTGCCGGGCTGCTGCCGGCTTGCCCACGCGGACCTTCACCCGGCGCGCGCCAGGCTCAGAGAGACACGTATCGGCCACTGCCTCTGCGAGCGCTTCCACGAGAAAGAAGCGCGACTCCTCCACGCGGGCAACGATCTTCTTCACAAGTGCGCTGTAGTCAACGGCAAGCTCCAGGCTGTCGCTGCGGCCCGCGGGGCGCAGATCGAGCCCGAGGAACACGCTGATGAGGACATCCTGCGGCGCGCTTCGCTCGCGCTCCCGCGCGCCAATGATGCACGGAACACGGAGATCCCTGATTATCAGCCGATCCATGCATCCCTCGCCGCGCTGCCTGCGTCTTCACGAATCCGCATGGCCAAAGGATACTCACGGTGATTCCTTCAGGGTATATTCGACAACGAGCTCGGCGGAGGGCGATATGAAAGAGGCGCTGGCACGGCTTCTCGGTCATCTGGAGTGGGCGAACGGATTCGTGCTGGAATCCCTGCGCGGCGGAGAGGAACCCTCGGCGCGCGTGATGAAGCTCTTTGCCCACGTGGTCGGTGCGGAGCGCGTGTGGCTCTCCCGGATCAGCCAGGAACCTCCGCCGGCGCCGCCGGTCTGGCCGGACCTGACGCTGGAAGAATGCACCCGGCTCGCCGCGGAGAACGCGGCAAGCCTGCGGCGCCTCCTGGATTCCAGCGACGACGCTCAGCTCGAGCGGGGTGTCACGTACACGAACTCACGGGGCGAGCGCTTCACATCGAAGATCGATGACATCCTCCTCCATGTCTGCATGCACGGCTCGTATCACCGCGGCCAGATCGCCGCGCAGAGACGGGCCGAGGCGCGCGAACCGGTGAACACGGACTACATCACGTGGGTCCGCTCCTGGCGCGGAAAGGGCACGTCATGACAACGCGCGGCAGCGGGGGTGACCAGGGCAGGACGAGCCTGCTCAGCGGCGAACGCGTTGCGAAGAGCCATCGCCGCATCGAAGCCTGCGGAGACGTGGACGAGCTGAGCTGCATTCTCGGCGCGTGTGCCGCATCCCTGCCGGATGACCAGCGCGAGGTCAAAGAGGAGATCGCGGCGATCCAGGGAGACCTCTTCATCCTCGGCGCGCGGCTTGCCACGACCCCGGGCTCACCGGCGGCGGGTCTGCTGGCCCCGTTCCCTCAGGAGCGCACGGAAGCGCTCGCGCAGGCAACAGAACGGCTCGACAGGGGCCTTCCCGTCCTCCAGGGATTCGTGATTCCCGGCGGCCATTCCTCCGCGGCGTGGGCGCATGTAGCGCGCGCTGTCTGCCGGAGGGCCGAAAGGCACGTGGTGCGTCTTTTTCTGGATCCCGAGGAGACGGAGGCGGCAGCCGAGGTGGACACGGTCATCCCGTACCTGAACCGGCTGTCCGGCTACCTCTTCGCCCTTGCGCGCCACTGCAACGACGCCAGCGGCGTTCCCGAGCGGTTGTGGCGGGCCTGAGGGGGCTCCCCGCGCCTGCTTTCCGGTCGAGGCTGCTCAACCGGACGTGGCTTTCACGGGACACGTTCCAGGCCGAGCTCGAGCGCCCTGCCGGATTTCGCTTTCAGCCGGGGCAGGGCATTCGTTTCCGATACGAAGAGCTGGAGAGGGAATATTCGCTGACAAGCTCGCCGGAAGACGATGTGCTCTCGCTCTGCGTGAGGATGATCGACGGAGGAAGGTTCTCACCGCGCCTGGCCGAGGCCGAGATCGGGAGCACGCTGGCGTTCAGCGGTCCGCACGGCTTTTTTGTGTACAGACCGTCCGGCCGTCCAACGGTTTTCGTAGCCACGGGAACGGGAATCGCGCCCTTTGTCTCCATGGCCCGGGCCGGCGCCACCGACTTTCTCCTTGTTCATGGCGCTCCCACGGGGGCAGACCTGCATTTCCGGTTCGTGATGCAGCCGGCGGCGCGCTCCTACGTCGGATGTGCGTCCCGGGAGCTGCCCGCAGGTGCCGGCTCACCCGCCTGCAGGGCCGGCAGGGTCACGGACTACATGCGGAGCGAGCTTCCCGAGGGGCTCTACGACTTTTACCTCTGCGGCAGGCGTGACATGGTTCGAGACGTTGTCGGTCTTGTCGACGAGCGTTTCAGCGGCTCTGTCGTCTACTCGGAGATCTTTCACGAGGGGGGTCTTCCCGAGAGACGTCTTCCGTAGCCCAGATTCCCAGGCCGCAGAGGACCCGTATGACATCTCCAGCCCAGTCCCTGTTCGCTTTCGGGCTTGCCGGGCTGGGATGGGGAATCGAGGCAATCCGGATATCGCGCCATCCGTGTTCCGAGGCGATTGCGGTCAGGCGGCGCTCCGCGAACCTGCCGACTCCGACCATCCACTTCGGACGAAGCGCTTCCGCAATCCGAACGACATGGGCATCGCACAGCCGTTCCAGCGGCGCGCGATCCGTCGTGGGAATCTTGTCCGGCGTGATGTTTCTTCCCTGTGCATCCAGGAAGAGGAGGGGACAATAGTTGGCGACGAAATGGTCCGCGAAGAAAGCCCCGGGCGAGCCGAACCGGTCCCTCATCAGGCCCCAGAGCCGGCGGCCGCTCACCTCGCTGCGGCTGCAGGAAAACCCGCGCACCGGCACCCTGCGGTGCGTTCCCGAAGGCTCGCGGACGGCGCCGGAGACCAGGAGCCAGTCGCGTACGATCTCCACCTCGCCGAAGGGGATACCGGTCTGCGCCATGCCCCAGGGTCCTGGATTCATGCCGAGGAAGACCACGGTCTTGGGCGTCGCGCCGTACATCCGCAGATAGGCCTCGTGAGGTGCACGCGCGTACAGAAGCGCGTGATACACGTGCCTGACCTGCGGGCTGAAGCGGAGCTGCCGGCACCCCCATGCCAGCCGGCGCGACGCCTGGACGAGGTCGTCAGCGGTCATTGCATCCGGTAGCGGTAGATGTCTCCGCGCGCCGCCTCGGCGATAAGAGTGGGAAACCTCCAGTAGTGGGAGACGATCCGCGTTCCCGGGGCAAGCTCCTTTTTCAGTTTCGTTTCCAGCCTGCCCATCACGAAGCTCACCTGGAAGACCGTGATCAGGTCGTAGCGGGAAAGGTCCGCCGCCCAGAAGCTCCTCCAGTGGATGAACGCCTTGCCCTCGAGGCCGGCCCTCCGGATGTTCCGCCGGGAAATGAGCACGAGCACCGGGTTGACCTCGAAGCCGTGGGATTCAGCGCCTCGTTTCGCCAGCGCGATGACGACGCGGCCGTCGCCGGAGCCAAGATCCGCCGCCCGGTCCCCGACGGACACGGCGGCAAGCTCCGCCATCACGAGGGTCTCCTCGTGCGTGCTGGGGTCATAGATGGCCCCCCGGCCCAGGGGGAAGAACACGTAGAACACGAGGTAGAACGCGGCGCAGAGGATGAGGACGGTGACGATGGCACCCATCAGCCCGGAATATACCAGCGAACAGTGCGCGGGAACAGTCGACGCCCCGGAGGGATTCTGCTACATTGCCGCGTGGAGGTGCCATGAGGATCCCCGGCCGGGGTCGCGTGCCGCTGTTCTCTTCCATTCTGTGGCCTTTTGTCCTGGATGCGTTCCCCCTGGTGTTCGACCTCCGCTCCTACCGTGCGGGCCTGAAGGCCCTGCGGCTTCCCTCTCTCGTCATCGCGGCGGTCTCCTGCGCGCTCGGCATCGTCCTGGCATACCAGGCCGGGCGAGGAGACTGGATCAACTCGGCCGCCGTGATGGTTGCCGGGCTCGCGCTGCAAGCCGGCGTCAATCTCGTGAACGACTTTTTCGAGTTCCATCAGCGGAAAGTGGATGACAAGGTGGCGAACCTCCGGTTCACGCCGCGGCAGAGGGAGACGCTGGAGTGGCTCATCTTTCTCGTGGGGCTCGCCCTGTTCGGCGTGGCGGGGCTCGTGGGGCTGTTCATTGCCTGGCGGACCGGCTGGCCCGTGCTGGTCCTGGGAGTGACAGGGTTCTTCGGAGGTTTCTTCTACACGGGAGAGCCGCTGAACTACAAGCGGCGGGGTCTCGCGGTGGCTCTGGTCTTCTTCCTCATGGGGGTGATCATGATCTCGGGCTCCTACTACGCCGTTGCCCGGTCATTCTCCTGGGACATCGCCGCCATCTCCGTTCCCGTGAGCTTCCTCGTCTCCCTGATTCTCCTCACGAACGAGCTGCGCGACTACGAGGCGGACGTCCGGCACGGGATCAGGACTCTTGCCGTCCGCATCGGCTACGCTCCCGCGGTCCGGGTGTATTGCGGCCTCCTGTTCCTCGCGTACGCCACGCCGGCGCTCCTCGCGCTGGCCGGCATATACCCGCACCTGCGCTACCTCTATCTCGCCCTTCCTTTCGCCATACCGCCGTTCCTTCTCATGGGACGCCCGCCGGCCGCCCGCGCGCGGATCGTACCGGCGGTCATGCTCCACCATCTCGCCTTCGGGACTTTATTCTGCCTGGCGTACTTTCTTCCTTCGGCGGTAAGGAAATAAGCGCTTTCCTCTATATTGATCAATTCTCCCCTGCTCGCTACGATATCGCGGAACCCCCGAAAGGAGTCATATGGCGGAGACGACCCGCGTCGTGGTCCTCGGAGGAGGATACGGCGGCGTGCAGGCCGCGAAAGTTCTGCACCGGACGCTCGGAAAGCGGCGCGACATCGAGATCAGTCTCATCGACTGCAACTCCTACCAGACGCTTATGACCGAGCTGCACGAGGTAGCCTGCGGCCGCGTGGAGCCGGAATCCGTTCGCATCAGCTACCGCAAGATCTTCGGCGGAACGAACGTGCGCCTCGTGACGGACACCATCAGAACAGTGAACTTCGAACAGCAGACACTCATCTCGGAGACGGAGCGCTACCCGTACGACTATCTCGTGATCGGCGTGGGCGCCGAGCCGGAGGACTACGGCCTGCAGGGCGTCAAGGAGCACGCGTTCATGCTGTGGTCGTTCGACGACGCCCTGAGGCTCCGCAGGCACATCGAGGACACCTTCCGGGCCGCGGCGGCGGAGCCGGATCCGCGGCGGCGCACGGAGATGCTGACCTTCGTCGTGGCGGGCGCGGGATTCACCGGCATCGAAGTTGCGGGGGAGCTCAAGGACCAGCGCCTGGTGATGTGCCGGCAGTACCACATCCCGGAAGACGAGGTGAGGATCGTCGTCGTGGAGGCCCTCGGGGAGATCCTTCCCAACCTCCCGGCGAATCTCCAGAAGAAGGCGCGGCGGTATCTCGAACGGAGGGGAGTCGAGCTGATGTTGAAATCCCCCATCGCCGGCGCGAACGCAGGCGCGGTCCTCCTTGCCGGTGGCCGCTCGATCCCGACGCGGACGTTCATCTGGACCTGCGGAATCCAGGGCCGCGAGTTCGCCGGCAACCTCGCCATCACCAAGGGCCGCTGCGTCAACCGGTCCTGCAGGTTCTCGACGACCCAGAGCACCTGCGGCGTCCGCAACTGCACCTTCTCCCCGGGCAAGTACGTCGTCGGAAAGCGCGGACGGCTGCTCGTGAACGAGCGCATGCAGTCCGTGGACTACAGGAACGTGTACGTCGTGGGAGACGTCAGCTGGTACATGGAGGACCGAAAGGTCCTGCCCCAGATCGTGGAGACGGCTGTCCAGACTGGTGAGGCGGCAGCGCACAACATCGCCGCTGCCATCACCGGCGGCGACATGAAGGCTTTCAAGTCCAACTATCACGGCATCATGGTTTCCCTTGGGGCGTTCTCCGGCGTGGCCAATGTCATGGGCATTCGGCTCACCGGCATTTTCGCCATCGGCCTCAAGCACCTGATCAACATCATCCACCTGTTCGGCGTTGCCGGGGTCAACCAGGTCTGGGAGTACGTGAAGCACGAGTTCCTGGACGTGAAGAACCAGAGGTCCTTCGTCGGAGGGCTGGCTGCCTACAAGGTGCGCGGGTACTGGCCGCTGCTCCTGCGACTGTGGCTCGGATTCATGTGGGTCGTCGAGGCGACGAACAAGATCACCCAGGGATATCTTGACTTCTCCACGGGGAAGAGTCAGACGGGCTGGATGTTCTCTCCCGGGGTGATCCAGGCTGGAGTGAAGGTGGACGCCACGAGCGCCGCCACGCAGGCGGGAGGCGCAGCTGCCGGGGCGGCGGCCGGTGCTGCCGCTGCCGGCGCCGCCGCGGATGCCACCAGCGCCGCAACCGCCTCGGGAGCGGCTGCCGCGTCTGCGGGCGGTGTGGCGGTAACGTCCGCCGCCACGGCGGCCTCCGGTGCGGCCGCGGCAGCGCACGGCCCGTGGCTCGACACGACGAAGAACATCCTCGATCCGCACTGGGGCATCGTGACGTGGTTCCGTCACACGTTCATGGACGGCATCTTCTCACACCTTCCCTACACCTCGTTCCAGGTGCTGATCGTGATGATGGAGCTGCTGATCGGGCTTGCGCTCTTCGGGGGCCTCTTCACGTGGTGGGCGGCCGTTGCCTCCATCGGCCTGTGTCTGATCTTCACGCTTTCCGGGATGTTCGCGTGGAACCAGGCCTGGTTCATTTTTGCCGCCATCCTCATGATGGGCGGGGCGGGGAGGGCCTTCGGAATCGACTGCTGGACCGTTCCCTTCTTCAAGAGGTGGTGGAACGGCACGCGCCTGGCGCGCAGGTCGCACCTCTACGCGGACGAGCCGACGAAGTAGCGGATGAAGCCGTTCTGGGACGCATTTCCGAACGTGGCGCAGCACCTCGCCGAGGTGCGTGACGTCATCCGGGCGCAGGCGGAAAGCGACGACGGCGAGGTTCGATCAGCGATCCGCCATCTCCTGGACGCCAGCGGCAAGATGCTTCGCCCGGCGTTCGTGATCATTGCCTCCGGCTTCGGGCAGCCGGACCGGACCCGGATCACCAGGATCAGCGCGGCGGTGGAGATGCTCCACATGGCCACCCTCGCGCACGACGACATCATTGACGGCGCGTTCGTACGGCGCGGCGTGCCGACGCTGTACGCGGCGCGGGGACCCCGCACGGCCGTGCTCGTGGGAGACTGGCTGTTTGCTGCCTGCATATCCCAGATCGCTGATTTCGCGGCCCCGGAGAACTCCGGCGCGCTGTCGCGGATCGTTTCGCGTATCTGCGCCGGGGAGGTCAGCCAGTCCGCCGAACGGCATCTCCTGCACACGAGCGTGAGACGCTATCTGCGACGGATTGCCGGCAAGACCGCCGCCCTGTTCGCCCTCAGCCTGTACGTCGGCGCCCGGGAGAGCGGCTGCGCTCCCGAGCTGTGCAACCGACTGAGGCGGATCGGGTATTGTCTTGGCATGGGCTTCCAGATCATCGACGACGTGCTGGATTTCGACCAGGCGGGCCGGGACACGGGCAAGCCGACGGGGACGGACCTGGCGCAAGGCATCTACACGCTCCCGACGATCCTTGCCCTGCGCAGCGATGACGGAGCCCTCGCTCACGCCCTGGGCCGCCGGCCCCGCTCCCGCCGGGCGCTCTCCCGTGCCGCGGCGATGATCGACACACGGGGGGGCATCGCCAGCGCGCGGGCACTTGCGGCCCGCTACACCGAGAGGGCACGCCGCGAAACGTGCCGGCTCCCCGCCGTGGAGGCGCGCCGGGTGCTCGAGGCCGTCACCGACATGCTCCTTCATCGCTCGTATTGAGCGCGGGGATTGCCCGCTTGACTTCGCCTTCCTCATGTTTGAATCTTTTCGAAGGAGGATGAGTCATGAAGAGAAGAGTCGTCGTTGCGGTCGCGCTTGTGCTCCTTGTCATGTCCGCCGTCGGCGCGTTCGCATACGAGCAGAAGAGCAAGACGTACCCTTGGATGGCATCGTTCGACAGGTCGGGGCAGCTGAATCTCTACGTGGCCGCCGGCTGGTACTACGTCGGGTTCGTTGCCGGGGGCGGCGCGGAGCTCATCCTCGGGAACTTCGACATTTCCGGCGTCCCCTTCGAGTGGGGGCTCGAAGCCCGAGGCGTCGTGGGGTTCGCCAACGTATCCGGCTACGGCAGCTGGGTGGACTGGGGTGCGGCTCCCCTGGTGACGCTGCACTGGGGCATGGACTTCGGGGGCGGGGCGAAGTTCGAATTGTACGGCGGGCTGGGACTCGGGCTGTACGGGACGGGCGGCACGTACTACGCATTCACCGGCTACGGCCCGTTCTTCGGGTTCGCCGGGGCAGGCGGAGCTGCATGGCACTTCTCCGACAACTTCGCGCTGATCATCGAGTCGTCATACATCGGCTGGGCGGGAATGGTCGGGGCCGGTCTCAAGATAAGCCTGTAGCGCAATCGGCGCCGAAGCGAAGGCCCCGGGTCAGGCCGGGGCCTTTTTCATTGCACCTGGCGCGAGGATACGGTAGAGTAGGCGCGTCAATGAACCCCACGTTCGCCAAGATGCTGTTTGTCGGAGTTCCGCTGATCGTCTCCCTGGCCTGGTTCGTCTTCTGGGTTGTCAAGCTCACCCGCACCGCGAGAAAGCTGAGGAAGCGGCCGGGAGAGCCCGGAAGCGAGCCGCCGCGGACGTGACCTGAACCATCCTCCCATGCCTGATCCCCGGCTCGACGAGCTCGTTGTTCGCGATCTCTCATTCCGATTTCCTCCCGTCCAGGACGGGCCGGGCCTGCTCCTCTTCGAAGACCTTTCCTTCGCTCTCCCACCCGGACAGGCCACGGTCATTCTCGGCGCTGCGGATGCCGGAAAAACGACGCTCTCGCGAATCCTCGCCGGTGGTGTCCCTCGATTCACCGGAGGAACGATGTCGGGCTCGATCGAGCTGGGTCGGCGAGACATCCGTGCCATGCCGCCCTGGGAGATCATGGAGCACATCGGCCTGGTCTCCCAGAGCTCTGATGAGCAGATTTTCACTGCCCGCTGTGACACGGAGGTCGCGTTCGCCCTGGAGTCTCTTGGCGTGCCCCGGGCGCGGATCATCGAAACCGTCTCGAGGAGCCTGGGGGAGATGGGTCTCGAAGGACGCGGGGCCCGCAATCCCGCGACCCTGTCCGGCGGAGAAAAGAAGAGGCTCCTGCTCGCCTGTCTTGCTGCCATCGACCCGCAGGTCTGGGTTCTGGATGAGGCGCTGCCGGAGCTGGACGGGACCTGGCGTTCTCGCGTGCTCGACCTTCTGGAAGAGAGAGGGAGAACCACGATCCTGCTTGACTCGCGCCTGACACCACTGCATGCTGCGCGGGGCCGGCGGTTCGGCGTGCTTTCGCGTGGGAGGATCGCGGGATTCGCCGGGGAGCCGGACGCCGAGGTGGTCAGGGTGCCGGCGCTGGCGGAGGGGATTCTTGCCGCCGGTCGACCCATGGAACGCCGGAGCGCAGCGCCCTCGAAGCTCCTGCGTCTTGACAGCGTCAGGCTCCGCTTCACCGGCGAGGAGAGCTTCTCTCTTGCCATCGACTCCCTGGAGCTGGAGTCGGGAACGATCTGCGCGCTCCTGGGCAGAAACGGCTCCGGCAAGTCCACTCTGGCCCGGATTCTCTGCGGCCTTCTTCGGGCCCAGGAGGGAGGAACGTTCCTCTGGAACGGCTCGGGGTACCGGGAAGCGCCCGCCGCGGAGCTCAACCGCAGGATCGGCTACCTCTTCCAGAACCCGGACCACCAGATCTTTCTTCCGTCGGTGTTCGACGAGCTTGCCCTGGGGCTCAGGAAGCAGGGTGTCGACGCCGGTGAAACCGCCCGGAGGGTTGAGGAGGCGTGCCGGCGTTTCCTCCTGCCGGACCCCGCGGCGCTCCCGTCCCTCATGAGCTTCGGCGCGCGGCGACGGCTTCAGGCGGCGACGTACTTCCTCCTGCGGCGTGACCTTCTCATCCTGGACGAGGTCGACACAGGCCTCTCCTACCGGGAGCTGGAGGTTCTCGTGAAGGAGCTTTTCACGCCGCAGACGGGGATCCTGCTGATCACACACGACGCCGCTCTTGCGCGGGCAGTGTCCGACCGGATTCTCCTTCTGTCATCGGGACGCGTGAGGGCGGACCTGCAGCAGAAGGATTTCGACAGGCTCGAAGACATGCTGGACGAGGACGGCGATGATCTTTGAGCTTTCCCGTCCGGGAAACAGCGGTCTTCATCGCCTGGACCCGCGCGTGAAGCTCGCTCTCCTGGTGCCGGCAGCCGCCTGTTTCTTCCTCAGGGTT
>DATKLM010000093.1:0-22325 GCA_035542415.1 Spirochaetia bacterium
CATCTGCCCGGAGTGCGCGGAGAAGCTCTACGGAGACCTCTTCAGGAAGCGTTCCTGAGAGAGGGAGAGACCACTTTTCGCGGAAGGAAAGGGCTGATCCTGGTCACGATCTCGTAGTTGATCGTGCCGGCCCACTCTGCCAGTGTTTCGGCACTGATCCTCTCGTCTCCTGAGCGCCCCAGGAGAACAACCTCATCTTCAAGCTTCGCTCCCGGCACGTCGGTGAGATCGACCATGCAGAGGTTCATGCAGATCCTGCCGATCACCGGAGCGCGCCGCCCCCTGACCAGGACGTACGCCCGGTTGCCCATGGCCCGGTCGTAGCCGTCGGCGTACCCCACCGGCAGCACCCCCAGGGTCGTGCGCCGTGTCGTGCGGTAGGAGCACCCATAACCCACGTAGCTCCCTTCCGGGATCATCTTCACCTGCACGATGCGCGTCTTCCACGAGAGAACGGGGCGAAAGTCGACGGAGGCGCCCTTTTCCCTCATCGAAATGAACGTCTCCCGCGACGGCCACAGTCCGTACAGGCCGATGCCGGTCCTGAGCATCGTGAATTGCGTGGAGGGAGACAGCAGGGCGGCCGCGGTGCAGGCCGTGTGGACGTAGGGAAGCTTTCCGGCGATGGCCTCCACACAGGCTGCCGCCGCGTTGAAGCGCGTGAGCTGCAGCTCGGCGTACTCGTTGTTCAGCGTATCCTCGATGTTCGCAAAATGCGTCGAGAGTCCCTCCAGGGAAAGGTTGCGGCCGGCCAGGACCAGCCGGATGAATCCCTCCAGGTCCTGCGGGAGCACGCCCTGGCGCGCGGTGCCCGTGTCCACCTTGACGTGAACGCGGGCCGGGCGCGGAACGCTGCGCAGCGCCGAGATGGTGTCGATGGTTTCGCGGTTGTAGACCGTCAGGGCGAGATCCGCCTCGATCGCCGCCGGAAGATCCGCGAGCGGAACGTGCCCGAGGAGGATGATCGGCTTCGTGACTCCCAGCGCGCGAAGCTCCAGCCCTTCCTCCAGGGAGTTCACGCCGAACCAGTCGGCCGACGTGACAAGCGACGCAAAGGAGGCCACGCCGTGGCCGTAGGCGTTGGACTTGACCACGGCGCAGGCGAGAGTGCCGGGAGCGCTTCCCCGGCGGATCTCCTCCATGTTGTGGTTGGGAGCCTGCGCGTCGATCTCCACCCAGACAAGGCTGCTCATTGATCCTCCGTCGGAGGGGAGGATAGTATGGACGCCGGCATGAGTCAAAGGCAGGACGGGATCGACGCGCGCGCGTTCTATGACGGCCTGGGTGTCGACTACGACCTGATGGTGTCCTGGGAAGGCCGGCTGGAGCGGGAGAAGGCGTTTCTCGGGAGAATCTGCTCTGACGTCGGCGCTCGGAGCGTGCTGGACGCGGCGTGCGGGACGGGCATGCACGCTGCCTGGTTCGCCCATCAGGGACTGCGCGCGGCCGGGGCCGACGTCAGCCCGGTCATGATCGAGCGGGCCCGGGAGAACGCGCGCGCGGCGCAGGTGGACGTGGACTTCCGCGTGGCGGGATTCGGGGAGCTGGCTCGTGCCTTTCCATCACGCTTCGACGTGACGACGTGCCTCGGCAACTCGCTCCCCCATCTCCTGGACGACGCCTCCCTCTCCGCGGCGCTGCGCGACTTTGCGGCGGTGACGGAGCCCGGCGGCGCGCTCGTGATCCAGACCAGGAACTACGACGGGCTGCTGAAGAAGCGAACGCGCTTCATGCCCGTGTCATCCCGCGTGAACGGGCAGGAGGAAACGCTGTTCCTGCGGATCACCGACTATCGCGACCAGGGCGAGCTCATCGACTTCACCGTGGTGACGTTGAAGAAAAGGAGCGGCGCATGGAGCCAGTCCGCGCGCACCACGCCGCTTCGGGCCCTGCGGCGGCAGACGATGGAGAGCGCCCTCCAAGCCGCGGGTTTCACTCAGGTGCGCGTCTTCGGCGGCTATGACTCCTCCCCGTTGGACGAAACGGCGAGCGCCGACTTGATCATCACCGCCCGGCGGAACGAGTACTCGCGTACTTCGCCATCCATGGCTACACCCAATCTTCCGCCAGCGTCTCCCCGGAGTCGATTCCCACGATGACGGCCTTCACGGGAATCCTGCGCTTGGCCCGCGAAGCGGCGTCCTGGGCAATCGCCAGGAGCCCCCGGCAGCACGGCACTTCCATCATGATGACGGTGAGCGTGTTGATCCGCGCGTTGTCGATGAGCGCGACGAGCTTGTCGCGGTAGACGTCCTTGCCCTCGTCCAGCTTGGGGCAGGCAATTGCCAGCGTCTTCCCGTTCAGGAACCTGTCGTGGAAATCAGGCACGGCATGCGCCACGCAGTCCGCGCTGAGGAGCACGTCCTTGCCGGCGAAATGCGGCGCCATCGGCGACAGGAGGTGGAGCTGGATGGGCCAGTTGTCCAGCCGGGACACGGCGGGCGCGGCGGTTCCGCCCTCTGCGGCGGCTGCTGAGGCGCCGGCCGCGGCAGCTCCCGCGCGGGGCTGCGGGACTGCCGCGTGCTTCGGCGTGCGGGCGCGCATGCCGGGACAGCCTTCGTGGACAACGGGAGCCGCTGCGCCGGGCGCTGGGATCCCTCTCTCCTGCAGCCACGCCAGCGCCTGGGCATGGAGGCCGGTTTCCCCGTGCCCCCGGAGGTGCTCCAGGTGCGCCCTGATGGTGTTGGCTCCCTGCGGTGCGATGACGCTCATCACTTTCGCCTCGTCGTAGGGCTCCGCCTCGCGCTCGACCACCTCGATCGCGCCTTCGGGACAATGCCCGATGCACGCCCCCAGGCCGTCGCAGAAGAGATCGCTCACGAGGCGCGCCTTGCCGTCGATGAGCTGCAGGGCGCCCTCGGGACAGTTCGGTATGCACAGGCCGCAGCCGTTGCACGTGTCCTGGTCGATGGAGATGATCTTTCGCCTGCTCATGCGCAAAAGCTACCCGAGACGCCGATTCCGGTCCTTGATCTGGATCAAGCCATCGCCGGGCTGGTAGACTGGTGACAAGGGTTTCCGCGGTGGACATCAGGGACCTTCTGGACACATCGGAATTCTTTCGGGCTCTTCCGGCACAGGCGCGCAGCTCAGTGGCCGCCATCTGCGTGCCGCGTCTCCTTGCCAAGCGGGAGATGCTCTTCACCGAAGGGGACACGGGACATTCCATGTACCTGCAGGCAGAGGGCGTCGTTCAGCTCTTCAAGTCCTCCGCGGACGGCAAGGAAGTCGTCATCAAGCTCGTGCGGCCGGGCGAGATCTTTGCCGAGGTGATTCTGTTCGAGCGCGACACGTTCCCGGTGAGCGCCTGCGCGCTGACCCCTGCGCGGGTCTACCTGATTCCGAAGAAACAGTTCGACTGCCTCCTCGTGGAGGAAGGATTCCGCCGGGATTTCATTGCGATGCTCCTGGCCCGCCAGCGCTGGCTCGCGGAACAGATCTTCCGCCTCTCGGCCCTGGACGTCGAGCAGCGTTTCTTCCACTTTCTTCGCGACCAGTACGGGGAGAGAGAGGAATACGCGATCGACATCTCGAAGCGGGACGTTGCCGCCGCCATCGACGCCCTGCCTGAGACGCTGTCGAGACTTCTCCTGAAGCTCCGAGACCAGGGAAAGCTGTCCTGGGACGGGGAAAATCTCAGGCTTCCGTCGGGATTCTGGAAGGGCCGCTAGGCGACGTGCCCAGGCTAGTTCCTGCTCTTGTCCACGAGCCGGTTTTTCGCGATCCAGGGCATCATGGAGCGAAGCTGCTCTCCGACCTTCTCCAGCTGGTGCGCCGCGCCTTCCTCCCTCATCGCCAGGAACTTCTTGCGCCCGCTCCTGTTTTCCGCCATCCAGTTCTTGGCGAACGTGCCGTCCTGGATCTCTTTCAGGACTTTCTTCATTTCCTTCTTCGTCTGCTCGTTGATGATCCGCGGACCCACCATGTAGTCCCCGTACTCCGCGGTGTCCGACACGGAATAGCGCATGAGTGACAGGCCGCCTTCGTAGATGAGGTCGACGATGAGCTTCATTTCGTGGATGCACTCGAAGTACGCCATCTCGGGGGCGTAGCCGGCCTCGACGAGCGTCTCGAACCCGGCCTGCATAAGGTGGGTGACGCCGCCGCACAGCACGTTCTGCTCGCCGAACAGATCCGTCTCCGTTTCCTCCCGGAACGAGGTCTCGATGACCCCCGCCTTGGCGCCGCCGATGCACAGCGCGTAGCCCAGCGCCGTCTCCCTGGCCTTGCCCGTGGCATCCTGCGCGATCGCAATGAGGCAAGGGACGCCGAAGCCCAGCTCGAACTGGCGGCGGACCGTGTGTCCGGGGCCCTTCGGGGCGATCATTGCCACGTCCACGCCGGCCGGGGGAACGATCTGCCCGAAATGGATGTTGAATCCGTGCGCGAACAGAAGTGTCTTGCCGGGCTTCAGGCCGGGAGCGATGTCGCTCTTGTACACGTCCCCCTGGAGATGGTCGGGGATCAGCATCATCACGGCGTCCGCCCATGCTGCCGCCTCCGCCGTGGCCATGACCTTCAGGCCCGCTTCCTTCGCCTTCTTCACCGAGGGGCTGTCCGGGCGCAGTCCGACGGCCACCTCCACCCCGGAGTCACGCAGGTTGTTGGAGTGCGCAAACCCCTGGCTACCGTACCCGATCACCGCGACTTTCTTGCTTCGTATCCAATCGGACTTGATGTCCTTTTCGTAGTAGATGTTCATTTCGGGCCCTCCTCGCTTTTTTCAGGCATGGTACTTGCATCCCGGAAAAAGTCAATTCCAGGGCCAATCGCGCGCAGCGCGATATCCGGTAGACGGAATCAGCCGTACCAGACGTTACGCTCACTCGAAGGCGCCGTGTGCCCACCGCGCGAAGCGCGGTCTGCCCTTGCGGGCCCTAGTTCTCCAGGATCGTGATCTCAACGCGCCGGTTCTTCTTCCGGCCTTCCTCCGCAGCATTGTCGCCGATGGGGGAGGAGGCTCCCATCCCGCGGGCGGTCACATGCTCCGCGGTACGAGCGCCGAGGGACAGGAGGAAATCAGCCACGGCCCGGGCGCGCTGCTCGGAGAGCTTCTGGTAGTCCTGCTCCGTGTACCCCGGAGCGCGCGCCGTGAATCCCGTCACGGCAATGTCGCGGTCGGGGTACTTCTTGAGCATCCCGGCGATGCGCGTGAGCTTGTCCTGTTCCGCGGGCATGAGCGCGTCGGAGTTGGGGGGGAAGTTCACGTTTTCCATCGTGATCGTGACGCCCTGGTCTGTCGGCTCTACCGTCACGCCCGGGATGCCCTGCGTCTCGATCTGCTTCTGGATTTCACCCGCCACGCGGCTTCGATCCAGCGGCGCGGCCTCGATCAGCTCGCCGTCTGCGCCCCCCGCGAACTCCGCTTCGTCGCCCGTGGTGAAGGTGAAGATGAAGTCGAAAGTCTCCGTGTAGGAGACGGGCCGGCGGTTGGTGCGGTCCCACCAGTACTTCTGCCGGGAGCTCCCGGCAATCCGCGTCGGGTACATGCCCGTCGTCCCGGGCGGAGGGGAAACCTTGTGGAAGATTTCGTATTGGATGGAGATCACCGCGCACGAGGTCCCGTTCCGGTCCTCGTTTCCGGCGTAGGTGTAGCTCGCCGTGATGGGAAAGCTGAAAGGATCCGCGATCCCGAAGTTGCTGCGAAAATCGTGCGTTTCGCTTCCGGGAGCCGTCCACGACTGACCCGGCTGGACGTCCCCCTCTGGAAACAGGGGCACGTCTCGCACGACCGGCATGAAATAGGAAGGATCGATGGTATACGCGCCGCGGCCGTCCCGCCAGAACTGCGACGTGTAGTCTTCGCTCCAGGCGTATGTCCTCTGGGAGCCGTACGCCCGCTCCGAAGTCTGGAACGTGACGATGTGATTGCCCGAATCTCCGCGAGTGTCCGTCACTTCCACAGCGATCTTGTTCAGGATGTCGGCGTCGTGAGAGAAGCGGCCATTGATCGTGACGCTCTCGTGGACACGGGAGACGATCCGGTACTTCTCTCCCTTCGTGTAGGCGAAGCGGAACACGTCCGCATGAACGCATGCGGCGGTGAGTACGACCAGCGCGCACGCTGTCAGAATCCTTTTCCCCGCCATTTCTTGACACCCTCCGATCATTCCGCTATCTTCTGGAAAAATAGATGCACCCCGCACCACGGCAGTCACAATCGGACATTCTCCAGGCCTTTCGAAAGGCGGGATTCAATTCACTCACTCCGCTGCAGGAACGGCTCATTCCCCTCATCCTGAAAGGAAAGGACGTGCTCGCGGAGGCGGCCACCGGAGCGGGCCGGACCTCCGGATTCGTCCTCCCTTTGATTCTCGGCCTGCGGGGTTCCGGTCTTGCGCCGAAGGCCCTGATCCTGGTTCCCTCCTATGAGGACGTCGCAAAGATAACACGCGCCGTCGCCCGATTCACGAGATCCCTGCGTGACGCGCCGCTGTACATTCCCCTCGGGGAGCTGGAGGACGCCCGCCGGGAGCAGAGGCGCCTGGAGAAAGGCGCCGCGCTCGTCGCGGGGACGACAGACCGGGTGATCGATCATCTCCGCCGCGGCAGCCTGGACACGAGCCAGCTGGAAACGGTGGTCATGGAGGAGCCGCGGGGAGAGGCGCGCGCGGACTTCGTGAAGGACGTGCAGTTCATCTTTGCACGGCTTTCGGCGCGCCGCCAGACCGTCCTGTTCACCACGGCGGCCCCCGGAGAGACGGACGAGCTGGCCGAGCTCCTTCATCATCCGGTCTCCCTGGATGCCGCGCAGCCGGGGTCGGCGTCGTCTCACGAGCCGCAGCATCTCGTCTTCGGCACCGGCGGGCAGGACAGGGCGGAAGCCCTGGCCCGTATCATTCTGGGCCGCCGGCTCTCATCGGTTCTCGTTTCCTGTTCTCCCCGGACGGATGCGCGCCGGGTCGCGGAGACCCTCCGCCGGCGCCACCTCCGGACCTTGACGGCGGGCCCAGCCCCCCGCGCGCGCTCCCCGCGCGGCGGGGACGAACGCGCCCGGATGCTGGCTGCGCTCTCGGCGGGCGAGGCGGACGTCCTCATCGCTCCCCCGCCGGCCGCGGGCTCTCCCGGCGACGTGGAGGGGTTCGCGCCCTCCCACCTCGTCTACTTCGATCTTCACCCGGGCGCCGTCGGCGTGCCGGGCGGGTCATCCGCGCCACGCTCCGGTCTTCGACCCTCCGTCGTGATTGCCCTCGCGGAAACCGGCCAGGAGAAGGAACTCTCCCGGCTGGAGGAGGTCCTCGGCGTGAAGATGAAAAGGGAAGAGCTTCCGAGTGACGACGAGGTCGTCACCGGTTCCATTGATCGCATTCTCCGCGTCATCAACGGCGGACAGGATCGGGACGAGCTCGTACGCCTGCGCTCGCGGATCCGCCGGCAGGTGCCGCTGCTTCAGCGTCCCCTGTTCATGGCGTACCTCCTGAGGGCGCAGCTCCCACCGGGCCGGCCGGCGTCGGCCCCGCCGGCGCCCGGCGCCGCGCGCCGGGAGGCCCCGGCGGTCCCGGCCGCCGCGGCTGTCCCCGCTCCCCGGGGCCAGCGCGGGAGGTTTGGCCGCAGCGTCGAGGCCCCGCGCCCGGAGAAAGCTCCCGTGCGGGTCGGCGGCCAGGATTTCACCCAGCTCTTCGTGAGCATCGGGAGAAACAGGCGCGTCTTCGCCCGGGAGCTCACCGAGCTTTTCATGGAGAAGCTCCAGCTCCGGACGGAGGAGCTGGGAAGCGTGCGTGTTTTCGACAAGTACTCCTTTGTGGATATCGCGCCGTCCCGGGCCGAAGAAGCAATTGCCAAGCTTTCCGGCAGCGAGGTGAAGGGGCGGACCATCGCCGTCAACTACGCCAAGAAAAAGGAAGAGAAAGGGGAGAGGTGACGCTCCCGTGACGGTATCCACGCTCCTGGAAGGCATCGACCTTGCCGCGGGCGGGACGACGGGCGGCCTCGAGGTCGAGATCGGCTGCGGGAACGGCCACTTCCTCTGCGCGTACGCCCCGGAGAAGCGCGGCACGCGCCTCGTCGGGATCGACATCAAGAGGAAGCGGTGCCTGAAGGCGCGGGAGAAGGCGCAGAAGCGCGGGCTGGACAACATCTCCATCGTCCATGCCAGCGCGGAGGAGTTTCTCCAGGAGCTCCGGCCCGGTTCGGTGGACGCCTTTCACATCTACTTTCCCGACCCCTGGCCCAAGAGCCGTCACCGCAAGAGGCGGTTCTTCACCATGGAGAGCCTCGGCGTCATGCATGACCTTCTCAGGAGCGGCGGCCGGCTGTGCTTCGGCACGGACTTCTTCGACTACTACATCCAGGCCAAGGTCCTCGTCGCCCTGCATGCCGGGTTCGCCTTCGACGATCAGCAGGCGCCGGCCGCAGTCCTTACCTCACTGTACGGACGCAAGTTCTCCGAGGCGCGCAAGAACATCTACCTCTTTGCCGCCGTGCGGTCCTAGCGAATCAGCACCAGCAGCAGGACGAAGATCAGCGGGAGATTGATCGCCACGTTCAGGACGATGAAGGCCCCCGAAATCATTTCGTAGCGACGCGCAACGGAGTTGCTGGTGGCGGAGATGTCCTCCGGGTCCCCCGGCAGGAGCACGCGCCCCGCCATGGGATCTTCCGGCTTCGAGATGGTGATCGTTCCCGCCTCCTCGCGGTAGCCCCCGAACACGACGCATTCATCCGGCGGCTGACGGGGCGCGCGGCGGGGAAGGTCCACGTCGATCCTGCGGATGTCCGCCGGCAGAATCACGCGCAGGCCGTCGGAGGAGAGCAGGTCGCTCTGCTCGATCCGGCCCCGGACCATGATGTATGGCTCCCGGTCCGGAAGAAGCGTCGTGCGCCGGCCTCCTCCGTCACCGGCCGACGCCGGCGGGAAGTAGCGAAGGGGAAGCCTCACCAGGTCTCTTTGAATCCTCATCAGCCGGGCCTTCTTCCACAGGCGGCGGTAGAGGAAGTACAGCGGGAAGCCCGGCGGAAGAAACGGGCAGACCGGCGCGAGACCCGCGGACAGCGCGATGAGCGCGATGATCCGCGCCTCGGGGTTGGTCAGCAGGGAATAGGCGAGCACGATGAGCGAGAGAGAGCCGATGGCCACGGACGGCAGGGTGAACGGGTTCATGTACTCGTTTCTCTGGCGACCGCTCCTGATGGCCGTCTCCAGGATGCTCTCCCGGGGGCAGTCGTGGATGACCACGAGAAGCCGCGCCTTCCCGTAGCCCCGGAAAAGCCCCCGACCTTCCTCGGAAAACAGGGCACCCGCGACGAAGACCGGCGTTCCTTCCGGAAGGGAAAAGATGCGGCTCCACGGCATGCTCCGAAGCTCGACGTCCGGCTTTGCGACGGCGGAGCCGGGCCCTTCGGCGGCGCCCTCGCCTTCCGGAATCAGATAGACGTGGACGTTGCGGAGATCGGCGGCCACGGAAAAACGGCCGTTGGTGATCCAGATCCGGTTGTCGCCCTGGATCGCTTCCAGGGTTCCGAAGAACCGGAAGAGGCCCATGAACGCGTTGCGCTCCTTGCCCACCGTGTGCGCGCGTGCCGTGGGGTAGCGCGACACCTCGTCCACTGTTCGGCGGAAGTCGCGCCACCGCGCGCGCACGCGGAATGCCCCGATGCCCGGGAGGCCGGCGTAGAAAAGAAGGGCGATTGCTGGGATGAGGGCGAGGTACCAGAGCATACGACGTATTGCTAAAGCGCCGGGAATCCTTTAGGCTCGACTATAACATGGTTGAAAGAGTTATCGTAGGTCCCTGGAAGACAAATTGTTACATCTATTCGAGCTCCAAGAAAGAATGCATCATCATCGATCCGGGAGGGGATGAGACGGAAATCGCCTCCCGCGTAGACGTGCTCAACATGGTGCCCGTCGGGATCGCCCTGACGCACGGGCATGTCGACCACCTTGCGGCCCTTGGCCGGCTGCGGGAAAGCTACGCGGCCCGCGGCTACACGCTTCCCATCGGCATCAGCCCGGCGGACCGCAAGTTCCTCGGAACCGGGGCAATCGAGACCCACAAGGAAAGCCTGAAGAGCCACGAGATCGACGAGTTCGACTTCTTCAGCGGTGATACACCGGAGCTGCCCAAGGCGGACGTGCGGCTGAGGGAAGGGGACCGCGTCTTCAACATGGACCTCGTCGTCCTGGAAACCCCGGGACACACTCCCGGCAGTCTCTGCTTCTACAGTGAGAAGGAAGGGATCCTGTTCTCCGGGGACACGCTCTTTTTCGACAACGTGGGAAGGACTGACCTGCCGGGCGGCAGCGACAAGAAGCTGCGTGACAGCATCCAGAAGAAGATCGCCGTGCTCCCGCCGGAGACGCGCGTGTTCCCCGGGCACGGGCCGTTCACGACCGTGGAAAGGGAGCGCCGGGGCAACCCGTTCTTCCGCGAGGCGCCGGCGGAGCCGCGGCGTCCGGAGCCGGTGATGCCGGCCCGGCCTTCCGTGTCGCGTGATGGCCGCCCCGCTGCCGCCCAGACCGGGCGCACCGCCCCACGGGCGCAGCCGGTGCGCGGGAAACCCAGGACGGCGCGGCCGGTCAAGGCGGTGAAGGCGCTTCGCCGCGCGCTGGCCAGGACCGGTCGGGCTCTCGTCAAGAAAGGCAGCGCGCTCACAAAGAAGCGCCCGGCTGCCAAGCCCGCGCGCGGATCGGCAAAGACTTCCGCTGCCGCAAAGCGCCGCTCTGCTCGGCCCGCTGCTCGCCGGACCGTGACCCGCGGGACCGGCGCTCGTGCCGCGCGAAGGCCTGCGCAGAAAAGACCGGCACCCCGACGGCCGGCCCGGGGCGGGTCTGCCCGGACCAGGTCCGCCCAGAAGCGTCCGGCAAAGAAAAAGGGCCGCGCGGGCGGCCCTCCCAGACGATAGTCGTTCCTTCCTCTCAGCGGTTGCGGCGTTCCTCCGAAGACTTGCAGTCGATGCAGAGCAGCGCGTAGGGGATTGCTTCCAGCCTTTCACGGGGGATCTTCCTGGAGCACCGCGCGCACAGCCCGTACTTCTTGTTCTCGATTCTCGCGAGCGCGGACTCGATAAGCTGCAACCGGCGCAGCTCCTGGGTTCCCAGCGCCTCCAGGGTCTTCCGGTCGATGTCGTCCGCCGCGATGTCTGCCAGGTCCTTCGGATCCATATCCTCGATGATGGTGCGGAAGTCTTCGCTTTCCGAGGCGAGGTTCTTGAGGATTTCCTTTTTCAGGTCAAAGAGAGACACTCGCATCTTTTTCAGGAAGCTTTCTTCCATACAGGGTTCCTCATAGGGAATGGAATCTATTCACAAAGGACCTCACTTGTCAATCCCGATCCAAAATCGCTGAAATTCCCAAATTCGCCGATCGACGGGACTTTTCCTGCGCCCGGACGTTGACAGTCGATGCCAAAGTCCATAGACTAGATTCTCAAAAGGGGGATTTATTGGCAAAGGAAGAGGCAATTGAAGTCGATGGGAAGGTAAAAGAATCGCTCCCTAACACGATGTTCAGAGTCGAGCTTGAGAATGGCCACGTCATTCTCGCCCACCTTTCGGGCAAGATGAGAAAGCACTACATCCGCATTGTCCCGGGGGACAGGGTTAAGGTCGCCCTTTCCCCGTATGATCTCACGCGCGGACGAATCATCTACCGGGAGAAGTAAGTCCGCCAGCCCTTTCAGGATCTGTAATCCGCGTTTTCCCGCACGTAGTCGCAGGAAAGGTCCGACCCGAGCACTTCCACGACCGGCGACGCATCGTTCAACTCGATGTCGATATCCACCGTCCGGTCGTGCTGGGGCCACGGGACCCGCGGCGTTGTGAATGCCCGCTCGCGCAGGTAGAGGTTGAGTCGGTCTTCCTTGGCCGCATCCAGCCGGAAGCTCCCTCCGCCGAAGATCTCCTCCCCGCCCATGCGCACCCTCATTCGGGCGATGTCCAGCGCCTTTCCCGCGTTTCCCATGTAATCTCCGACCGCAGAAACGATTCTCCCGACATTCGGATCGTTCCCGAAGATCGCCGTCTTGACCAGCGGCGAGTTCGCAACGGCGCGCGCAACGGCCGCCGCCTCTGCCTCGTCAGCCGCACGGGCGACACGCACCCGCATCACGTGTCCCACCCCCTCGGCGTTTCGCATGATGTCGAACGCCAGGCCTGACAGAACCTCCCGGAGGCCGCGGCGAAAATCCTCCCTCTCCACCGGGCCGCGCGCGCCGGAGGAGAGCAGGATCGTGGAGTCGCTCGTGCTCTGGTCCCCGTCAACGGAGATGCGGTTCAGGGTCCCGCGAACGCACCATGCAAGATCCTCCCGCAGCTGGTCCCGGGGAACGGCGCAGTCCGTGCAGAGAAAGCAGAGCAGGGTTGCCATGTTCGGCTCGATCATTCCCGCTCCCTTGGCGATACCGACAATGGCTCCCCGTCCGACGGTGCTCCTCCTCACCTTGGGGAAGGCGTCCGTCGTCATGATGGCGCGGGCCACGGGCAGAATCGAATCGGTGCGGAGCCCCGCGACGAGCCCCGGCAGCGCGGCCGTCATCTCGGCCACCGGGAGCTCCCAACCGATGATTCCCGTGGAGGCGGCGAAGAACCTCTCCGCGGGCACGCGGAGGAGTCCCGCGAGGGACGCGAGCAGCGTCTCCGCCTCTTTCTCTCCGTGAAGGGTCCCGACGTTGGAGATCTTGTTGTTGATCAGGATCCCCCGGATGGCCGGCTCCTGCAGTCTTCGGCGTCCGATGACTACCGGCGCTCCGGGAAACCGGTTGCTCGTGAACACGGCTGCAAAGTCGCGGGTCTCCTTTTCCAGAAGGATGAGGGAGACATTCATGGGAAGCGGCTTTTCCACGGAGCGCTCCCGGGGGAAGAAGGAAAGGGGAGCCGCGGAGCAGCGGAAGCCTTCCGGCAGCGCCGACCGGGCCTCCAGCTCCTGCAGGTAGTCGGATTCCGAGGTGAAGGATTCCACCCCGTTTTTATACAGGGTTCAGTTGGTCTCGTCGAGAGTCAGGAGGAGCGGAAGGTGATCCGAGTAGCCGCGGCTGCCGGACATTGTCCACTTGCGCGGCGTTCCGTCCTGCTTGAGAAGGAAAGGCAGGCGAATGACCGCAAACTTCCCCGGATGGTAGTGGAAGCCGTGGGAGTCGAAGAGCCCCGCGGACAGAAGGATGTGGTCCATCGTCTCCCATTCTCCCTGGTAGTAGTACGATCCGCGGCCGGAGGGGGGAAGCTCGAGCCACGGCTCATAGAGGATCACGCGCGGACCGTCTCCCCAGGAGCCCCCGGTATCCCCCGTCAGGAAGATGCTCGCGGCCGTGTACGCCGGAGGAGCCTCGGAAGAGGCCGGCATCAGGGCCGTCTGGTACGCGCGGCCGACCCGGTCATACTCGTCCGCATTCTCGTTCATGTCTCCGGCAACCACGATGTCGGCGGCCGGTTCCTGCGCCGTGATCTCCCGGATTCTCCGCGCCACGATGCCCGCTGACTCCAGGCGCGAGCCCTCCGTTGCCTTCGTCCCGCCTGCCTTCGACTTCCAATGATCGTCGAAGACGTGAAGAACGCCTGCCCTCGCGCGGATCTCCACCTCGATGACGTCGCGGACGGGGTTCTTCTTCCAGGGACGGACCGCATGGGAGAGCACCCGTCCAATGGGAAGCCGGCTCGCCACGGCGACATTGGCAGCGAGCTTCTTCTTGGGCTGCAGGACCGAGTACCCGTACCCGAGGTCCCGCAGGCCCGTGTCCAGGAGCACGCGCAGCGCGTTCTGGTTTTCCACTTCCTGGAGCAGGAGGACATCCGGTCCGCCCGGAACGGCCTTGCGGACCACCTCCGAGATGGACTGGACCCTCATGCGGAAGAGATCCGTGTTCCAGCGGCCGTGAGACGGATCGAATTCCGGAAACTCCGTGCCGTTGTCCACGTCATCGAAGAGGTTCTCGACGTTGTAGCTGAGAATTGTCAGGCCTCCGGCGGAGGTCAGGAGGCACAGGAAGAGGGCAGCGGAGACGAGCAGCGACCTCACGTCGATCTGCGGCTGGAGATGGTGCGCGCCACCAGCGCAGATTCCTCCGCGACCCCGCCGGCCCGGGGAGAGAAGGACGTACCCGTGATGGTCTGCCACGCGGTGATGTAGCGCCAGCCCACCTCGAGGCGGACGTCGTCAGGAATGGCGGGCGGGCGGCCGTCTCCCTTCCAGCCCCGCTCCAGGAGCCACCGGCGGAGGTACTCCTTGTCCAGCTCACGCTGGGGCTTTCCCGCCTGGAACAGCTCCTTCCACGTGTCCGCGTACCAGTAGCGGCTGGAATCCGGCGTGTGCAGTTCGTCCACAAGGACGAGGTCCTTTCCGTGAAGCCCGAACTCGTACTTCGTATCCACCAGGATCAGCCCGGCCCGGGCCGCGACCTCCACCCCGCGCTGATAGAGCGCGCGGGCCGTTTCCTCAATCCGCTCCCAGAGCTTCCGATCCACGCGGCCGCTGGAAAGGATATCCTCCCGCGACACCGGCCTGTCATGAGCGCCCTTTTCTTCCTTGGTAGACGGTGTGATCAGCGGATGGTCGAACTTCTGGCTGGGGCGCATGCCCGGCGGGAGCGGGATCCCGGAAACGGCGGATCCAGCCTCGTAGTCCCTCCACGCCGAGCCGGTGAGATAGCCGCGGACGACCACTTCGATGGGCACGACGGTGCAGCGCACCACGCGCACGGTCCGAGGAGAGACTTCTTCCCGGATGTGGTTGGTGATGATATCCGAGCTGACGCCGAACCAGAAGAGAGACAGTGTGTTCAGGACCTCCCCCTTGCAGGGGATGGTGGTCAGAACACTGTCGAAAGCGGAGATGCGGTCCGTCGTGGTCATCAGCATTTCAGCGCCGAGGTCCACGACGTCCCGGACTTTCCCCCGTCTGATCCGGCTGTCCGGCGGAAGGGCTTTCTGGTCCAGCCCCCCGAGGCAGCGTTCGAGACGTGCGCCGAGTCCGGCTTTCTCCACGCCTAGATCTCGTCCCGCCTCTTGATGACGCGGGAGAGAAGGCCGTAGGAAACCGCTTCCTCCGCGTTCATCCAGTAGTCACGGTCCGTGTCTCTTTCCACTTTCTCCAGCGGCTGCCCGGTCTCTTCCGCGATCAGCCGATTGATCTTGGCGCGCAGCTTCTCGATCTCTTTTGCGTGGATCTCGATCTCCGTGGCCACGCCGCGTGTCCCGCTCATGGGCTGGTGGATCAGGTAGTGGGAGTTGGGAAGTCCGACGCGCCTCTCCCGCGGGGCGGCGAGGATGATGATGGCGGCCGCGCTGGCCACGAGGCCCATGCCGATCATCGTGATCTGCGGCTTCACGAAGCGCATCATGTCAAAGATGGCATACCCCGCGTCCGCGTCCCCGCCCGGGGAATCGATGTAGACCCGGATGGGATCGGGGCTCTCTTCTTCCAGGAGGATGAGGGAGCGGATGACGCGCTCTGCCAGCTGCTTGTTGATCTCTCCCGAAACGAGGACCGTGCGTGACTTGAGCATTCGGGAGAAGACCATCCCCTCGTCCATTCGCTGAGGGGCTTCCTGTTCGGCGGGCTTGTCCTGCATGTTCATACAATGCAGAACAATAAGAAATTTCCCGGCGAATGAAAAGGTCATGCAAGAGCCGGCGCTCCCGACCACAGAAGAGTTCACGTGAGCGGGGCGTCGACAACGGTTGAGGATGTCTACCGGAGAGCGCGCTTCGCGCGCTCTGCCATTGAAAAGGCCGGGGCATTTCTGCCCCGGCCACCCGTCAATCTTCCGTCCTCCAATTGTTACTGGAGGTTGTGGGGCGGAAGGCTCCCAAGGACTCCTATAGTATGACATCCATCCGCGGAGCATGTCAATGAAAAAGCCCAGCCGGCGCGTGTTTTTACGAGTTTTCCGAGCGCGATGGGTGATCGCTTGTGTAGTGCGGCGACGGGGAATCCCGGGGTTTTTTTTCGACTGAAGATGCGCTTATGGCACGCGGTCTGCCGCGCGGGCTGGTGTACGTCCCGGGCGCCTCGCGGCCGTCACGCCCGCCCTCCGCGGGCTGACCGCGTCGATCCAGCCTTCCCGACGGGCTCCGAGCTTGCGCGACCTTTCCAATTCGCGCACAATGCCCCCGCCAAAGGAGGAAGAAGATGAGAGCGCGGCTGGCGGTCATCGGCGGAAGCGGGCTGTACTCGATCGAGGGCGCACGCCTTCTGGAGGAAATCGAGGTTCCCACGCCCTGGGGGCTCCCGTCAGACCGCGTGATGATCGCGGAGGTGACGGGCCTGCCCGTCGCCTTCCTTCCCCGGCACGGCAAGGGGCACCGCTACCTGCCGTCCGAGGTCCCGTCCCTGGCCAACATCTGGGCCCTCAAGTCTCTCGGAGTGGAGCAGATACTCTCCTTGAGCGCCGTCGGCTCTCTCACGGACGCCTGCGCCCCGGGTGACTTCGTCGTCTGCGACGAGCTGATCGACAAGACGACCCGGAAACCGGGAAGCTACTTCGGACAGGGAGTGGTCGGCCACGTTGGGTTCGCGGACCCGTTCTGCGGCGGCATGCGGGCTGCTGTGACGCGTGTGCTCGCCGAAAACGGCCATCCCCACCATGCCTCGGGCACCTACGTCTGCATGGAGGGCCCTGCGTTCTCAACGCGGGCCGAGTCCCAGCTTCACCGCTCGTGGAAGGCCGCGCTTATCGGCATGACGGCCGTTCCGGAGGCCAAGCTCGCGAGAGAAGCGGAGATCTGCTATGCCACGATCGCCATGGTCACCGATTTCGACTGCTGGAAGACTGCCGGGGAGGATGTTTCCGTCGAGATGGTCGTGGCAACGCTGAAGAAGAACACGGCGGCGGTCCGTCGGATGCTTCCCGCGATGGTCTCAGCGCTGAGCGGCCGTCAGGACTGCCCCTGCCGGCACGCCGCCAGCAGCGCAATCATGACTGATCCCGCGCTTATTCCCTACGACGTTCGCCGCAGGCTCGAGTTGTTCTACGGGCGCTATTGGAGCGGAACCTCGTGAGGAGAGCCGCGTGAAGGCCGCCGTGGTGGCTGTCGTGGGCCGTCCGTCCGCCGGGAAGTCGACCCTCGTCAATGCGTTGTGCGGCGCCAAGGTGTCCATCGTCTCGCCGGTTCCCCAGACCACGAGAAACCGTGTCCGCGGGATCCTCACGAAGGACGACGCCCAGATTGTCTTCATCGACACACCGGGCTTCCACCTCTCCGAAAAGAAGATCAACCGGTACATGACCGACCTCGTGTCTTCCGCGCTCGATGAAGTGGACGTTTCGCTGTACGTAGCCGACGGAAGCCGTCCCTGGGGAAAGGAGGAGCAGGCGATCCTGGAAGCGGTGCGAAGGACGGGGAAGCCCGTCGTCGCCTGTCTGAACAAAAAAGACAGCGCCGCTTCCGAGTGGCCGGCGGTGAAGCAGATTCTCCGGGAAGCCTTTCCGGGCCAGCCGCCCCTCGAGATTTCGGCAAAGACCGGAGAGGGCCTGGAACCCCTTCGGGGGCGGCTGTTCGCGCTGTGCCCGGACGGGGAGCAGCTCTATCCGCCGGACTACTACACCGATCAGACGCCCGACTTCCGGGTCGCGGAGGTCCTGAGAGAAAAAGTGTTCCTGTCGACGCGGGAGGAGATCCCCCACGCCGTGTACGTGCGAATCGAGGACCTGGAGATGCGGGACGGAGGGACCACGCTCTGGGCCCGGGGCTTCATCTGCGTCGAGCGCGAGTCGCAGAAAGGAATCCTCGTGGGACGCGGCGGGGAGAAGATCAAGGGCATCGTGAGGGACGCGGAGGCGGAGCTGTCCGAGATCTTTCCCTGGTCGGTCAGGCTCGATATCCGGGTCAAGGTGGACCGCGAATGGAGGAAAAGAGACCCTCTTTTGAGGAAGCTGATCAGCTAAAGCCGGCGCGGCGGCCAGCCCGCCGGCCGCCGCGGAGCCTATTTCTCCCGGCGGGCAGCGACGCGAAGAACGGTCATGGGGCCGTGCGCCGATGCGGAGTTGACCAGCCGGATCTTGAGGGACGACGAGCCGCTGACGGACGCCGGGATCGGCGTGCTCTTGTCCGAGCCGCCGCTCGACATGACGAGCGACTTTCCATTTGCGCCGATGCGGAACTTCAACTCCCCGGAGTCGATGGCAGCAGGCATATCCAGCGCGGGCGCGTTGTCACCGTCCCACTCCAGCCGAAGAACCGCCGATTTCGGGGAGTCCGATGTGACGTCCGCGTTGAACGACAGTGCTCCACCGCCGACGTTGAGGGCCGGCAGAACGAGCGCACTGTCAGCGGGAAGCGTCACGCCGCCCGGCGCCATGGTTCCCTTTCCCTCCACGCCGAAGCCGACCGGGGGGTAGACTCCCTCGAAGCCCTCCGCAAGCGCCAGGTCCGCGCCGTACCTCTGCTGCTCGACTCTCTTGTACTGGTCGGGATCCGTGGATGCTCTGCCGGCGCCGTCCCGGAAATATACCCCGAACTCGTCAATGATCCCGCTGAACCCGTTGTCTCCGCCGATCACCGACTTCCCGTCCTCACCGACCACCGTCCGCGCATACGGCACGGTGCGTGAGGCGACGAGGAGCCCGTTCAGGTACCACAGACCCGTGATGCTCTGCGCGGACGGGATGATGCTGAGAGACAGGAAGTATCTCTGGCCGGTCGTGAGCCCGAGGCCCGACCACGGAATGACGATCGAGGATCCGCCGGCCGCGGACAGCGTCCCCTGGGGCATGTGCGTCACGGGGTCCACCGAGATCGCGAAGGTGAGGCCGCCGTCCGTTGATGCTGCCGTGAAGACGTTGTTCTGGCCGGAGAAGCTGTCGAAGCTGATGCCGAACTCGATGGTGAACGGCTTCAGGCTGCCATTCTCCATGGGCAGCGCCAGCCAGGAAAGAGCGATCCCGGAGCCCGGGGCCGCTCGGTAGCCGAAGCCCTCTTCCGTGGAGACAATCTCGGGACTGCCGACGGATATTGCCGTGGTCTTGCCCGCCTTGCGGGCACCGACCCCGGCGTCGTCAAGGCTGGCCTGCATATGCATCAGGGAGAGGTACGAGCTGTCCGGTCCGAGGTCTCCCCGGCCGGGGCGGGTGCCCATGGAGACATAGACGTCCGTCGAGAGGGACATCGATGAGGAGAAGGAGAAGTCCGAGTCCCCGGTGGGCGCGACGGGGAACATCTCCAGGGTGATGGTGTATACCCCTTCGTCCGCCGGGACCGTCCAGAGGATTTTGCCCAGGCCCTGGCTGATCGAACCCTTCTGGATGACCTTGCCCTTCCAGGACCAGCGGACCCACGGATCCGAACCGCTGGGGTACTGCAGGTCCGCTTTCAGGAGGACCTTTCCCGACGACGTGATGACCGGCGGATAGCTCTTGATGCCGGCAATTCGCCAGCCACCAGCCGCAACGAAGAAGTTTGCGGACTTCTTCTGGGCAACTTCGCCGGCGGAGTAGACGACGACGTCCATCTTGTACTGGCCGGCGGGAAGGGAGGGAGGCTGGATGGTGAGCTGCTCGTTGAGCGCCGGGACCGGCTGGCGATTGTGCCACACGCTCGCTCCAGCGCCTGAGGTGAGCGTTACGTCCATCTCGAGGTCTTTCAGCTTCGTCGAGTCCTGCGCCGCCACGGTCAGCGGCACCCCTTTGCCGTCCGTGAGCACCTGCCCGTCGCTGACCATCGTCAGTTGGACGTCGGAGACATCCGTTCGGAGGGACATGAAGAGAGACTGATCCCCGCAGGCGTACAGCGCGCCGAGAAGGGCGAGAAGGGCTGCTTTTTTGGCGAGCTTGCGAAGCATCCTTTCCTTAATATACCACGGACGAGGCCCGAATCAAGGGCCGCCGGCCTGTCCGGCGGCCCACGGGCCTTTGAGAGCGGCCGTGTGGATCACTTCGATCTCGACGTCTCCCCGAACGTAGCTCTGACAGGCGAGACGGATCCCGGGCCCGGACGGTTCTCCCAGCCGCGCGAGCTCCTCCAGCTTGCGGGCTTCCCGCTCCCTCCGGGGGCTGAAGTTCTCAGCGCCTGAGATGATCCGGATGAGATCCCGCCCGCACTGCGCCTTGCCCCCGCAGATCGTCTCAATGGGAAAGCCGTTCCTGAGGAGGACGTTCAGGATCGACGTGGTGAGGTTCGCCTCGAACGCGGCGGCGCTCCCGTGGATCCGGATGGTGGATGTCCGCATGAGCTACAGGTCCCGCGAGGGACACGTCGTGCGGACCGGACAGTGCTCGTGGTCGGGCTTGCGCGCGGCGCAGCGCCTCCGCCCGTGGAACGTGAGCGCGTGCGAAATGGCGATCCAGTCCTTGCGGGGAATGAGCTGTCCGAGATCACGCTCGATCTCTTCCGGATCATCGGTGGAGACCAGCCCCAGGCGCTGCGCAACGCGGCGCACGTGCGTATCCACCACGATCCCCGGCACTCCGAAGCAGGTTCCCAGAATGACGTTTGCCGTTTTTCTCCCGACGCCCGGAAGTTTCAGAAGGTCCTCCATGGTGGAGGGAAAGGCGCCGGGGAAATCCCGGGCGAGCACCTCGGAGGCTCCCTTGATGCTCTTTGCCTTGTTATGGAAGAAACCGGTCGACCGGATCAGGGATTCGAGCTCCGCGATGTCGGCCTTTGCCATGGTCGGCGGATCAGGAAACCGTTGAAAGAGGGCCGGCGTCACCTGGTTGACCCGCTCGTCCGTGCACTGGGCGGCGAGGATCGTGGCGACAAGGAGCTGGAAAGGATCGCGATGATCGAGCATGCATCGCGCATCCGGATACTCCGCGATGAGAACGCGCGCCGTTGCGCGGGCCCGCGCCGGCAGGCCGGGGCTGGACCCGGGCTTCGGCTTGGCCGGTTTTCTTGAGCCGGGCATCGATTTCCTCCGCGCAGAATCTATGACGCGGTCGGCGAAATGTCGAGGGGGGCGGGATCCCACTTTCCTTTTCCACCGGTCTTGGTTATCTATGCACCATGATCCACGCCCTGTACCAGTTGCTGACGCGGCTGGGGTACGACCACCCCATCCACCCGCTGTTGGTTCACATCACCATCGGGCTCACCGTGGCCACCTTCACGTTTGGCCTGGTGTCCGTCATTTTCCGGCGGCCGCGGCTGAAGCTCACGGCGTGGCACACCGCCGTGCTCGCCACCATCAGCGTCGTTCCCACGGCCTTGATCGGCTACGGGGACTGGCACGAGAAGATGCACGGGCAGCCCATGACCGTCATCACGATCAAGATCATCCTGGCCATTTCCCTGTTCGTCGTGCTTTTTGTTTCGCTGTTCTTCGGCCGGGGAGGCGAGGGGGAGACAGACCCGGCGGCGCGGCCCTGGCGGAATCCGCGCGCAATCGTCGCCCTGTGCCTGTACGGCGTGTGCTTCGGTATCGTGACCGCGCTCGGATACTTCGGGGCCAGCCTCGTCTACTGAACCCGGCGGGCAGGATCGACCAGCGCGCGCGCCGCGGATCGGGGCGCGTTTACATCGAACACTTCCTTGGTATATGCTTGCGGCGCCGCGGTCCCGCGTGACGCGGACGCTGCCATGACCCCAGGCCAAGGAGGACGGATCTGAAAAGTCAGGAATCTCGACGACGCCTGATTCACAATATTCTGCACTCCGAGAAGGTCCACAGCCAGGAGGAGCTGCTGAAGCGCCTGGAGAAGGAAGGAGTGGACGTGACGCAGGCAACCCTCTCCCGCGACCTGAAGTTCCTCGGCGTGGCGCGGGTTCCCGATCCTTCGGGGGATTACATCTACACCGTCAATGCTCCCGCCGAGGCCGCGCAGGATCCCTTTGTCCGCGACGACATGCGGCGGCAGGTCGTCAGCATCAAGTTTTCG
This sequence comes from Spirochaetia bacterium, assembly GCA_035542415.1. Taxonomy (GTDB): domain Bacteria; phylum Spirochaetota; class Spirochaetia; order SZUA-6; family Fen-1364; genus Fen-1364. Next base: position 21,748 of record DATKLM010000093.1, read on the forward strand.
GGCAACCTGGCCGTCATCAAGACCAAGATGGGGCATGCGCCGGGCATCGCCTTCGGAATCGATCAACTGAAGATTCCCGAAGTCATCGGCACGGTGGGCGGTGACGACACGCTGCTCGTCGTGCTGAAGGAAGGAGCGGACCGGGACCGGTTCCTCAAGGATCTCATGGGAGAAGCGCAGGGCGGGTGAGGCCCGGGAACGCTTCGCGCGCAGCACCGGTTACGGTGCCTCGGGATGTAGCCTAGCGGCTAAGGCGCCTGCTTTGGGAGCAGGAGAGCGGTGGTTCGAATCCACTCATCCCGAAAAGAATTACAGAGCGGAAAGGGTCCATGGAGTACGGCGATGGCGCTCCGAGGGCACCGGACCAGCAAGGCCATCACCCGCGAGCGGTCACAAACACGCCTCCCTTCAGCCAGCTTAAGAAAAAGACTCGGCTGCCGGATGACCTGCTTTCCATGGGAATCGGCTGGTTGGCACGCGAAAACAAAATCCATTTCTCCGGAACGCCCGAGATCACGGCCGTTTCGCTTCAGTAGCTACGCCGTCGTTGGAACATGGTATTGATTTCCAGAGGGCCA
>DATKLM010000094.1:0-15909 GCA_035542415.1 Spirochaetia bacterium
GGGTGGGGAGTCATGGGGAGAAACCCCCGGCCGGGAGAGATCCGCCAGGTGGCGTACCAGCAGCTCGCGCGCGGCGCCGATTCCCAGATCCTCTTCTGCTGGAGGACCCCGACGGCCGGTCGGGAACAGTACTGGCACGGTCTCCTGGGTCACGACGGGACGCCGGGCCGCCGGTACGAAGAGGCCGCCGCCACGGTGCGCGAGCTCCGGCAGCTTGCCCCGGAGATCGAGGGCACCGGCATCCGCGCCCCGGCCGCCCTTGTGTACGACTATGAAAGCGCCTGGGCTTTCGAGATCCAGCCCTCCTATGCGCCAGGGGAAGCGGGCGAGCTCGCGGGGGCTTCGAACTACAAGGATGCCACACGCCGGTTTTACGGCGCGCTCTTCCGCGCCGGTGTTTCCGTTGACATGGTCCGCCCGGGGGACGATCTGACGGGCTACAAGCTTGTCTTCGCCCCTCACCTTTTCATCCTCGGTGACGATACGGCGCTGCGGCTGGTGGACTACGTTCGCGGCGGCGGCGTCCTGGTTGCGGATTGCCGCACGGGGGTCAAGGATGAGACCGGCCTGTGCCATGCCCGCATCCTTCCCGGACTCCTCGGCGATGCCCTCGGGATCTCCATCCATGAGTACGAGGCGCTCGGGGCTGGCGTGACGTATTCCCTGGCCTGCGCCCCGCCGCTCGCCGGGTCCCACCGGGGCGCGAGGTTTGCCGACTGGGTGAATCTCCGCGGCGCCGAGAGGCTCGCGGGCTACGATGAATGGCACCTCAGGCCGTACGCCGCGGTGACTCGAAACCGCTTCGGCAGGGGCTGGGGGTACTACGTGGGAACGATCGTGGAAGAGGAGAGCTTCTACGACGAGCTGGCGACGGAGGTCCTGGGGAGGGCCGGGATCGTGCCGGCCGTTCGACCCCCGCTCGGCGTCGAGGCGATTGTCCGCGAGGGCGGCGGGAGAAGAGTGCTCTTTCTCATCAATCACACCGAGGCAGACACCGAGGTCGAAACCCCTGAAGGAAAGGTGAACCTTCTGAGCGGCTCGGTCACGGGCAGGACTGCCGTGATCGAGCCGTATGGGGTGATGGTTCTGAAGCTGGAGGGGACAACGCCCCGTGTGCTTTCCTAGAGCATCCCGGCGTGATCGTGGCGCCCCTTCACGAAGAAGTACCACATCGCCGCCATGTGAATGTCGACGTCGCCCTCAATGATCTCCTGCAGTTCCTTCGCGCTGATCACTTTCTTGCCCCGGTCGTCCTTGATGTCCTTGCCGTCGAACTCCGCAACCTTTTTTCCATGGTTGTCCCGGATATTCTTCTTCTCGATCTGGCCGAATACCGCGCCGTTGTAGGATCGAATGGTGTCCCGGTCCACTTCCGCAAGCTTCTGGCCGGAGCTTTTTTTGACCAGGCGCCTTCCGTCGAACGTGTAATCTGCCATCTTTCCCTCCGTTGACAACAAGTATAGGCCCCGAAAAATGAACCGGCAATCAAGGAGCCGAAGACTGTTGTCCCCAGTGACAAAATACCCGCGCTGGAGCGGAATGTTGCAGGAATTCAGCCCTGATCCTTCGGGAGGTCCGGCTCCGGTTCATCCTCAGGCGGCGGCTCGTCCGTGGCCCCGTGCTCCCTCCGCCATTCGAGGTACGTCGGCCACTCGAAGCGAAGCTGAGTCTCTCCCAGGGTGAGCAGGTTGCCGGGCATGAGGTTCTTCTGGATGTACTGTTTTCCCTTGACGACGGTCCTGTTCAGGGACTGCAGATCGATCACGGTGAAGTGCTCTCCCCGGAAAACGATCTGGCAGTGCTTGCGCGACACGTAAGGATCATCCAGGCGGAGGTCGCAGCCGGGATCTCTCCCGATGGTCACGGTCTTTTTCGCGATAGGGAATCGGACGATCTCCCCGCCTTTTTTCGTCACTTCCAGGTAGGCGTCCGAGGGAAGCTCGACTTCTGGCTCCATGACTACAATGTAGCGCGTCTCCCCCGCCTCCGCCAGTCCCGGAATTGTGAAGGGATCGGACGGCCTTCTCCGTCAGATCTCATGATCCAACACCAGCCAAAGGAGGCATTCGTGCGCTTTTCAGAAAGTGAGAGCACTCCATGACCACACGACGGGCCACCGTTCTTCTGCTGCTCATCCTGGCCGCCTTTCGCGCGGCCGCCCAGGACGCCAGACCGGGCACAACGTTCATTCCTGTGCCCTATGCGTTCTACACGCCGGAAACGAGCCTTGCAGGAGGAGTAATCCTGATGGTGGTGCATGTACCCGAACCCGTGAACACGGACGCCCGGGAGAACGTCTACCGCGGAGGCGGCTTCGTCACCCTGAAAGGACAGGCTGAAGTGTTTGCAAGCGTTGACTACCACACACCGGGCAGCGGGATGCGCGTCACGGCGGTCGGCTACGCGGCGAGGTTCCCCAACAAGTTCTTCGGCATCGGCCCGGATGCTTCGAGCGAGGAGGACTACGTTCCCATCGAGTGCTCGATCGATGGAACGCTGGGCTTCCCGCTCACCTCAGGCTTCTTCCTGGGACCGCGCCTGCGCCTGTTCGGCTCATGGATGCAGCAGCGCGCGGCAGCCGGAGCGCTCGTCCGGGGCACCGTTGCAGGCTCGGACGGGACCGCGCTCGCTGCGCCGGGGCTTCGCCTCACGTGGGACACTCGTGACTCCGCCGTGGCTCCGACCAATGGCGCGTTCGTCGATCTCTGCGGGAGCTGGTCGTTCGTCACATTCGGAGGCGCATCCTATCCGTCGGCAACGCTCGACGCGCGCGCGTTCGTTTCTCCGATCCCCGCAATGATCGCCGGCCGCAGGATCGTCCTGGCTGCCCAGCTCACTGCCGCGTGGGCCGGGGGCGCGCCGCCGGTGCAGGAGCTTCCCCGCCTGGGCGGGGATGAGCTCCTGCGCGGGTACTACGACGGCCGCTACCGTGACAACGCCCTTCTGGCAGCCCAGCTGGAGATCCGCCTTCCCGTCTGGTGGAGATTCGGCGTTGCGGTTTTCGGCTCGGCCGGGCAGGTGGCACGCGACCCGCTGTCCTTCCGCCTTGACACCACGAAGCTCTCCGGAGGCGCGGGTCTGCGCTTCGTGCTGGACGAGACGTCCGGCGCCAGCCTCCGGGTCGACGTTGCGGTCGGGTCCGCCGGGGCTGACTTCTACCTCAATCTCGGGGAGGCCTTCTGATGGCGCGCGCCGCGGAGAGACAGCCGTGTACCTGAAGCTCATGGTAAGGGGCCTCCGGCGCCACCGGGCGTCCGGCGTCCGCCTCTTCGTCCTGCTGGGCGCCTGCAGCGCAGCCGTGCTGTTCTGCCTGTCGTTCCGCGACAGTTTCGTGGACCGGTTCCGCGAGCTCGGGATCGACACGGCGACTGCGCACCTGCAGATCCTGCCCGTGGAGTCGCCGAAGGTCAGCGAGATGGCGTTTGCGGATCAGCGCGAAGGACTGTCCCTCCTGACCTGTTCGGAAGACCTGGAGCGCTTCCTCTCCGGGCTCCCCGGCGTGGCTCACGTCATGCTTGCCGTGGAAACCAGGGCGGCGATCTTCACGACGGAGGGAGAACAAACGACATTTGCACCGTCGCTCATGGGCGTGGATCCACGGGACTTCCCGCTGACGCTGCCGGGAGTCAGCGTGCTGGAAGGCGCCCGTGACCTTGCGTGGCGGCCCGGCATGGCCGACGTGCCGGTGTTCCGTCCTCCGCTCGAGTTCTGGGAAGTCATCAAGAACAACGACCGGTTCACACGGAAGAACTTCCGGCCCGCCGGCTTTGAGTGGGAGTCGTTCAAAGCCCGAGTCGCGAAGGATATGCCGTCGCTCTTCACTTCGGCGACAGCCGCTCCTGATGACGCAGCCTTCCTGCTGGCGATGAACAAGGCACTGGACCGGGAAGACCTTCCATCGATCCTCCCCTCCTGGACGGCGGACAGCTACGACTACAGGATCGACGACGCACGCACGGCACTTGCCGCCGAAACCCAGCGCTCCGCGGGCCTGGGGCAGGTGTCCGCGCGCGGCGCGTTCCAGGCGCGCGTGCTGAGAAAGCGGCTGCTGCAGGCGGTGTATTCGGACGCCATCACTCCGGTCCGGGACACCATCAATCTGAACGTCTCCTATACGATGGCTGTCCCCGCCGCTCGGGGCGACGACCCGCTGGCGCGGCCCGCGGTCCTTCCGATAGCCGTCACCGCGTACGTCCAGAGGCTGCCCATGTTCTTCTACACCTACTACATGGACGCGCGGCCGCTGCGCGAGCGCCTGGGCCTGGGCGACAGGGAGGGGACGAGCATCTTCATCCGCATGAGCTCGCTGGCGGATGTGCCGGCCGCGAAACGGCAGATCGCTCAGTGGCTCTCCGCCCGCCAGCCGGATTGCGTGGTCAGGGACTACGCCGAACTGGGCCGGCTGTTCCTTTCCACCGCCAGCGGATTCGGAGTCCTCACGCTCGTGCTCATCGCCCTTTTCATCGCTTCCGTCTCGATCTTCATTGTCAATACCGTGCTGCTCTCCCTCATCAGGAGACGGAGGGAGATCGGGACCGCCATTGCCATCGGCCTTCCCCCCGGGGCCCAGGTGACCATCCTCTTCGGGGAGATGATCGTGTCAGCCATGGTCTCCTGGGTGCTGGGCACCGGCCTGGGGGCAGCAGTGGTGCTTCTCCTCCACGTCACGGGCGTACCCGGAATCATCTTCATGCCGGAGGGCCGGCTCTTCCTCGATCTGCGGGCGTCCCAGATTGCCGTCAGCCTGGCCGTGTTCCTCTGCGCCTCGGCAGCTGCTTCGCTCTTTCCCCTCCTGCGGCTGACCCGAGCGCGCCCCCTGGATCTGCTCAAGGAGGCTGCGTGATGATCGTCGTGAAGCTCGCACTGCGCAACATCCTTGCCCACCGCCAGAGAAGTCTCATCACGGCGGTGGTGGTCGGACTGGCGGCCTTCGTCGTGTTCCTCTTCCTGTCCTTTTCCGACGGAGAGATGGAAAACGCGGAGAAAGGGTTCCTTGCCATCCTGAGCCCGTCGGCCGACCTCGCCGTGTACGGCAGGGGTCTCAAGACCGCGGAGGACGAGGGTGAGGATTGGCAGCGCATGTCCGCGCTCAGCATCAAGGGATACCCCTCCATCCTCGCCGGGATCCAGTCCCTCCCGTTCGTGAAGCGCGCCTGTGCGCCGACGACGGCCCTGTCCCTGAGCGTTTTCGCCGGCGGCCGCAAGTACCGGGACTTTCTTTTCCGCGGCGTTGATCCGGCCCAGGGGTGGGTCGTCACGGACTTCATCCGCATGACGGACGGCGCGTTCTTCGACGTCTCCGACACGCCGCAGGTCATCCTCCACCGCGGAACTGCCTCCACCATGAAAATCCGGCCGGGCGACAAGGTCAGGATCGTGGGGAAGGACCTCTTCGGCCAGGTCGTGGTCCAGGACGCTGTTCTGGCGGGGTTCTACGTGCCTCGACAGGACATGCCGTACCTCGTGGACCACGGTTTCATGAACATGGCTGCCTACCGGCTCATCTCGGGATTTGCCCCTGACGAGACCATGTCGCTCTTCGTCGACCTCACCCAGGGAGAAAGCCGGTCGTCGGCCGTCCAGAAGCTGACCGGGTGGGCCGAGGACCGGGGCCTCGATCTGGAGTTCTGGGATTTCAAGGACATCCCCCGCAGCGCGTTCGGAATCTACGAGCTGCTGCGGATCGTTTTCATGGCAGCCAGTCTCCTCATCCTGGGCGTCACCTCGCTCGGCATCATGAGCGTCGTCTCGGTGAACCTCTTCGACCGGAAGCGGGAGATCGGCACGTATTCGTGTCTCGGCGGCGGGGCGGGTTTCCTGATTGCCCTGTACGTGCTGGAGATCCTGGTCGTCAACCTCGGGGCCACCCTGGCCGGTGTGGCCGCCGGGCTGGGTGTGCGCGAGCTGATCAACGCGCTCGCCCTGACGACGGAGGATTCCGGGTTCCAGCTACTCGTCGGGGGAAGCGGTATCTCGCTCGGCCTCAGTCCCGGGACGCTCGTGTTCATCGTGTGCGCTGCCCTGGGCATCACGGCGCTCACGGCTGTCACGACGCTTCGGGCACGCCTCAGCGTCCCTCCCCTTGCGGCCCTGCGCGAGGCGGACTGAGCGGATTGGCATGGAAGGAAAAATCAGATGATACGGACGAAATGTCTCACGGCGGCTGTCCTGCTGTTCGCGTGCCTTTCGAGCGGCCTGTCCGGTCAGGACGCCGGCACCGCGGATCCGGTGGAAATCATCCGGCGCGCGGAAAGGATCATGTACCCTGATGCGAAGGCAGTCGCGCGGCTGCACTTCGTGTCACCGGACGGCAGGACGGAGGACTACGAAGCACTCTATTACGCGCGGGACAGGAACCAGAAGATCATCGTGCGCATGATCGCTCCTCCTGCCGAGGCAGGCAATGATCTCCTCATGATTGAACAGAACGTCTGGGCGTACGAGAGACGCATCAACCGCGTCATGAAAGTGCCGTCCAACCAGTCCTTCGGAGGCACCGGGTTTTCCTACGGAGACGTCGTGCGGCTGAACTTCTCCGACAACTACACTGCCGCGCTCACCGCCGCGGGGAATGAGACGTTCACGCTGGAGCTGATCGCGAAGGAACGCGCCGCCCCCTATTACCGGATCCTCCTCGACGTGTCACGCGAGGGCGGCTGGCCCATGAAAGGAGTGTGCTTTGCCCGAAACGGCAGCGTGGTCAAGGAAATCCGGTACTCCGAGATCCGGGACATCGGCGCGGGCAAAAAGCCCGTGGTCGTGACGGTCACCTCTCCCCTGGACCCCGGCGCGGTGAACACCCTGACCCTCGTCACGGAGGAACCGAGGAACCTGCCGGATCGGGTTTTCAACCGGCGGAACCTCGAGGCCCGGCTCGAAGAGGCGCCGTAGGGACGCGGAAGAAAGAAGCAAGGAGCGCAGTCATGGGTTTCATCATGGTTCGCGATCTGGTCAAGGAGTATCCGCTGGGCAGGACGACGGTCCACGCCCTCCGCGGCGTGAGCCTGGACATCGGCAGGGGAGACTCCCTCTGCGTGATCGGACCGTCGGGCGCGGGCAAGTCCACTCTGCTGAACATCCTGGGCCTGCTGGACGAGCCGACGAGCGGAGAGCTCCTGTTCGACGGGGTTCGCGTCGGCGCGCTGGACGGAAAGCGCCGGCACCGCTTCCGCAGAGATCGGATCGCGTTCATCTTCCAGTCCTTCAACCTCGTGCCGGTCCTGAGCGCGTATGAAAACATCGAGTTCTCCCTCATCGTCCGCAGGGTGCGCGCGGCGGAACGGCGGCGGCGCATCGAGGAGCTTTCCGAGGAGGTGGGCATCCGCGCGTACCTCCGACACCGTCCGGACGAGCTGTCCGGCGGACAGCGCCAGCGCGTGGCCATTGCCCGCGCGCTCGTCACGCGGCCGGAGGTGGTCTTTGCCGATGAGCCCACGGCGAACCTCGACTCCAAAACAGGCGCGGCCGTCCTCCACCTCATGGAGCGCCTCCACCGGGAGCAGAGCACGACGTTCGTCATCGCCAGTCACGACGAGCAGGTGATGCGTGAAGCAGACCGAATCCTCCGTATCGTCGACGGAGTCGTCCACAGTGCGTGATCGCGCAGCGGGCCTTCTGCTCGGCATCCTGCTTGTGCTGGCGCGTCCCCTTTCCGGCCAGGCGGGGAAAGGAGTGGAGGTCTGGGGCGAAGGCTGGTACCAGGCAGCGGCCGCGGATGCGGCTGCTTCGCCGTGGTCCTCGTTCGGAGTGGCGCAGGAGGGGGGATTCTCCCTCAACGCCAGAAGCCCGCGGGGCCTGGAAGCTCTCGTGGACATCGTCGTACCTCTGGATGTCGACAGGGAGATCACTCCCGAAGCCCTCGCGGCGCAGCTCTACGTCCGGGCCTCCCCTGCCCCCGGGGTGAGTGTCGCTGCGGGGCGCCAGCGCCTGAACTGGGGCACGGCCAGGATCTTTTCTCCCATCGACACCCTCGAGATCCGGGCCAACCCTCTCGACCTTCGCCCTTTCCTTCCCGGGCTTGCCGGGCTCAAGGTGGACGTCTTCCCGAATGAGAGCTTCGGGCTGAGCCTGGTGGCGCTGCCGGCGTCCGACATCCGCTGGAGCCGCGCCGCGGTACGGGTGGAGCTTCTGCTCGAAGGCGTGGGGCTCGACCTGGGATTCGGGCTCGTCAAGTACGGAGACCCGGGTCTTTCGGACCGCGTCGCGCTCCTGGGCGACGGAGCGTGGAGCATCGGTCCGCTCGTCCTGTACGAGGAGATCCAGCTTCGCTGGGGGCGCTCAAGCGGGTATCTCTTTCCCGGCATGCTCGCCGTGGAGGACCTGGGAGGCGCCGGCGAGCCCGTGGTGAGGGCCGCAGCCGGGGTTACACTTCCGGTCGATCTCGGGCTCACGCGGCCGCAGACCTTGCTCGTGGAATACTTCTTCAACGGCGACGGTCTCACCCCGGATGAGGCACGCACGTTCGCGTCCCGCTACGTCGCGTGGCAGGGTGCCGGCGCTCCAGCCGGCGCCGCGCTGCCGGGCGCGTTTGCCTCCCTGGGAGGTCTGCGGCGGCATTACGCGGCAGCGGCATTTCGGGACATCGCTCTTGATCGCTTCCTTCTTCTGGGAGTGACGGCGATCTACGGAATCGACAGCATGCTGGGCTGGCTGGCTGTCGAACTGGAGTGGGAGGTCGCGCAGGGAACGTCATTCGGTCTGCGCTGCGAGACGGGGCACGCGTTCCGGCCCGATGAGCCGACGGACCTGCTTCTGATCCCGTTCCGCAACAGAATTACGCTCAGCGTCACAACGGGGTATTGATGCCGCGCGCAGCCGCAGGAGCCGTCAATTGAGAAGATGCTGTCACGGCTCGGCCGCCTTCGTATCTTATCACCCATGCGGTACTCCCCTGTCGTTGCCTTCCTTTTCATTGCCTGCGCCTGCCCCCTCGTCCCGGCGCAGGACTGGCCGACCTTCGGATGGGACGTCGGCCGCTCCAGCGCGCCAAACGTCGCCACGGGCCTGAGCGCGGCAAACATCGGTCAGCTCACCCGGCAGCAGGTGACGATTGACGGAACCGTCGACGGCTCTGTTATCTACCTTCGAGCCGTGACCGTCGGGGGCGCCGCCCACGACGCCTTCTTCGTGACGACCACCTACGGCAAGACCCTTGCGCTGGATGCTGACAACGGCGCCGTGCTCTGGGAGCACACGCCGGAGAGCTACGAGAGCCTCGCGGGAAGCTATCGCATCACGAATGCGACTCCCGTCGCGGACGACGATCGGGCGTTCATCTACGCCGCGGCCCCGGACGGGATGATCAGGAAGCTGGCAGTGGCAGATGGCCGCGTCATCTGGGCGGCGGCGGTTACGAGGCTCGCCGAGCGGGAGAAGATCGCGTCGCCGCTATCATTCTTCCGAGGGAGGGTGATTGCGGCAACGGACGGTTACATTGGAGACAGGCCGCCCTACCAGGGGCACGTTGCGGTCCTGGACGCCGCTACCGGCGCGCTTCTGCACGTGTGGAACTCACTCTCCAGCGACCGGCACGAGCTTCTCGTTCCGTCATCAGTCCCGGAAAGCGATTCCGGGATCTGGGGGCGCGCCGGCGTCGTCATCGAGTCTGAGACCGGAAATTTGTACATCGCAACGGGCAACGGAACATGGGACGGCGCGGTCAACTGGGGCGACTCCGTCATTGAGCTCGATCCGGACGCCACACGCATCCTGGGGAACTACACTCCAGTGAACACGGCTGATCTCGACGCGGAAGACGAGGACCTCGGCTCCACGTCACCCGTCCTCCTGGGCAGCGGCCTGATCGCCCAGGGGGGAAAGGACCGCATCATCCGCGTTCTCGACTGGCGAGCGATGCAGGGCACCGCGCCGCACCGCGGCGGTGAGGCGAGCATCGTGCCTACCCCTTCCCGCAGCCGTCTCTTCACCGCGCCGGCGCTCCTGAAGTCCCAAGGCGTCACGTGGCTGTTCGCCGCGGACAACGGCGCCACCGCGGCATGGACGCTGGCCGGCCGCACGCTCAAGCTCCGGTGGCGGACGGAGGACGCTGGAACGAGCCCCGTGGCAGCGGACGGCATGCTCTTCGTTTACGACCCGCGCGGAGGGCTGCGGATCTACGAGGCGGCAGCGGGCCGTCTCATGACCACCCTCGCCTGCGGCCCCGGGCACTGGAACAGCCCGGTCGTGGCCGACGGCCGTATTGCGCTGCCGGAGGGAAACGCGAACGCGCATCGAACGAGCGGTGTTTTGAATATCTGGCGGCTTCCCAGGACAACGCTTTCTGCGGCTCGCTGACTGCGGTCCCCGCATCCTGCCCGATCATGGCCTCCCGCATCGCCAGGAAGCGCATGTCAAGCGTCTTGGAAAGCCTCGACAGTCCTTCCGCCGTTCCAGCGATCTCGCTCGACGCTTCGGTCATGTCCCTGGTCCTTAGCGAGGCTCTTCATGGCGCGCGCTCCTGCTTCCCTGGATGATGGCTTTTATTCCAAAACGAACGATATCTCAAGAGTCTGAGGGCAGTCCAACAGAGCGATGGCCCAGGTACCTCAGCGGAAAATACATCGCGTTGAGGAGCGTTCCCATGAGAACGGTGAACCCGATGATCCGGATGGCGGTGCTGCCGCTCGTGAAGCGGCCGTACACGTCGGTCACGAGCTCTGCGGGACTCCCCACGAGGTCCCAGCTGTTCCATCTCAGGAACCGGCCGACGTAGATGCCGAATGCGGCGAGGTAGATCATGAGAACCTCGAGAACGGACGTCAGGCGCGGGCCGGTGCCGAAGCTCTCCCGCAGGAAGCGCTCGATGTCAATGAGACTGATGAATCCGTAGCACAAGCCCGCCCAGGCGAACGTGAGCACCATGATGAAATCGAGCCACAGCGGCGCGTTCTCCGCGCGCCGCAGGTGGATAAGATCGGTGAGAATGTACAGGCAGTTCGGGAAGAACAGCAGCCAGAGCGCCATGACGAACAGGACGGCGACCCGGCTGCGGATGTTCCGCAGATTCGCCAGGCTCGTCAGGAGCCACGGCAGGAACGCCAGGAAGAGATTCCAGTTCAGAAAGATATAGCCGAGCGTGCCGGTGTACAGGACGCGAAAGGCAAAGAGCATGACGGCATAGAGAGACAGGAAGAGCAGGAATGCCGTCATCCTGCGTCGGCCGCTGTCTCTCAGGCGTTCACCGATCACGTCTCGTCAGTCTCCGTGGTTGACTCATGTACCGCATCCGGGGTCCGCGCCGCAAGTCCCCCGGCACGGCGCTTGCGCGCCGCGTTGCCGGAATCCGGCGACCGGGCTATACTGTCCGGCAAGATCCCTTCCAGAGTATCACATTCGTCTAAAAGGTGGGTGACCAATGCCCCAGTTCCAGGTGGCCATGACGCTCTCGGAGTTCGTGCCTCCCCTCGTGTGTTTCGGAATGCTCCTCATGGGCCTGTTCATGTTTTCGTTCATCTTCTCGTTCATGCGCGACCGTCTTTACCTGAGCATGTCGGTCCTGGCTTTCAGCGGAGCCGTGTTCGTGTTCTGCGAGGCGATGATCCTCCTGGTCGGGGGGCTTCTTCGGCGGCCGGAGGAGGGGATGCAGTTCCATCGCATGGAACAGGTCGCGGCCGGCCTGTTCCTCTTTGCCATCCCTTTCATGCTGGGCAGCATGCTCGACATGGGACCTCGCTGGAAAAGGGCCAACAGGGTCGTCGTGACCGTCGGACTCCTGCTCGCCTTCGCGTTCGCCCTGCTCGCCTTTGCGGCGCCGGACCTCTACGTCTCCGTGACGAACCACCGCGCGGACTGGATGATCCGCCAGGCCGACCACGGCAGGGGGATGCAGGGCCCGCTGTACAACGTGAGGGACGCCGTCCTGGTGGTCCTGATTGCGTACGCCATCTGCTGCTTCGTCATCGACATGATCCGCCATCGCCGGCTGCGCTACCTGCTGCCCTCATTCATTGGACTGCTCCTGGCCGTCCACGGGGCAGCCGTGGACATCATCAGCACCCATACCGTGGAGAGCCAGGTGATCTACGACATCCTCCCGAACACGAGGTATTCACGCTTCTCCGTCGGGATCACCTTCTTCATCCTGTTCTCCATGGCGGGATCCCTGCGGCGCTTCCTGGACCTCGCGCGTACCACGGAGCGCGCGAACGAGCGGGCCCAGCAGGAATCCAAGAAAAACCTGACCCAGAACCTCTTCATCCGGGGAGTCCTCAAGTCGAGCTCCGAGACGCTCCTGGGAAACACGGAGTCCCTGTCCAGGAGCATTGCCGAGTTCACCGACAATTCCCAGGAGCAGGCGGCGGCCACCGAGGAGATCAGCGCGTCCATCGCGGGGGCTTCCAGTGCCGCGCACAGCGTGAAAGAGAGCGCGGAGAAGCAGCTCTCCGGGGTGGAAAGCCTGACGCAGGCGCTCGCCCGGCTGACCGGTTCCACGGATGCCCTTTCCAGCACGGTGTCCCGCGCCCTGACCAAGATCAGCGAAGTGTCGACGAACGCGCGATCCGGAGAAGAGTCCCTGCGGATCATGAACGAGAGCATGCAGACGATCCAGGGAAGCTCTTCGGAGATCACCGGCATCATCGGGATCATCAACGACATTTCCGATCGCATCAACCTCCTCGCGCTCAACGCGACCATCGAAGCAGCCCGGGCGGGAGACGCCGGGCGCAGCTTCGCCGTCGTGGCGAACGAGATCGGGAAGCTGGCCGACGCGACCGCGGCGAGCATCAAGAACATCGACAATCTGATCCGGCGCAACGAGAAGGAAATCGGCACCGGGATGAAGAACACGGCGGGGGCGGTGAACCTGATCAACGCCATCATCACGGACATCGGGGGGATCGTCTCCGCGTTCTCTGAGCTCTCCGCGCGCGCGGGGGATCAGACGAACGCCACCAAGGTGGTGGAAGAAAACGCCCAGCTCGTCAAGGGTCGCGCGGAGCACATCACCCAGGCGATGAACGAGCAGAGCCTCTCCATCGCCGGCATTTCGCGATCCATCGAGTCCATCAACGATCTCTCCCAGAGCAACGCTCAGAGGATCCAGATGATCACGGAGTCATCGCGCTCCCTCGTGGACATGGTGAACACCCTGCGCACCGAGATCGAGGATTTCAACCGGAAGAATACCGAGGTCGAACCGCCGCAATCGAGGAGAGTTCCCTGAAGACGGGAGCGTTTCTCGGATAGATCTGCCTGGAGAGCGGTCGGAGGACACGGTACGTGCCCACGGCGGAGCTGTTCGGCGTCGTCACGCGGGCATCATGGGCGTCGGGAGGCGCTACGCGACGACGACTTCCACGCCATGCTCGCGCATCTGGCGCTTCAGCTCATCGGACGCGGCTTCGTCCGTCACGAGGCAGTCCACCTCGGAGAGCGGGACCGTGTTGACGTTCCCCTTCTTCCCCCACTTCGACGAATCCGCGCAGAGGACGACCTGGTCCGCACGGCGGACCATCTGGATGATGATGTCGGCGATTTCGAGGGAGTACGTGGTGAGCCCGTGCTCGGCGGTGAAGCCGATGGTACCGATGAACGCGTACCGCGCGTTGAAGCGCGACAGCGCATCCAGGGACAACGGACCGACAAAGCACTCGTCGAGGAACCGATACTCTCCTCCCACCATCGTGAAGGTGATAGAAGGGTTCAGGCGGAAGTGAGCGATCTGCAGAATGGAGTTCGTGATGACGTGGATGTCGCGCCGCCCGATGAGGTAGCGGGGGATCATTGCCGTCGTCGTTCCGGAATCTATCAGAACGGTGTCCCCGCTGGCGATCATCTCCGCGGCCTTCTTGGCGATCCGCGTCTTCTCCTTGAGGTGCGCCCGCTGCCTCTTGATCATCATCGGATGAAGCGACGGGGTCGCCTTGCCGTGACTCCTCACGATGAGACCCCGGCTGGAGAGATGGTTGAGATCGTTGCGGATCGTGGCGTCGGTGACCTCGAGCAGCCGGCTCAGCTCCACCACGGTGGTTCCCGGCTTGTCGATCAGGATCTCCAGGATCGAGCTCTGCCGCTCCGTGATCAGCCCGTCGCCGAAGCCGGTTTCGGGGCGCGCCTCGGACTTCATTCAGCTACTATAGCCGAAATCGTAAAGAGGATCAACCTAATCGAAAAGGAAATAAAAAAGGATTGACAATACTTCGAAAATAATTTATAAGGTTTTCAGCATAAAAGTGCAAGAAAGAGGTTCCGGAGGACGGCGGTGAAACTCTTCATCGACACGGCAAACACGGACGAAATCGCGAAGGCAAAGGAATACGGATTCCTCAGCGGGGTGACCACGAACCCGACGCTCGTGGCGCGCGAAGGCGCGGCCTTTCACAGCCTCATCCGGCAGATCGCCGGCATGGTAGACGGCCCGGTGAACGCGGAAGTCGTTGCAACTGAGACGGCGGGCATGGTGAAGGAAGGCCTCGCCATTTCCGCCCTCGCCAGGAACATCATCGTGAAGATTCCCATGACGGGCGACGGGCTGAAGGCAGTGCACGCGCTTTCCGCGAAGGGCGTGACGACCAACATGACGCTCGTCTTTTCCCCCGCACAGGCGCTCCTTGCGAGCCAGGCGGGCGCCAACTACGTCAGCGTCTTCATGGGGCGGGCCGACGATGTCGGCTTTGACGGGGTGGCCATCATCCGGCAGATCGCCGATCTGTTCGAGCGGTGCGGGGACAGCACGCAGATCATCGCGGCCAGCATCCGCGGTCCCAAGCAGGTCCTGGACGCAGGCATGGCAGGCGCGCATTTCGCCACGGCTCCGTTCAAGGTCCTCATGCAGATGATGGAGCATCCCCTGACCGATATCGGACTTGAAAAGTTCATGAAGGACTGGAGCGAGCAGGCGTAGACAGCGTCGCGCGGTCCGGAATCTGCGGGGCAAGGAGGTCGAATGGGAGAAAGAGTCTGATCCGGGTTCTGATGGGTCTGTCACAAGGGTTGGATCCGAAAAGAGAGGAGAGACACATGAGAAAACTGATTCCATTGTGCGTCGCGTTCATGCTGTTGTCGTTCGCAGTCTGGGCTGCGCCCGTGGAGATACAATTGTGGGGCGAGTACACCGGGTTCGAGGCCCTGGGACTCCAGGACGCCATCGACGCGTACAACGCCGCGCACCCGAACGTGCACGTGACCTACGCCGGCCAGCAAGGGGTGGACACGAAGGTTCTTGCGGCCGTGCGCGCGGGCAACCCGCCCAACGTCTCGGAAATCGGCAACAACGAGAACTTCCCCCAGATGGTGGAAGGCGGGGTCTATATCCCGCTGGATGACCTCCTGAAGTCGAGGAGTTTCGACCTGAACTCCTTCTGGCAGCCGTGGACCTCCATGGCGTGCTCCATCGACGGGAAGACTTACGGCATCCCTCTCACCGACTGGACACTGCTCCTGATCTACAACAAGAAGATGTTGAAGGACGCCGGGCTGGACCCCAACAAGCCTCCGCGTACGATCGACGATTTCACGGCGGCGCAGAAGAAGCTCACGGAGAAGGACGCGCAGGGCAACATCACGCAGACCGGCCTCGAGTGGCGCGCGACCTTCCCCGCGTGGTTCGCCTCGTACTACTCGTACATGTTCGGCGCCACCCCGGCGACCCTGTATGATGCAAAAACGAAGAAGTACCTGAAACCCGACGCGCTCTACAAGACCTGGCAGTGGCTGCAGTCGTTCCCGAAGGAGTTCGGAGCCGACGCAATGCGGAAGTTCGCCTCCGGTCTCGGCGCGTGGGGCACCTCCGCCGAGCCATTCCTCTCCGGGAAGATGGCGATGTCGCTGAACGGCCCCTGGATCGCGGACCATATCCGCCGCTACGCGCCGGACATGGATTGGGGCGTCGCCCCGGCACCGTCGGTCCCCGCCGTTGCGAACAAGGGCACCTACGCGTGGTTCGGCATGGACCAGATGGCAATCCCCAAG
>DATKLM010000095.1:0-39560 GCA_035542415.1 Spirochaetia bacterium
TCTTCAATGACAGCCCGGACGTCCTGACTCCGCCCAGCGACTATCTCGCGTGGATCGGGCACCCGAAGATCCAGTCGGCCATGCGCTTCTTCGGGCAGCAGTTCGTCACCGCGCCTCGCGCGGACGCGGAGGTCCGTGACGGCGTGGAGGGAAGTCACAAGGTCATCAACATGACCTCGTACAACTACCTCGGCCTCTCGACCCACCCGGAGGTCATCCAGGCGGCCAAGGAAGCGCTGGACCGCTACGGCCTGGGCGCATCCGGCGCGCCCCTGCTCTCGGGAACGTTCGACCTGCACGTCGAGTTCGCGCGGCGCCTTGCGGAGTTCAAGCAGAAGGAAGACTGCCTCCTGTTCTCCAGCGGGCTCGGCGGGAACGTGGGAGCCATGCAGGGCCTCCTCCGCAAGGGGGACGTTCTCATCCTGGATGAGAAGTGCCACAAGAGCCTGATTGACGGAGGCACCCTGTCCGGCGCCAAGATGCTGTTCTTCGCCCACAACGACATCACGTCCCTCGCGGCCATGCTGGAGAAGAGCAGGGGCAAGAGGGCGCTCGTGGCGTTCGAGGGCGTCTATTCCATGGACGGGGACCTGGCACGCCTGCCGGAGATCCTCGATGTCTGTGACCAGTACAAGGCGGCTACGTACATCGATGAAGCTCATTCCACCCTCATGTTCGGCCCCAACGGGCGGGGCGTGGGGGAGCACTTCGGCGTCGAGCACCGCATTGGAATGAGCTTCGGCACCCTGAGCAAGTCCTTCGGAGGAGTCGGCGGGTTCGTGTGCTCCAACGCGAGCATCATCAATTATCTCAAGGGGTACTCGTCTCCGTGGAACTTTTCCTGCGCTCCGTCTCCCCCCGTGGTGGCGGGCCTGATGAAGGCCCTGGAGGTGGCCACCCGGGACTCCAGCCTGCGGGACGCGCTGTGGGCCAACGTGGCGTACCTGAAAAAGGGTCTCCTTGATCTGAAACTCGACCTCGGCCAGAGCGAATCGCAGGTCATTCCGGTCATCATCGGGTCATCGGGAGAAAAGCTCTTGCAGTTCGCCTCGGAGATCCAGAGACGCGGCTTGTTCCTGCAGCCGGTGGACTTCCCGGCCGTCCCGGCGGAGTCCCGCCGGTTCAGGATCTCCGTGTCATCCACGTTCACCCGTGAGCAGATGGACCGGGCGTTGAACATCATGGAGGATGTCGTTGCCCGGGGCCTCCGCTCCTGAGAGCACTCCTGCCGGGCGCGCTCCTTGGACTACGATGAGCTTCTGAGACGGAACCGGAAGAAGCCGCTCTTCTCCCGGGACACGCTTTCCCCCCTGGCCTGGGGGACGGAGCAGATCAAGCTTATTCTCCCGCATCGTGAACCCTTCCTCCTCGTGGACGAGTTGACCGGCGTCGACCTGTCGGAAGAGTCGATCGCGGGGCTTCGCTCCCTCTCTGAGAGCGACCCTGTCTTTCGGGGCCACTTCCCCGGCTCACCGGTCTATCCGGGCTGTCTCGAAGTAGAAATGATCGGCCAGCTCGGCCTGTGTCTCTCCTATTTCCTGCAGAAGCGCAGCCTCGATCCCCCTGCTGTTCCCCATGTCCTCAAGGTGCGTGCCACGCGCATCGTCGGGGCGTACTTCCTGTCTCCGGTGCTGCCCGGCGGCCAGGTCACCCTGCTGGCGAAGAAGCTCGAGGACGATGGCTACTTTGCCCGGGTGATCGGGCAGGTGCTGAACGGAGACGCGGTGGCCTGCGCCGCCATTTCCGAGGTGTGCTTTGTCGAGCCGTGAGCGCGCACGGGCCCGCTGGGGCGCGCTATCCCGTGAACTTCGAAAGCACGACCGCCGCGTTCTGTCCCGCGAAGCCGAATCCATTGGAAAGGACGTGGTTCACTCGCGCCTCGCGCGGCTCGTTTCGTACGACGTTCAACCTGATCCCCGGATCCTGCTCGAACTGGTTGATCGTGGGGTGGATGACGCCCTGCTGGATGGCGAGTATCGAAGCGATTGCCTCAACAGCGCTGGCCGCCCCCAGGGGATGGCCCGTCATGGACTTCGTGCTGTGTGAGGGAACGCGGCATGCACGGTCCTTGAACACGGTGTCAATTGCCCTGCTTTCCGCCAGGTCCCCCAGGGGTGTCGAAGCGGCATGGCAGTTGATCAAGTCCACGTCTGCCGGCGTGATCCGCGCGTTCTTCAGCGCGCTTTCCATTGCCAGCACCGATCCCCGGGAGGCGGGATGCGGCGCCACCAGGTCGTGCGCGTCACTTGTGAAGCCGAAACCTGTCAGCTCCGCGTAGATTTTCGCGCCCCGCCTGCACGCATGGTCGAGCTCTTCGATGCAGAGGACGCCGGCACCCTCGCTGAGCACGAAGCCGTCTCGGCCCTTGTCGAATGGCCGCGAGGCGGTCTGGGGCGAGTCGTTGCGCTCCGACAGCGCCATGATGTTGCCGAACGCCGCGAGGCCGCTCGGGGAGATCGGGGCTTCGGCTCCCCCGGCGAAGATGGCGTCCGCCATTCCCATCTTGATGAGGGAGGCGGCGACGCCGAAGGCGTGGTTTCCCGTGGCGCACGCCGAGTTCACGGAAAAGCAGGGTCCCTGAAGGTTCCACTCGATGGCGAAGTAGCCGGACGCAGTGTTCGGGATGGCCATGATGAAGAAGGGGGAGGCGGACTGCATACCGTCCTGGACGATCTTTTTCGTGTTGTTGTGCCGCGTGCCGACGCCGCCGTCACCTGTTCCGATGATCACCCCGTACCGATGGGGAGCCTTCTCCACCTCCAGGTCCAGGCCGGAATCGCGGATGGCCTGCGTGCCGGCGATCTGCGCGAGCACGACGTAGCGGTCCAGCCTCCGGGCCATCTTGCGGTCCTTGAAGTACGGGGTGAGATCCGGAAGGTCGATTTCCCCCGCGATCTGGACCGAGTATCCGTCTGTCGGAAAGCACGACAGGCGCCGCACGCCGGATCTGCCTTTCGTGAGATTCTCCCAGAACTCCGGCACGGTCGTTCCGATGGGGGTGGCCGCGCCGATGCCGGTCACAACCACGCGGACGTCACGGGGATCTCTGGTCATGTGCTCCAATATTGTCTTCCTTCACACAAGTCGAAGCTGTCGTCGATGCAAAAACTGCTCTCGGTATTTTGGACCAGCAGGGGGGGAGGCTGTCAAGGCGGTGAAAACGGGCACGATTCGGGGCGCCTCCTGAAACAGTGTTTGGAAAAATCTGACAATATCAGTAATGTATACTCACGAGGGACAAAAGGGATGGCATTCAGCGATTCGCCCTACATCATCGAGCTCCTCACGCCCAAGCAGAGCGACCAGAGCATCGAAGAAAAGCTCCAGGAGTTCGCCCGGAGGTACGCGCGGATCCTTCAGGAGGACGCGACGGTGTCCATCTGCGACAACCCCCTGGGCAACATCCACTTCACGGCCATGGAGGTGGTGAGCTTCCTCGATCTTTCATTCGTGCCCGAGCGAACGCTCCTTCATCTCAATTCCTTCCACCGAAAGGTCGATTTTGACGATTTCCTGCGTGACGCCCGTGACCGCGGCCTGAAGTACATCCTCGTGGTCAGCGGCGACGGCAGCCCGCGGCTCCCGCGGCTCGAGCCGGCGCAGCTCGGCGTGCCGGGGAAGACGGTGACCTCCGTGGAGATGCTGCGCTACATCGAGCGCGAGCACCCCGGGCATTTCACGTGCGGAGTGGCGTTCAACCAGTACGAGCCCCTGCCTGATGAAAGGGAAAAGCTCCGGCGCAAGATCGAGGCGGGCGCGCGATTCGTGATCACCCAGCCGGTGATCGGGCGCGAAGAATCTGTCGCTACTCTGGAGGACGTGGGAGTCCCTGTCTTCGTTGGGGCCTGGATGTCAAAGCGCATCGAGCCGCTGTGCGAGTGCGTCGGCGTGAGAAAGCCCGACACCGCGCGCTACGACCCGGTGGAAAACCTGACAGCCGTGCAGGGAGCATACCCCGGCTTCGGCATCTACCTGGCGCAGCTGGGTTTCAAGCGCGAATGGGGGAGCCTGCTGACTCGGGCTCCTCACGCTTTCCCTGCAACGCGCCGGACGCTCGTCCCCGCGGACCGGCCGAGAAGCGCGTAGACCAGACCGTCGAAGACCAGCAGGAGATAGTACGTCGCGAATCTCCAGACGAGCACGGCGATGACCGTCTGCCCGAGCGCGTTCGTCAGACCCGAATAGACGAGCGCGAACGCCCCTTCCACGCCGCCGCTCGCCCCCGGGGTGGGGACGTAGAAGACCACCTGCCACAGGATCACGTAAATAATCATGACCGTGACGAACGGCAGGTGCACACCGACCACTCCCTCCAGCACGAACAGCAGAGAGTACGCGTGAAGCACGATGTTGACGACGCCGAGGAGGATGTCCAGGATCATGGCCCACGTCTTCTTGGACCAGAGCATCTGGACGTTCTCCCGCAGGCGGTGGGACCAGCGGTGCATGCTGGGCGCCCAGTTGTGCCTTCCCGTGATCCTCCCGATGAGCCGTCCGAGAAGCGTGCGCTCCAGGGCAATGGCGAGCCGCCCGACGAAATGAGGCCGGATGAGCAGGAGAAGCAGCAGGATCGTCACGCTCAGGGAGATGCCCAGGGCGATGTACACGAACTTGGAGCCCATGCCCAGGGACGAGGCGATCCACGGGATCTGTGTCAGAAAGATGAGGGAAATCACGAGCGAGGTCATCGCCTGCTCGACGAACCGGGACATGATGACGTTCGTGGAGGTATCCGCGGGCACTCCGACGCTGCTGAGGTGGTAGATCTGGAACGGCTGGCCGCCCGCGGTCATCGGGGTGATGTTGGTGAAGAACGTGCCCGCGGCACTGTTGTAGAAGGCCTGCACGAAGGTCACGTGGATCCTGAACTGCCACAGCACGAGCTTGAGGCGCAGCGTATCGACCACGTGGGAGAGCACGAACAGGGCGAGGGGAATCACGAAGTAGACGACGCGGACGTTCCGCAGGGCGTTGAGGACCTGGGCGCGGTCCATGAACGCGGAAAGCAGGGTGTTGACCCCGAGGCCGATGATGACCGCCAGGAGCACGAAGCGCACGATGCGGCGGAGGTTGGAGCGGTCGCGGACGTCGAAGCCGACCTTCATCCCAGCCGTTCCACGATGGCAGCCGCAATGGTGCGGGCGCCGTTCTGCGGGTCCACAGCCTCCAGGCGATCCATGACGTCCCGGCTGCTCGCCCGGTCACGCGCCATCAGCTTGACGCGGCGCACGAACCGCCGGGGCGTCGGGCAGTACCACCCGTACCCGCTTTCCACCACGAAGCGCATGTTCTCCCTCTCGTTCGGGGCACCGATGTGCGTGACGATCAGGGGCAAGCCTTTCTTGATCGCCATCATGGCGTACCCTGTCCCGGTTTTTCCGGCCAGGACATCCGCCGCGGCAATAACGCTGCTGATGTCGTCAAGGAACCCGAGACCCACCACGTTCTTCGCCCCGCGGAACTTCTTCCGGACGCGGAGCAGGAGCTCGTGGTTGCGGCCCGTGAGCACGACAAGTGAGGCGTTTCTGACGTCGCGCACGAAGGCATCGATGAAACGCATCGAATGACCGATGCCCTCTCCGCCGAGACTCAGGACAACCGCGAGGTTGGATGCCGGGATGCCCAGCCTCCGCTTGAACTCCTCCTTGGGCACGCCGTTCTCCAGGATGTGGGGATGCACGACCAGGGGGATCCGCTGCATCCGGGTCCGCTCTATGCCGATGCGGGAGAGGCCTTTCTCGATGCGGGGCGTCAGCGTGAAGTAAACGTCTGCCCCGCAGTTGATGAGGCTGTACGTTGCTCCGAGCTCGCCGTAGATGTAGTACAGAGGGATGTCCCGGGAGCCGCGGGCCATGGAGAACAGGTGAGTGCAGGCCCAGTGCGTGGACATGACGAGGTCGGGCCGGTACTCGTCCAGGAACGCGGCAGCCTTCGGGACGGCGGTGCGGAAGGACCGCCGGTTGAAGGCAAGCACGATCCGCGGGAACAGTCTTTCCATGAAGAAGAGAAACCGTGAGAGGAACGCCGGCATGCCCAGGAAGACCCTCCACGTGTCCTCGAACGTCTTTTTCATGAGGTCGTCCTGGAGCTCCCGGGCCGCGTCCATGATGCGGATCTCCCAGTCCGGGCGCTCAAGCAATATGTAGTGGGCGATGGCTTGCGCCAGGACGAGGTGGCCATGCCCCGCGGAGAGATAGGGCAGAAGGATTCTCCTCATCGGTCTTCTCTCTCCTGCATCGTCAGGCCGTCTCCCGTCCGAGGTGCCGCCCGCGGGTGAGCTTCCGGTACACGAGGACGTCATTCAGGATGCCGGCCAGGGCGTGGTGAAACAGGACGTAGAAGATCGACCCGACGAACGCGGTGGCCGTTCCCGCGATGAGCCCCATGAGGAAGGCGCCAAAGACCTCGGAGTCCGGATGACCGAGGTGGAACATGGTGGACAGAAACGTCTGCACCATGACAGCTATCACCAGGCCGGCGAGCGTATGCGGAAGCAGCGCCATGAGGCCGAAAAGAATCACGCCCCGGAACGTGAACTCCCACGGGAGATAGTACATGAACAAATAGGACATCTCGTAGAGCACGAACCTCCCCGGACTTTCCATCGCTTCCTTGGAAAAGGGGTAGTAGTCCCGCAGGACCGGGTCCTTTCTGCCCAGGTACACGCTCGTCAGCAGGAGGGGAAGCAGGATGGCCCCGAGAAGGAGGCCCAGGCGCCAGTTGCCCAGGCCGAGGCCCAGCGAGGCCGGGGTCACTCCGGTGGCCCGCCCCGTCAGCAGGATCACGACGAGAGGCGCCAGGAAGAGGAGTCCGAACACGCTCGTGAAGTAGGTCATCACGGGCTTGAAGTCCCCCTCCGCATTGCGCTTGAGGTTGTGAACGTTCAGAACAGAGGAAAGGAGAAGGTACGAGACGCCCAGGATCATGAACACCGCCGCGTACGGGTCCGTGATCACGGACACGACGCCGTTCAGCGTTGTCGAGAGCCATGCCATGTCAGTCGTTCCTCCCGCGCGACATTTGCAGCTGCCTTTTTTCCTCCAGGTACCAGCTCATGATCGTATCCAGCTGGCGTTCGATATCCTGGTCCGGACGATACCCGAGATCTTCCATGGTGGTCGAGATGTCGTACGTCGTGTCGCGTCCGACTTTGCTCACCCGGTACCAGGTGAGCAGCGCCTCAACCGACGGCGCGATGGCGTGGACGGCCTGCATTGCCAGGGCGATGGCGTACGCGAGGATGACCGGAACGAAGATCCACTGCTTCCTCCCCAGCCGCATCTGGAAGAATCCCATGAGCTCCCGCCACGTAATCTCCTGCCCGTTCGTCACCGTGTAGGCAGCGCCGTCCTTGCCGCGCATCTCGCAGGCCAGGCGGCACGCCGCCGCGAGGTTGCCCACCCAGCAGAAACTCATGACACGGTTTCCCCGCCCGGCGATGGCAGGCCATCCCGCCCTGATGCCGTCCAGGATTCTGCCGCTTGAAGTCCGGTCGTATGGCCCGAAGACATCACCAGGACGAAGGATGACGACGGGAAATCCGCAGTCGCGATGCCGCTCGAGCAGGAATGCCTCGGTCCTTCCCTTGGCCTCCGCGTAGGGCCGCGCGCCCAGCGCGGCGCGGCCGGGATTGCCGGGGGAGATGTTGCGGGACCGGTGGCCGAGCACGAGCGCCGTGGAGATGTAAATGAACCGGCGCAGGCCGGGGTTCGTCCGTTCGAGCGCATCCACGAGGTTCACCGTCGTATCCCGGATGTTCCGAAGCGCCGCCGCCCGGCTCATCGTGTCGCTCACGAGCCCCGCTGCATGGACGACGAAGTCCAGGTCCCGGGGAAGCTGGAAACCGCCCGGCGTGGAAAGATCCCCGCGCACGAGCGGGACGTCGAGACCGTCAAGAAGACGCAGGTCGGAGGTCTTGCGGACGAGCCCGAGCACGTCGTAGGAGAGCCCGTGGAAGAAGCGGCAGAGATTGGATCCAATGAAGCCGTTGGCGCCCGTGATCAGGATCCGCTGCAATCATTCTCCTCGAGGTGGTCGGCGTTCCGGCTTTCCTGCCCGTCGTCCCGGGTCCTGCCGATAGAAATCCCGCAGGAGCCGGTAGACGTCCGGGTACTCTCCATTCAACACCTCTGGCTGCTCGAAAAAGTACTCGCTCGAAACCGCGAAGAACTCGGCGTCATCCTCGATTGCGTAGGGGTCAATGCGGAGCCTCCGCCGCTTCCGCGCGGCCCGTCGGCGCAGATCCTCGAACGCCGCGGAAAAAACATCCAGCCATTCTCCCGGGCTCATGCCGTCGTGAAGCTCCGGCCGTCCGTTCATCTCGCCGTCCAGCAGGTCGAGCCGGTGGGCGGCCTCGTGGATGATCACGTTGTAGCCGTCCCCCCATCCGGAGGCTTCGACGTCCTTCCACGAGAGGACAACCGGGCCGGAGTCCCAGGACTCCCCGCTCTTGTCCTCATCCCACTCGTGGGCCACGCCGGCCCGGTCGAACTCCCGGTGCTCCTCAATGAACACATCGGGCACGATGACGACGGTTTTCCAGTCATCGTACCATTCGATGCCGAGGTTGACGATGGGCAGGCAGGCCTGCAGGGCCACCACCTCCCGCATTGCATCCGTGAGCTCGAGGCCGTCCGCTCCCTCGAAGACCTTTTCGTGCAGGAAGATCGTCGTGAGCTGTCGCAGCCGCTCAGTCTCGGGCCGCGACATGCCGTCCAGGATCGGGTGATCCTCCCGGAGCCATGTCCACGAGTCTGCGGGAAGAAGCCCCTCGCGGAGAAGTCGCGTACGGCGGATGCTTCTGAAAATCCCCATGTCGATCGTTCCCGTATGCTCCCGCCACTGTAGGGAATCCACGCCGACCGGTCAATATTTCACCGCACGCGGCGCGACGTCGATGCCTCGGCACGCGAGGCACTGCCCGGCGCGCGCCCCTGAGGAAGTCGGAACTGTCGTTCTGATCGAGCGCCCGATGGGAGTCGAACCCACGTCATGAGCTTGGAGGGCTCAGGTAATACCGTTATACGACGGGCGCAATCCGGGACAGTAATCTACCCGCGGCGCCGCGAAAGGTCAAGGCAATGCCCGCTGTCAGGGCGCGGCGCTTTCCGGTATAGTGCCCGGCGTTGGACTCGGCGCCGGAGGGGCGGACTCGGCAGGAGGATCGAATGGGGACTCGGGGGGAGATCTTTACCTCGAAGGCCAGCACAGCCAGGCGGACTTACTTTTTCAACGTGAAAGAAAACAGGACCGGAGACGTCTTTCTCACCATTGTGGAAAGCAAGAAGAGCGGTGATGACCAGTTCGAACGAAGGACGGTGCTCGTGTTCAAGGAGGACCTGCCGGCGTTCCTGGAAGGGTTCGAGGCTGCGGTTGGATTCATGAAGGGGCAGTGAGGCGGAACGTTCGACGCTGAATCCTCGACGGCCCCAGGCAGAGAACCGCACGGCGATGTTCGGCGGTGGGATAGCCTTTGTGCCTGTTGAATCCGTAGCCCGGCTCGGTGCGGGCGTACTCTTCCATCCATGCGTCACGGGCGGTCTTTGCCAGGATCGAGGCGGCCATGATCTCGGGCACCGTTGCGTCTCCGCGCACGATGGCGCTCCCCGGTATCCCGCACGAAGGGCAGTACAGGCCGTCCACGACGATGCGCGACGGCCGCACGGCAAGCGTGGCAACCGCGCGCTCCATGGCGAGGAGCGTGGCTCGCAGGATGTTGATGGAGTCGATCTCTTCCGGGGACGCCCACCCCAATCCCCACGCTACGGCACCGGCCCGGATCTCCGCTGCCGCATCACGCCGCTCCTCCGGACTCAGGGCTTTGGAGTCCGCCAGAATGTCGAGCGGGAAGAAATGCGGCAGGATGACCGCCGCCGCGGTCACCGGGCCGGCGAGCGGACCGCGCCCTGCCTCATCGATGCCGCAGAGAAAGTCGTGTTCTCTCATGATGATCCGGCGGCTCCTCCGTGCGGATCCGTTGACCTCCCCTCCCGTTTGGGTGTTTACTTCGG
The DNA here is from genome assembly GCA_035542415.1 of Spirochaetia bacterium. Lineage (GTDB taxonomy): Bacteria > Spirochaetota > Spirochaetia > SZUA-6 > Fen-1364 > Fen-1364. Next base: position 10,011 of record DATKLM010000095.1, read on the forward strand.
GGCTAGAGTAGCGCTTTTCGACTGGGAGAGGAAGTGTTTCTAAAGACGCTCGAGATCTTCGGATTCAAATCATTTGCCGACAAGGTTTCCATCGATTTCACGGACGGGGTCGCGGCGCTCCTGGGGCCCAACGGCTGCGGCAAGAGCAATGTCGTGGACGCCATGAAGTGGGTCCTCGGAGAGCAGTCCTCCAAGGCGCTGCGCGCGGAGAACATGCATGACGTGCTGTTCGCCGGCAGCGACTCCCGCAAGCCGCTCAACGTCGCGGAAGTCACCCTGACGGTGTCCAACCAGGACGAGGTGCTTCCTCTCAACCTGCCCGAGGTCTCCATCCGCCGCCGGCTCTATCGCAGCGGGGAGAGCGAGTACTTCATCAACGGAAATCTCGTGAAGCTCCGCGACGTGCGGGAGCTGTTCTTCGACACCGGGATCGGCAAGTCCGCCTATTCCATCATGGAACAGGGCAAGATCGACCAGCTGCTCTCCACGAAACCTGAGGAGAGACGGTTCGTCTTTGAGGAAGCGGCGGGAATCACGCGCTTCCGCGTCCGCGGCCAGGAAGCGGAGAGAAAGCTCGAAAAGACAGAGGAGAACATGCGCCACGTCGAGGGGATCCTCGACGAAGTCCGCCGGAGCTACAACTCCCTGAAGGTCCAGGCGGAGAAGGCGGAGGTCTACCGCCGGTTGCGGGAGGAGATTTTCGAGGTCGAGCTGGAGATCCAGCTCCTGCGGCTGAAGGGTCTCCTTGAGGACCGACGCAAGCGTGAGGGCCGGCTGCAGGAAAAAGAAAAGGCGCGTGACGAGATCAGAAAGGCCATCGAGGAGGTCAATGCCTCCATCGCGCAGCAGGCGGACCTCGTGAACTCCATGGAGTCCCAGCTCGTGGAGTCGCACAAGAGGCTCTACCAGCTGGACATGGAGAAGAACACCCGGGACAACCAGGTGCGGATGTACCGGGAGCGGGTCGGGGAGCTGGAGCGCACCATCGAGGCCGACGAGATCCGCGAAAAGAACGTTCGCCACAAGATCGAGGAGATCGGCGCCGAGACTTCGCGCCGGGAAACGGGACTCGCGGACTTGGACGCGCGCATCGGAGAGACCGGGGAAAACATCAGCGGATTCACGCGGGACATCGACGCGTTCGGCACGCGCGTGAAAGCGAATGACGACCAGGTGCGTGCCAACGGGGCCGCCATCCAGGGCCTGGAGGCCACCATCGAGGAGCTGCGCGTCGAGCTTCGCGCAATCACGGAGGACATTGTCACCCAGCTCGATGCCCGGCTCACGGAGATGGGCTATTCTTCCGCGGAGCGGCGCTCGGTGGAGGAGTCCATCAATGAGGCACTCCAGAGCCTCCGCATCCAGCTCGGCGGCAAGATCTCCATCCTGGAAGACGCGGCGGGAGTGCGGAACGTGCCCCGCGTGGAGATGGAGAAGCTCGTCCGCAATACGATTTCCGTTCTCCATGCCTCGCTGGAAAAGGTGACCGTTCTCGACGGGCTGTTTGCGCGCTACCGGGGATTCGCGCCGTCCTTCCTGGACGAGTTTCTTGCCCCGGAAGGAATCATCACGCGCAAGCGTGACATCGACGAGCGGATCAACGAAAACGCCGGCGGCATCGCCCGCCTGCGCCAGCACAACGAGGAGCTTGCCCGGGACAACGACGCCCTTCGCCAGAAGATCGAGGAGTACCGCGCCACGCTGGAGGATCTGCGCGTGAACCTCGCGAGGCTGCAGACGCAGCGGGCGGGAGTGAAGGAGGAGATCGAGCGCCTCGCCCGGGAACGGAACGAGCAGGAGGAGATCCTTGTCGAGGTGGGGCAGCAGGCCGCGGAGACCCGGCTCAAGAAGGCGGAGACGGCCCAGCGGATTGCCTCCGCGGAGGAGGAGCGCCGGGAGCTGGAGGAAAGGGAACGCGCCGAGCGCTCGGCGTTGTCCGGGCTGGAAGGAGAAATCTCCAAGCGGAACCGCGACCTCGCCGCCAAGGGAGAAGATCTGAAGCAGAAGAACGCCTTGGCCATGCGCGCCCAGGCGGAGATCGAGAAGATGCAGATCGAGGTCACGGAGATCAGGACGGAGATCAAGGATCTGCGCGCCGGATTCATGGAGCGGTTCTCCCGCGACCTCTCGGAGTACGAGACGCGCATTCCGGACCTCCAGCCCAACCGGGACCTCCGCCCGCGGCTCCTGGAGCTTCGGGAGGAGATGCGGAAGCTCGGGCAGGTGAACCTCATGGCGCCGGAGGAGTTCGCCGAGGTCAAGGACCGGTTCGACTTCCTCAGCGGCCAGCTGACCGACCTCACGCGCGCCAAGGAGGACCTCAAGAGGGTCACAACGGAGATCCGCACGGAGTCCACCGAGCTGTTCCTGGACACGTACAACAAGATCCGCAGGAACTTCCACACGGTTTTCCGGCGGCTGTTCGGGGGCGGCAGGGCCGAGCTCCACCTGGAAAACCCCGACGCTCCCCTGGACTCGGGTATCGAGGTCTTTGCCCAGCCGCCGGGAAAGAAACTGGAGAACATCAACCTGCTCTCCGGAGGCGAGCGGTCCCTCACCGGAGTCTCTCTCATGTTCGCGATCTACATGGTGAAGCCGTCCCCGTTCTGTCTCCTCGACGAGATCGACGCGGCGCTCGACGAGGAGAACGTGGGCCGGCTCACGACCATGCTCAAGGAGTTCTCTACGAACTCCCAGTTCATCGTCATCACGCACAACAAGCGCACAGTCGCCGGAGCCGACGTGCTGTACGGCGTGACGATGGAGGAGTCTGGCGTGTCCAAGCTCGTGGCCATCCGGCTTGAGAACAGGGAACGAGGTGAAGCTGTCTCTTCGGCTGCCCCGGCGTGAAGTGCTCATCATCGCGGGCGCGGCCCTCATGGCCGTCATCATTACCCTCGCCGTCCTCGTGGGCTCCTCCCGCGCGGCGGATCGACGGCGCGGACGGAACGCTGCCCAAGCGCCGGTGACGCTGCCCGCCGCGGCGCCCCGAGAGCAGCCAGCTCTGTCCCTGGAGGACTTCATTCTCCCGGACGCGCCGCAGCCGGCGCCGCTTCCCCGGTACTACCCGTTTCGGCCGCGCATGGAGAGGTGGAATCCGCAGCTCGTGGAGAAGTTCTGGGTGCCGCCGCGGCAGGTCGCCATTGACGTTTTGGGCGCGCTGAATGATCGGAACATGGCGGAGCTCTTCAAGGACGTTCGATAGAGGGGTTGCCGCGTCTGTGGAGCTGAGATCGGCCTTGGGAGGGGAACCGATGAGAAAGATAGTCCTTCTTCTGGCAGCGGGCGTCCTGGCATCGTGCGCGTCCACCGGTCCGGCACAGAAACCTTCGTCGCCTTCCCAACCGGCCCCGGCCTCCCAGCCGCCATCCCGCGCGTCTGAGGAAAGCATCCAGCCGGGCCCCGCGGCTGTCCCGGCGCCTGCCCCGGCTCCGGATACGGCGCTCACTCCGCCTCCTGCGCCCCAGCGCGCCCAGCCGGCGGCGTCGGCTGATGAAATCTCGCCTCCGCCGACGTCGGGCCCGGCGAAGTTCCCCATGAGCAGCCCGCAGCCGCCGGCGCCGGTCTCTCCGAAAGCCCCGCAGGCGGCGCCAGCAGCCTCCAAAGCGGCCGCAGCTCCTGCATCTCCCGCGAAAAGGGCCGCCGCCCCAGGACCGTCGGCGCCGAACGCGCCGGCGCCGGCTGCCCCGGCCCCGGCGGCGCCAGCCTCGGCGAGCCCCGCGCCGGCCGCCACGGTGGCGCCTGGATCGACCTACGGCCGGTTACGGGAAATCTTCGCCCGCGTGGGTGACGACATGCAGATCGGCCTCGACGGACCGGGGTTCCTGTTCCTTGGCTTCCCGGATCGCGCTCCCGAAGGAGACGGCATCTCGTTCAAGGGGAAGGACACGCGTGACGGCAAGACATGGTTCACCTTCCGCGCCGTCAAGATGGGGACATACGACCTGGATTTTCTCCGCCAGGACAACTCCACCGGCAGCTCGGCAAAAGAGACCGTGCGGGTGCACGTCGTGTCGGATGCGGACTTCTCCACGGCGGTGGCTGGAGGAGGGACTGCGCCGGCCGCTGCTGCGGCGGAGGCAGGTGACCCGCTCTTCGCGGACAGGCTGGCAAGCCTCGGCCAGTACGACGCTGCTGTCGCGGAGCTCCTCAAGGGGTATCGCGAAGGCGATCCCCAGCGCACAAGCCGCATCGCTCAGTTGTACATGCTCACCGGCTCCTACGAGGCGGCCGCGAAGTTCTACACGAAAAACCTCGGGGCTCCTGCTCCCTGGGGGGATGGGGCGGTGATCGGGTTGGCGCGCGTCGCCATCGCGCAGAAGGACCAGGCGGAGCTGATCTCCCTTTTGAAGAAGCTCCTTTCGGCCAAGGATCCGGGGCTGGAGGAGACGCTCATCGCCGCGGCGCGGATGGAGCGTGACCGCCGCGAGGTCGGCGTGGGAATCGACCTTGCCAGCGAGTACGCACAGCGCTACCCGGCCGGCGCGTGGCGCGACGAGGCGGACTTCATCCTGGCCCAGCTCCTGGAAGCGGATTCGCAGTTTCGAGACATCGCGCGCGCCCGTGCTCTCTATCGGGGGATCCTGGATCGGCATCCTGAGAGCGTTTTTGCCCCCCCGGCGCGGGACAGGGTGGAGTACATCGACCGGCACTTCTTCCAGATCCGCTGAGGAGCTGGCCCCATGCGCGCGCGGCTTCGGCTCCCGGCAGTCCTTCTCTTTGCTCTTCTTGCAGCATCGTGTGCCTCCCCGGGCGGCATTCCCGGGGGACGGACCCTCGTGGTCGGACTCATAGCGGATCTGAGCGCGAGCGACGCCCGCCGGGGCAACGACGTTCGCAAGGGGGCGGAGCTGCGGGCGCTCGCGCTGAAGGCCGCTGGCATCGGCACGGTGCGCGTGGTTTCCGTGGACATGAAAGAAAGTCCCGCCGAGGCCGTGAAGGCGCTCGGCCGGTTGGCGCAGGAGACGCAGGCGAGCGCCGTGATCGATGCGACCTTCGGAAGGGCGGGATTCGTCCTTGGTTCCGCGGCGGACGACCTTGGAATTCCCCTGGTGTCCCTGGGAACCGATGACCGCGTGACCACACCGGAGATCTCCGCCGCGGGCGCAGACAGCGCCGGTCTTCTGCGGCGCCGGGCCTTTCTCATCGAGCCCACTGATTCGCAGCTCGCGGACGCAATGGCCCGCTACGCGCTGTCCCGGTTTCCCCTCAAACGCTACGCCTCGCTCTCAGACCCGGCGGACATTCGCTCCACGATCCAGGCGTGGAGCTTCGCCCGGGCAGTGAAACGAGCAAAGGCGCTGCTGGTGGCAGCAGAGGGATTCCCCGACAACCCGGGCGACGCCGCTCCTATCCAGCGGGTCCTGGATGCCCGGCCGGAGGCCGTTTTCATCTGCGGCTCGGTGGAGCAGAACGTCCGGGCAGCCCGGGACTTCCGGCGCTTGAGCCGCACCGTGCTTCTCCTGGGCAACGAAGCCTGGGGCGGTTCTTTCCTGGAGCGGGCAGGAGAATCAGCGGCAGGATCCTGGTTTGCCGCAGCCGTATCTCCGGATGCCGATGCGCTGGCGGGCATTGCGTCGACCTTCCAGGAGCAATTCGGCCAACCTCCCCGTTCGCCCGCTCTCTACGGCTGGGATGCTGTGGGCCTGATTGCGGATGCGGCGGTCAGGGCCCTCTCCCTGGACCGGGAGAAGGTCACAGAAGCGCTGGAGAACACGCGCGGATACACCGGGACGCTGGGGGCGCTCAGCATCGATCCGTCGACGCACAGAGCTGATGGTCCGCCCGTGGCGCTGCTGCGCATCTTTGGTGGCCGCGCCACTATCGAGGAGCCTCGTTTTCCCGTGAGCGGAGGGTCGTTCCCCGGCGTGAAATAACCCGGGTTGACACCGCCCGCCAATCTCGATATATATTGGCCTGTCTTACACTTACGACGAACGGACGCGAATGCTTGAGAAACTGAGCGGCAAGCTGGGCGATCTCATGCGGCAGATCGGCGGCAAGGCGCAGATATCAGAAAAAAACATCCAGGACGCGATCAACGAAATCAAGATCGCCCTTCTCGAGGCGGACGTGAACCTCCGCGTGGTTCGCAGGTTCGTGAACCAGGCAACGGAGGAAGCGCTCGGAGAGAAGGTGCTGCGCTCCGTGAGTCCCGGCCAGCAGTTCGTGAAGATCATCTACGACCGGATCGTGGCGCTCCTCGGAGGGGAGAACCAGGGACTCGCGCTGAAAGGACCGGACACCGTCTCCGTGATCCTCCTGGCGGGCCTCCAGGGCTCCGGCAAGACCACGACGGCCGCCAAGCTCGCGCTGATGCTCAAGGAGCAGGGCCGCAAGCCGCTTCTCGTTGCGGCAGACCTGCAGCGGCCGGCCGCGGTCGAGCAGCTTGCCGTCCTTGGTGAGAAGGCAGGCGTGGAGGTCCACCGGGAAGCGGTGACGGACCCGGTGCGTGTCGTCCAGGGCGCCCTGTCGCGGGCGCGCCGGGAGCAGTTCAACGCGGTGATCGTGGACACCTCGGGGCGCCTCCAGGTGGATGAAGCTCTCATGGCGGAGCTCGTGCGAATCCGTCAAGCCGCTTCCCCGGACGAGGTCCTCCTCGTGGCTGACGCCATGACGGGCCAGAACGCGGTGGAGATCGCTCGTGAGTTCCACGAGAAGGTTTCCCTGACCGGGGTGATTCTCTCCAAGTTCGACTCCGACACGCGCGGCGGCGCGGCCATCAGCGTGAAGAGCATCACGGGCACCCCGATCAAGTTCGTCGGCGTCGGGGAGAAGCTGGACGGGCTGGAGCCTTTTCATCCGCAGCGCATCGCGTCGCGGATCCTCGGCATGGGGGACGTGGTCACCCTCGTCGAAAAGGCGCAGAAGACGATGGAGGAGGGGGAGGCCCTCAAGCTCCAGGAGAAGCTCGCCTCGGAGACTTTCACGCTGGAGGACATGCTGGACCAGTACCGCCGCATGCGGAAGATGGGCAGCCTGCAGTCGATCATGGAGATGATTCCCGGCCTGAAAGGCTCGGGAGCGGAAGAGAAGATCGATGAGAAGGGGATGAAGCGGGAGGAGGCCATCATCCTCTCCATGACCCTTCCGGAGAGGCGCAACCATCGCATCATCGGTCCCAGCCGGCGCGCCCGCATTGCCCGCGGCGCCGGCACCTCGGTGTTTGAAGTCAACAGGTTCTTGAAAAAATTCGAGAAGACGTGTCTCATGATGAAAAAAATGTCGAAGAGCCCGAAGTACCAGGCCCAGGTGATGTCGCACCTCGGAGCCGGGCAGTCCCGGTAGGGACGCGGGAACAAGGACGGGAACGAGCAAAGGAGAACGCCAGTGAGCGTGCGCATCAGGCTGAAGAGGTTTGGAACGAAAAAGAAGCCCTTCTACAGAATCGTCGTCATGGACTCGCGCTCCCCGAGAGACGGGCGGGTGCTGGAGGAGATCGGCTTGTACCACCCCATCGAGCCCAAGGACAAACAGATTTCCGTGAGCGACGACCGGGTGAAGGAATGGATTTCGCGCGGGGCCACTCCGTCCGCGACGGTGAAGCAGCTGCTGAACCGCAAGGCCAGAGCCTAGCCCAGCCGCGCGGAGCGCGGCGGGGACGGCGAGGTACGCGAGTACGCGTTCCGCGTGAAGGCGGTCGGCGGAGGCCATGGACGGCGTACCCGCCGAACGGGTACTCCCGTAGGGTCGAAAGGCCGACGGTCGGCATCAGAGGAGTCTCATCATGGAAAAAGACCTTGTCGAGTACATTGCCAAAACCCTCGTGGATGATCCGACGGGAGTCGTGGTGAACATGATCGAGGGGGAGAAGTCCACGATCCTCGAGCTGAAGGTCTCAGAGAGCGACGTCGGGAAGGTGATCGGCAAGCACGGCCGCATCGCCAAGGCCATGCGCACTCTGCTCAGTGCTGCCTCCACCAAGTCGGGCAAGCGCGTCGTGCTCGAGATCCTGGGCTGAGGAAGGCAGCGGCGCGGGCCCCGGCGCCGCGCCGGCCGGCAGGGTGAGGAAGGACCTGGGCCTGTGTCCGCGGACATGCTCGCCGTGGGAGTCGTTACCGCAACGCACGGCCTTGCGGGGGAAGTGAGGAGCACGAACTTTTCCGGAGAGTCCGCTCACTTCCTGGCCCTCCGGGAGGCGGTATTCCGAAACGGGAAGGGAGAAAGGGCGCTCCGCATCGAGACGGCGCGCCCGCATCCGCGCGGTGTGCTGCTGAAGATCGCCGGGATCGACACGCTGGAACAGGCGCGGGCGCTCATCGGGAGCGAGATCTGGGTGCCCCGTGAGCGTGCGTCCCGGCTGAAAGACGGGGAGTACTACACGGCGGACCTGTGCGCCTGCCGGCTCTGGTTCGGGAATGAGCTGATCGGGGACGTCCGTTCCGTGTGGGAGGGCGGGTCCGCGCAGCTCCTTGAGGTCACCGCCCCGTCCGGAAAAACGTTCCTGGTTCCGTTCACCGACCATTTCATCGGTGAGGTGGACATCGCGGGCGGGAGGATTGTTCTGAAGGAGGATGAGATCGTCCGGTGACGTTCACCATTCTCACCCTCTTTCCAGGTCTTTTTCAGGGGTTCGTGGAGAGCTCGATCCTGGCCCGGGCCATCGCGCGCGGCCTGGTCACGATCAGGCTCGTGGATATCCGCGACTACGCGACGGACCGTCACCGTGTCTGTGACGACGCCGCGTACGGCGGCGGGCCGGGAATGGTGATGAAGCCCGAGCCCGTGTCAGCGGCGCTGGAAGCCGCGGGGGCTCCCGGCCGCAGGGTCGTGTACCTGACGCCGGCGGGCCGGCAGCTCACGCAGCGGCTGGCAGCGGAGCTGTCGCGGGAAAGCGAGCTGGTTCTTCTGTGCGGCCGCTACGAGGGGATCGATCAGAGGGTGATTGATGCCTTCGTGACGGACGAGGTCTCCATCGGGGACTACGTGCTGTCCGGCGGCGAGGTCGCCGCCATGGTCGTTGTGGATGCCGCCGTGCGGCTCATTCCGGGGGTGATCACGGAGGAGTCGTTGGAGGAGGAGAGCTTCGCCTCGGGCCTCCTGGAGTACCCGCACTATACGCGGCCGGAGGTGTTTCGAGGCGCGCATGTTCCGCAGGTGCTCCTGTCGGGGCACCATGAGAAGATACGCCGGTGGCGGCTGGCCAAGAGCGTCGAGAAGACGATGAAGAACCGGCCCGAGCTCCTGGAATCAGGCGCCCTCCCCGAGGAGGCCCGGGAGCTTGCAGAGAGGATGAGGAGAGAAGGAGAAGACGATGGACGTACTGAAGGCCCTGGAAGCTGAGCAGATCAAGGAAGGCATGGAGGATTTCCGCATCGGAGATACGGTCAAGGTCCACTACAAGATCATCGAAGGAAAGACCGAGCGCGTGCAGGTGTTCGAGGGAATCGTCATCGCCATGAAGCGTGACGGTCTCCGCAAGACCTTCACCGTCCGCAAGATCAGCTACGGCGTCGGAGTGGAGAGGATCTTCCCCCTCAATTCCCCGAAGATCGCGAAGATCGTGCGGGTCCGTGAAGGGAAGGTACGCCGCGCCAAGCTTTACTACCTGAGGGGCCGCTACGGGAAGGCCGCCAAGGTGGCCGAGCTCATCCACCGCAAGCGGGAAAAGGTGCCGGAGACGGGTACCGCGGAGGGCCCGGAGACCGCGGCGCCTGAGGCCCCGGAAAACGGCTGACGCGAGGGAGGAAGGCCCGGGGCAATGCTCGGCAGGAACGTGAGCGGCCCCTCGCCGCTGCCCGGCCCTGAGGCCGGCGGAATCAGGATTTCCCCCCGGCCCGGACTGAGGCTCCACGCCGGGGACACCGTGCTCCTCACGGTGATCAAGGAGCTCGCGCCGGGAAAGTGGGCCGTGGGGATCGGCGGGAAAGTCTATCCTGCCTGGTCCCGGCTGCTTCTCGAGCCCGGCGCTGTCCTGCAGGCGCGCGTGGCCGCGGGCGCGGGCAAGCTCATCCTCTCCATCTCTGATCAGCGCATCGACTCCGTTGCGGCCGCGCTGCGCCGCGAAGGTCTGCCGGCCGGAAGCATCACGGAGACAATCGCGCGGGCGCTCGCCTCGAGCGGCCTGCCCATCACCGCGGACACGATCGAACGGGTGAAAGCCGTGCTCGCCCGCACCCGCTTCTCCGCGCGGCGCGGGGCGCGGCTCGTGGCCGGACTCATCGACAAGAAGATCGACCCGTCAAGCCCCGGCGCGGCGGATCTCATGGCGGTCCTGGCGCTGGGAGAGCGCGGAGGCAGCGATCCCCGCCGCTACCGCGGGCGGCCGTTCCCGGAGTCCGGCGCCGCGCTGCGAAAGGCTGTCAACGACATGGCCGCTGCCGGAGCCGTCAGGCCGGACGCCCTTCAGGTTTTCAACCACGCGCGGGCCGGGGCCCAGAACTGGGTGATCATCCCGTTCGTCTTTGGCGACCCGGAGGACAGCATTGCGGGAACGATCCGGATCCTGCATGATCCGTTCCGCGGGAGACTGCTGCGGCTCGTCCTGGTCGCCGGCAGCTTCTCCTTCTTCCTCCCGCTGGACGGAAGGTCAAGGAAGCTTTCCATCTACTGCGACGACGAGCATCTGCGCATGTCTGCGCAGCGGGGACTGGACAGCGCACGGGCAAAATTCCATAACATGGGGATTGAAGTTGACGATACTATACATGGAGGGGACGATTTCGACGGTTTTGCCCCCGCCGGGGAGGGTTCAGACCTCCCGAGCATCGACGTGGCGGGGTGATCCATGACGGGCCGGACGGACAAGGCGGTTGCTCTCCGGTACACGGAGGAGCTGCCGGCGCCGGTTGTCCTGGCCTCGGGGAGGGGAAAAATGGCTGAGGCCATTGCGCGCATCGCGCGGGACAGCGGAGTGACGATTGTCGCGGACCCGGATCTCGCTGATGCGCTCATTCCCCTGGACGTCAACTCCCTCATACCCGAGTCCCTGTACGAGGTCATTGCAGCCCTCCTGGTATACGTGAGAAGCCTGGGAACCCGATCATGAAGAGCATACCCACGAGCGATCTCCAGGACGGCATGATTTTCGACAAGGCCGTCTACATCGACGGCGAAAACGTGTTCGTTCCCTCCGGCGTCCCGATCCGGCAGAAGGACATCGACCGGCTGCTGCGCTGGGAGATCGTGGAAGTTCGCACGGACGGCGCTCCCATCTCCGCCCGGGAGCTGGAGCTCCAGCGCGCCTCGGAGCTGCCGGAGCCGTCCCTCCTGGGCGACATCCCTGCTGAGAAAAGGCATCTCGATGCCTACCTGCGGGCCATCGACGAGTACGAGCACATCTCAACGAGCGTCACCCAGGGGGAGGATCTGGACCGCTCGCGCGTGGATGCCGTGGTGAACCTGCTGCTGGACCGGACGCGCGAAATCAAGAGTGAGATGATCCAGCTCATCCTCATGGGCGGACGGATCGAGCGCAAGATCTCCGCCGGTGTCGTCAACGTCACGATCCTCTCCACGATCATGGGGATGGTCCTGAAGTTCACCAGCCACCGCCTCATCCAGCTTGCCACCGGTGCCCTTCTCCATGATATCGGGATGGTGAAGGTCCCGAAGGCCATCCTCCAGAAGAAGGAGAAGCTCACCGCCGACGAGCTGAACCAGATTCATACTCATCCCATCCACTCCTACCGCATTATTTCGAAGGAGCTGAAGTATCCCGAGGAAATCGGGGTGATCGCGCTCCAGCATCACGAGAGATGGGACGGCCAGGGCTACCCGCGCAAGCTGCGGGGGGAGGACATCAACCTCGGCGCGCGCATTGTCGCGGTGGCGGACTCCTACATCGCCATGATCAACAACCGCCCGCACCGCAACTCCATGATCGGCTACAGCGCCATGAAGAACGTGCTCAACGACAACGGCAGGCACTTCGACCCGAAGATCCTGAAGGTGTTCCTGGAGAGCATGGGGATCTATCCCATCGGAAGCATCGTCCAGCTGAACAACTCGGCAATCGGCCGCGTGGTCGAGACGCACACCGAGGCTCCCCTGCGTCCGGCGGTTGAGCTGATCATCGACGAATACGGCAACCGCCTCGGGGAACGGGAAGTCGTCAACCTCCTCGAGAAGAAAGGCGCTTTTATCGTGAAGGCCGTGGACCCCAAGTCTCTTGCGCCGGCCACGGGCGCGCCGCAGGAGGGGCGTCCGGCGGGGGCGGGGACCGATGCGTAGCCCGCGCCCGGCAGGCCGGTTGAGCGCCCGCAGCGCGGGCGCGGCGGGAGAAGACCGCGCCTCGGCCTGGCTCCAGGAACGCGGCTGGCTCATCCGGGAGCGCAACTACCGCGGATCCGGCGCCGAAGTTGACATCATCGCGGAAAAGGACGGCCAGGTCGCCTTCGTCGAGGTCAAGGCGTGGAAGTCCCTTCCGGCGAGCGAGCTGGAGTTTTCCATCGACGCGCGCAAGCAGAATCGGATTGCCCGGGCGGCGCGCTCGTGGCTTTCCGCGCGGCGGGAGCCGGCGGAGCGCCGCCTGCGCTTCGACGTGATCCTTCTCGGGGACGGTGGCCAGCCCGTCCGCCACATCGAGGGCGCTTTCAGCGGAGGGATCGACTGATGGTAAGGACCGCCAAGAAAACCGATCCCAAGAAGATCGCGGAGCTCAAAACGAAGATTCATGACGAGGAGTATCTCATGCAGGCCATCCAGAAGATCGCGCAGGACCTCACGAGGAGCCTCGAGCACGGAGAGTAGGAGATGAGCTCGCGAAGTTTCCGCCGGCGAAACAACCGCCGACGACACCGGTCCCAGCAGGGAGGAGAGCCCCGGCCGGGGGCGGAGAGGGATGCCGGCAGCCTCGATGATCGCGGGCGTCCGGACGACGGTGGGCGTCAGGATGAGCGTGGACGCCCGGATGATCGAGGACGTTCGGATGATCGAGGACGTTCGGAGGGCAGCGGGCGCCCGGAGGGCTCGCGAGGTGCCGCGCGGCGCGACCACGGGGCTCACGGAAAGCCCGGGCAGCAGAAGCGCCCGGAGAACGGCCGCAGAGGACCCGGAGACCGCCCCAAGGAAATCGGCCTCCAGAGGCCCGAACAGCACCTCGTCTTTCCCGACTGCCCCATCTGCAGCGCCGCGGTGCGGGAACTGCCTTCCGCGCTCACGCATCGGGCCACCGGCCGTCCCGCGCACTTCGAGTGCATCCTGAAGGAACTGAGGGAATCGAACGAGCTCCTGCCCCAGGAAAAGCTGTGCTACCTGGGCGGGGGAAGCTTCGGGATCCTCGAGATGCGGCCGCCGGGAGGGCCGAGCCGGTTTGTCATCCGCAAGAGGATCCAGTACGAGGAGAAGGACGCCGTCCAGGAATGGAAGAAAGTGCTGGTGTACTCCCTGTGATCCCCTGAGGCGGCGTGCGCGCCGCCCCGAGGAACCAAAGAGAACGGCATGTCCCTGACATTTGCCCTCCTGGGGCTTCTCGCGGAGAGCCCGAGGTACGGGTACGAAATCAAGCGACGGTTCGAGGGAGCTCTCGGCAACGTCTGGTCACTGTCCTACGGGCAGCTCTATCCGACCCTGCGCCGGCTCACGGAGCAGGGGTGGGTGACGAAAAGAACTGAGCCGGGAAAGAAAGCCGTGGAGAGGAACATCTATTCCATCTCGGAGAAGGGACGCCGCAAGCTGGACGACTGGCTTCTCAAGCCGCCGCGCAGCGGCTACCGGCTCAAGGACGAGTTCACCTTGCGGTTCCTTTTTTTCAGCACGCTTTCGCCGGCAAAGGTCGTGGACTATCTTCTCTTCCAGAAGGAAAAGACCGAGCTCCAGAAGGAGAGCTTCCAGAGGACCCTTGCGTCACTGCGCGGTGAGATCGACTACTACCTGCAGGCAATCATCCGCCGGGGGATCGCTCATCTCCAGGCAGAAAGCCGCTGGCTTGATGATGTGATCTCGGAGATCCGAACCCGAAGGGCGTGAGGCCCTACTTCGCGCCTTTCAACTCGTCCAGGACCTGGAGGGCCTTCATCTTCACCGTTCTGAGGTAATTGCCCTGGGCGATCTTCACGAGGAGCCGGTATGCTACCGGATCTTTCAGGCCGCCGGGCGTCTTCTGCGCCAGCTTTTCGATGGCGAGGCTGACGGCGTACCCGAAGTTCTGGTCGGGCGCAGAAGGATCCTCGCGGTTGTACGCGAAGTCGAGCGCCTGCACGACTTCGTTGTGGTCGTTCATCCCCAGGACGCCGAGCGCGTACGCCGCTTCGGCCTTCACGATGGGCTCGACGTCGATGAGCAGGGCGCGGATCAGGGCGTCCTTGGATTCCTCGGTCCCCACCTTGCCCAGGAGGCCGACGGCCCTCCGACGAACCTCGGGGAAGTTGTTCACCTGCCGGCCATTTTCCCGGGAGATCCGCCCGGAACCTTCCATGGCGAGATATTCCAGAACGAACTCCACTTGGGCCGTGTCTGACCCGGAGACTCCGGCAGCGACCCTCTTCTCCAGGTCGTCCAGGGCGCTCATCTTGATCTCGAAGTCGTCCGACGCCGCTTTCTCTCTCAGGATCTGGAACTCGACGCTCTTGAGGAAAAGTTCCTCGATCGTGATTTCACGAGACGCCGGCTGCGATGCTGCACCGGAGGAGGACTGAGTGCCTGCGGTGGACGAAGCCTGCGCGCGCAGGGCGAGAGCCGGCATGAGGAAAAAAACGAGGGCCGCCCCGATTGCGAGATATGCGCTTGGCGCGGCGCTCCGCGCGCTCTGCGCGGCGCTCCGCGCGTTCCCGGCTTCTTTCATACGTCTGCTCCGTTTCTCTCCCTCAGTTTTGCTCGGTCTGCCAGATCCCGACCTTCCAGCGTCCGTCCTCCCGCACCAGGTAGTACAGGATGACGGGCCTCCCCTCGATGACGGTGAGAGCTTTTACGTGCGTTTCGTCCACGAAGTTGATGTCGGTCAGGGTCGCCTGAACACGGCTGCGCACGACGACGTTCTCGAAGTAGTCTTTCAGCGTGTGCAGCACGATCCCGCTCTTCTGGAGCACGCCGCTGCGCGACGCCCGGGCCAGGTAGTCCGAGCTGCTCGTGTGCGCGATGTAGTCCGCGGTCAGGTAGTCCCGCCAGCCGTCGTAGTTCTCCGCGGAGATGAGGGCGTTCAGATCCGCAATGGCGTCCTGGACCTCGTCGAAGGTCCGGCGGTAGAGCTCCTGCGTGACAACGAAACCCTGCGCGGTCTGATGATCCGGCGCGCCGCTGCCGTCCGGCTTCCCCGTATCCTGGACGTCCGCCTGCTTCGGCTGCGTTGCACAGGACAGGAGAATGATTGCCGCGGCCCACGGGATGAAGAAAGTCCTCCACGCCGGTGTCATTATCTTCAATTCTATATACCGCCGGACCCTTTGTCAAAGATTTTTCGCCCGGCGGGCCGTTGTGCGGCGATCGGGACGGCGAAAACACTTGCGCGCCCGCGCGCCTGTCAGGTATTCTCTGGTCATGTTCAAGGTGCTTCTCCCAGGAACCTTTGATCCGCCCACGAACGGGCACCTCAACATCCTGCGGCGCGCCTCCCGCCTCTTCGACGCGGTGGAGGTCGTGATCGCCGTCAATCCGGGCAAGACCTACCTCTTCAGCGCAGAGGAGAGGCTCGCCATGATGACCACACTCTCCCGCGACCTCCCCAACGTCTCCGTGTCCACGTGGAACGGCCTCATCGTCGATTTCGCTGACCGCATCGGGGTCCATGTCATCCTCCGGGGAGTGCGCGCGCTCGCCGATTTCGACTACGAGTTCGAGCTTTCCCTCATGAACCGTTCCTTGAACCCGAAGATAGAGACGATCTTCCTCCCGACCGACCAGAAGTACTCGGTGATCCGTTCCTCCGCCATCAAGGACATCGCCGGCTTCGGCGGCGATATCTCCGGGATGGTACCGCCCATTGTCGCGAAGGCTCTGCAGGAAAGGCTGCACCCCGCGCGGCGCGGGCAACCCGCGGTGCCTTGACATTCCAGGGGCCTTAGTGTAGTTTTCCGTAACTTCAACAATCACGACAGTATCGAGGTGACGTTGTATGGCTTTGCCGAAGAGACGAATATCACGGGCGAGGGGGCGCCAGCGGCGCGCGGTGAACATGCGCCTGGCCGTTCCTACACTCGTGGAGTGCAGCAACTGCGGGAACAGGATCATGCCGCACCGCGTATGCCCCAAGTGCGGCTTCTACCGGGGGAAACAAGTGCTCAAGCCGGAAGAGATGGCCTGATGAAGCATCTGGCGGACAACTCCGAGCGCTGATTCAAACCATTTTGCAGGAGGTCGAGTTGTATGGACGAGCTGTTTGAAAAAATGAAGAAACTCATCGCCGACAGGCTTGAGATTGATGAATCCAAGATCACCCTAGATTCCTCCTTCCGCCAGGACCTGGGCGCGGACAGTCTGGACACGTACGAGCTCGTGTATGCCATCGAAGAGGAGCTCGGCATCAGCATTCCCGATGAGAAGGCGAACGAGTTCGAAACTGTCCGTGACGCGCTGGAATACATCCGTTCCCAGCTGAAAAAATAGGAAGGTTTTGTTCAAGAGAAAGAGGCGTGTGCCGGCCGCCACGCTGGGGCCGGAGCGGAAGAAGGAACTCCAGCTCTTCGAACGCCACGCCGGCATTCGATTCCACGAGCTGGAGTTTCTGAACCAGGCCTTCACCCACCGTTCGTTTGCGAATGAGCTCGGCGAAACCGCCGAGAACAATGAGCGTCTTGAGTTCCTGGGAGATTCGGTGCTGGGCCTCGCCGTGAGCGAGTACCTCTACGAGACCCTGCCGGACCAGCCCGAAGGGGAGCTGGCCCGGATCAAGAGCTTCGTTGTGAGCGAGGCGAGCCTCTCCGAGATCTCGCGCAAGCTGAGGGTGGACAACTACATCCTCATCGGCCGCGGAGAGGAATACTCGGGTGGCCGGACCAAGAAGGCCATTCTCGCGGACTGCCTGGAGGCCATCATCGGGGCGTACTACCTCGACTCCGGCTTCCTCCCGTCACGCAAGTTCGTGCACGATATGCTGATCCCCGAGATCAACAAGGTGCTCGAGAACAAGCACGCCAAGGACTACAAGACCCTTCTGCAGGAGTACGTGCAGAAGCGCATGAAGACGTACCCGAAGTACAAAGTGGTCCAGAAGACCGGACCGGACCATGACCGGACATTCTGGATCGAGGTGCATGTCGGGGATCGCTCCTTCGGCGCGGGCAAGGGCAAGAACAAGAAAGAGGCGGAGCAGGAGGCGGCCCGCATCGCCTACGAAGGGATGCACGCGGACCGGCCCGCCGCGCAGAAGACGCGCTAGTTGAGTCTTTCCCGGTAGAAACGCCGCGCAATCTCCAGGAGTTTTTCCTTCTCATTGAGCGCCGGATCGTCGAGAACCGCCTGAAGGAGCTCGTCCAGGATGGCCCCGATCCCGGGTCCCGGCGGGAGCTGGAGCGTCTCCATGAGGTCGCGGCCGTTGACGGCGAGCTGCCGCACGGTGAAGGCCCGGCCGTGCTGAAGGACGGAGCGCACGCGCGCTGCAAAATCGGCCAGGCTCTCCGGGAATGCCGCCGCGTTCTCCCGGCACATTCCGATCTGGTCTGCACGGCGCAGGGCAATGACGTCGTCGATCTTCGATTCCCCCACACGGGCAATCAACCTTCGCACGGCGGAGTCCGACCACTCCTCCTGGTAGTTGAACATGTGATGGGCCACGAGGTGTGTCACATCCTTCACGACCGCGGTGGGCAGCTTGAGCCGCATGAGAATCTCCTCAGCCATCGCCGCGGACACTTTCTCATGAGAGTAGAACGTGGGACGGCCGCCGGCATCGACACCCCGCGTCCGAGGCTTGCCGATGTCATGAAAGAGGGCGGCAAGCCGCAGGACCTGGGATTCGCGTGGAGCGGCGTCGCAGGCATACAGGGAGTGCGTGAAGACGTCGTAGCAGTGGAGGCTTCCCTGCTCGACGCCGACCCCCTCGAGCAGCTCCGGAAGTATCACTCCCAGGATGCCGGTGTTCTTCATCAGCGCCAGGCCGGTGGACGGAACGCGGGCCTCCAGCGTCCTCAGAATCTCGTCACGGATCCGCTCCGCCGACACGCGGGAGAGCACGTCCAGCGCTCCCGGTATGGCGGCGCGGGTCTTCTCCTCAACCGTGAACTCCAGCTGAGCGGCAAACCGGCAGGCGCGCAGCGGTCGAAGCCCGTCTTCACGGAACCTCTCGGCCGGGTCGCCGATGGCGCGGATGATGCCGGCGGACAGGTCGCGCCGTCCGCCGTGCGGATCGTTGATGGTGTCGGAGAGAAGGTCGTAGGCGACGGCGTTGATGGTGAAATCCCGGCGCGACAGATCGTCGAAGATCGTGGGGGCGAACGTCACGGCATCCGGCCGCCTGCCGTCGCTGTAGCCGGCCTCCGTTCGAAACGTGGTGACCTCGAACGTGAGGCCTTTGAAGAGGACGGTCACGGTTCCGTGCTTGATCCCCGTAGGAATGACCCGGCGGAAAAGCGATATCACCTGCTCGGGACGGGCGTCCGTGGCGATGTCGTAGTCGGTGTGCACGCGCCCCATGAGAAAATCGCGCACGGCGCCCCCGACCAGGTGACACTGGAAGCCGGAGATCCGAAACGGAACGGCAAACTCCCGCACGACGTGGGGAAGGCGCATCGCAGCTCAGTAAACCGGTTCACCCATGCGGTGTCAAGAAAAAAGCCGCCCCGGGGGTGGGGCGGCTTCCTGGACCGTCGATCAGACTAGGGCCTCCGCGGGCCCGCGGCCTGACCCCTAACGAAACAACTGCAGGACGGTCTGCGGCTTCGTGTTCGCCTGCGCGAGCATTGCCGTGGAGGACTGCACAAGGATCTGGTCCTTCACGAACTCCACCATCTGCGCGGCCATGTCCGTGTCGCGGATCAAGGACTCCGCGGCCTGCAGGTTCTCTGCGCCGACGGCGAGGCCCTTCATGGCGTAGTCGAGCCTGTTCTGGTACGCGCCAAGGTCGGCCCTCTGCTTGTTCACCAGCCGCAGGGCGTGGTCCAGCACGCCGATGGCCGCGTTCGCGTGGTCCGGCGAGGACAGGGAGATGAAGGTGGCATTCGCCGCCAGCCCGTTCTGCCCCTGGATGCCGAGACCCTGCGCCGTCATCGTCCCGATGAATACGCGGGTGCGCTGGTCCATGTTCGCCCCGATCTGCAGCCACATGCTGCCGGTGACCGCGTTCTCCCCCGTGGGCCGCGCGAAACGTCCCGTGAGCATGTTCATGCCGTTGAACTGCGCATGAGAGGCGATGCGGTTGACCTCGGCCACGAGCTGGGACACCTCGACCTGGATCTGCATCCGGTCCTCTTCAGAGTAGATGCCGTTTGCTGCCTGCACGGACAGCTCGCGGATTCTCTGGATGATGTCCTCGCTCTCCTGGAGATAGCCTTCCGCCGTCTGGATGAAGGAGATGCCGTTCTGCGCGTTCGCCTCGGCCTGACGGAGGCCGCGGATCTGCGATCGCATCTTCTCGGAGACGGCCAGTCCGGATGCGTCGTCGCCCGCGCGGTTGATGCGCATGCCGGATGAGAGCTTCTCCATGTCCTTCTCCGTCGCAATCCCGTTGAACTTCAGGTTGCGGTCGGTGAACAGGGCGCTCATGTTGTGATTGATGATCATCGAATCCTCCTTGAACGTGTCTGCCCGGACGTCCCTGTCCGGGGTGATCTCCCTTCAATGGTCGGAAGAATCCGAAGGTCCTTGAGAAGATTGCAACAAAGCCGGAAACCGTATACGGTTGGGCGCGGGAACCGAGGATGCTGGAGAAGACCCGGCTCGAAGAGCTTTCCCTGGAGCTTCCCGAGAAGGAGCGGAAGGACCTTCTCGAGAGGATCGCGAAGCGCATGGAGCGCGAGGAGGCGGAAGAATCCTTCCCCGTCGTGCTCCGGGAGGAGGAGCGGGACAAGGTCATCTCCTTCGAGATGAAGGAGGCCGGGCCCTGGGTCCGATTCCTCCTGTGGCTGCGCACCTTTTTCTCCGGCCGTCCCCGCAAGGAAGTCTTCGTCGACATACGCCTCCGCCGGCTTCGCAGCGCCATCAATGCCGCCAGCCCGGGACTCTCCGGATTCGACACGCGGGACCTCTCCCCGCGCCTGGCCCGGCGGATCTGGCAGATCTGGACGCGCCTGCGTCCGCTGATCCCCGTGTATAACGCGCTCGGGCCCGACAGGCCCATGAGAAACGCCGCGTACGCCTGGCTGGTCGAACAGCGGCTGGAGGATGCCCGCAGTACCGTGGAGCAGTTCGTGAGCGAAGAGGAGATGGAACAGATCTTCGCGCAGAGCGGGCAGACGGAAGAGATCAGGAAGAAGGTCTCCCTGCGTCTGAACGAATACGTACGGGGCATTTCGGAGACCTTCATCTCCCAGCTGGAGGAGCAGGCCCGGCTCCACCTCTGCATCGGCAGGCTCGCATCTTTCCCGTTCGCCAGCCTGTTCCGCTACTTCAACTACGTGCTCTCGGATGACGAGCAGCCCGGCCCCGTCTTCGACCACGCTCCGGCCATGCTGACCCTCGACCTGCTGGAGAAGCTCATCGCGGCGCTCAGCCTCGTGCAGTCACGGGGACCCGACTTCGCATTTGCCGAAGAGCCGGTTGCCTGGTACTTCCTCCTCCGCGCCGGGCTGGATTCCCGGGAGCCCGGAGCCCTCGGCAAGGTCGAGGCGGACCTCGCCGGTCTTCGCGGCCAGATTTCCGAGCTCGGCCGCGAGATCCAGCAGTTCGATTCGTCGGTGCCTCTTCTCGACCTCGTGCGGTACTTCCGCGCCGACCCCTGGTACCAGCTCGTTTCCACGCCTCCTCGTCTCTACCTCAGGAGCCTGTACTTCGCGTCTCTGAAAGAGAGGCTCGCCGAGGACCTGGAGGAGAAGCTCGTTTTCGTGAAGGAGCGGGTGATCCGCCGCCGGATCAAGGAGGTCCTCAAGGGCCATCGCATCACCGAGTTCATCTATTTCAAAGACGAGACGGAGCAGGAGTTCCGTCAGCTCGGGCTCCCGTATTTCACATGCGTCCGCAGCCTGAACTTCGTCTACAACTACATCTCCCACCAGTTCTCCGGCGCGGTCCAGGAGGCGGCCCAGCTCGTGGCCGCCACGGCGCTCGCCAACAACCGCATCACTCAGAATCGTCTCATGCAGAACGTCTCGGGGCTGGAGGATCTGGAGGCGCGCATCGTTCTCTTCGACCGTTCCTTCTCCCCAGACGAGGATGACGGAAAGCAGCTTGCGCGCCTGCGCGCGAGCGCGGAGACGGACCTCATTTCTCAGCGGGGCTACCGCGCGTTTGTGCTGCAGAAGGACCGGGAAGGGCGTGATCTGATCGAGAAGGCCAGAGACTACCTGACGGCCATCCTGCGGATCTTCGACGAGATCCGCTCGAGCACCTTCGAGAACACCCGGTCCGCCCTGAAGACGCTTCACCTCTACCGGGGGAGAAACCAGACCCTCGGGCAGATCCTGAACTCCCGCATCGAGGCTCTCACCGCCTTCCTGCGGCTGCTGGATCAGCTGCTGGAGGTGGAGAAAGGCTCCTGAGCAATCAGCTCCCGCAGCCGCCGCGTCGTCTCCCGGGGGTCCTCCACGAGGACCCGTTTGCCGGCAATCAGGTCCGCGATGCCCGTTTCCCGGGGATAGCGGGGAATGATGTGCAGGTGCAGGTGATTGATGGACGCGCCGGCGGACGGCCCCATGTTGAATCCGATGTTGTACGCGTGCGGGGAGCATGCCCGGTCCAGGAGTCCCAGCAGGGAGCGCTGCAGCACGGTCAGCGCCGTCTCCTCCTGCGCGGTCAGCTCGCGGATGTCTTCCACGTGGCGCAGCGGATAGACGAGAAGGTGGCCGGGATTGTAGGGATAGAGATTCACGGACGCGATGAAAAGCTCGTCCCGCCAGATGCTGAGGTCCACGACGTCGGGGTGCCTGTCCCGCACCATGCAGAGGATGCAGCCTGACGGGTGCCTGCCTCTGACGTAGGCAATCTTCTCGAAGTTCAGGAAATAGGACTGGTCACCCACGAGGTCACTCCAGGGGCGACAGCTTGCCCAGAAGGTCGAGTGTCTGGAGGTCCCGTGCCGTGAGCTTCTGCGATGACGAGATGAACAGGAACTTGATGAGCTCGGGATATTTCTTGAGCAGCTCTCCATAGCGGGTCAGAATGGCGATGCTGGCCTCCTGTTTCTGCAGGGCGCTGCGCTGCGCCGCTTCCGCCTGCGCCTGTCGGGGAGCCAGGGCCTGGTATGCCTTCTCCCGTTCGTCCACAATCCCGAGGTAGGCGGACCTCAGCTTTGCGTACAGGAGCGCGTCCGGCATCTTCGAGATGACCGGAGAGAGCGAGGCGAACTGGATCCGGGGGAACTCCCCCGGGAGAGCCCTGATCAGCCGGTCCGCCACCTGCGTCGCGTCCATGGGCTGCCCCTGGGGGTCCGGCCCTTCCGCGCCTCCGGCCTGTGTGCTGAGAGCGATCTCTGTTGCCCGGCGGCCAAGCTCGGCGTTCGTCTGTTCGTACCAGTCCCCGAGATTCTCCTGGCGCAGTCCCTCCTGTCCCACAAGGGCCGGCAGGGCCTCGGGCCTGATGCGGTACGTCGCGGAGAGCTTCATGTCCACGGAAAAGTCCGGCTTCTCCGGCATCAGCGCGGAATACGCGTCCGCCGAGGGAAGAGTGGCGTGAATATCGAGGTCCGTCTTCTCGGACGTCAGCGTGATCCGGTACAGCGTGAGCCCGTGCGGAACGAGGCGCTCCCACCGCCACGTGAAGCCCGAGGGGCTGATGACCGTTCTCTCGAACCCGCGCGTCGTCGTGAATACGACGGCCCACGTATCCGGGCCGAGGGAGAGCTGGACCCATCCGGCGAAGAAGCCGACGACGGCCAGAACGAGGAGCACGGCTGCGGGAATGTACCAGTAGTGCCGCATCTCTCGAATCCCCGGGCCAGACTGGTGCCGTGCCCGGCGTTGAACTATAGTACGACTCGGATGAAAGAATATCCTTTTCTCACCAGGCTGTCCAGTTTCACCGGTCGGGCCGCGGTGTTCTTCTTTCTCCTTTCCGTGCTCCTGTTCTTCTTCTACATCCTGGGAAACTACCAGGACTTCCTCGACTCCACGCAGCTGTTCCTTCTTTCCCTTCTGCGCCTCTCTCTCGGGCTCGAGCTCGCAAGCGGCGCCTACCTTGCGATCTTCCTGGTGCGCCGCAATCTGCACGAGCGGCGGCCCTTCATCCTGCGATGGATCCTCCTCGTCCTGTCCCTCCTCGCGTCCGCCGCGCTCCTCACCGCGCTCCAGTATGTGCGCGCGTGGCTGCATTCGTGAAAAATCTGTATACTCCGCGCATGCTCCCCTTTAGTCTCGAAGCTCCCCGCGCCATCCACTTCGGAGCCGGCGCCATCGAGAAGCTCGGCGGCATCGCCGCCGCGTCAGGCGGCCGCGCGCTCCTCGTCACGGGGTCCCGGTCGCTCGCCGCGGCCCCGTGGATCGGCCAGATCGAGACGCTGCTCTCCGGGCTGACGCTTCGGCGGCTGATCTGCCCTCCGGGAGAACCTTCCACGTCGTCACTCGCCCATGCCATGGAAGACGCCGCGTCGTTTGCTCCGGACCTTCTCGTTGCGGTCGGGGGCGGAAGCGTCCTGGACACCGCAAAGGCGCTGTCGGCCCTTCTTCGATACGGTGGCCCGTCGGAGAGGTTCCTCGAAGGGGTCCCCGGTTCGGTACCAGTGCCGGGTCCCTGCATTCCCTGGGTCGCGGTGCCGACGACGGCGGGGACCGGCGCTGAAGTCACGAAGAACTCGGTCGTGCGCGCAGAGAGCCTCGGCGTCAAGAGGAGCATGCGCTCGGCGTTTCTTCTCGCCCATGCCGTTATCGTCGATCCCCGGCTCACTCTGACGCTGCCGCTGTCCGTCACGGGAACCTCCGGGCTGGACGCTCTTACTCAGCTCGTCGAGGCCTACGTGACGAAGAAGTCCAATCCCTACGTCCGCTCGATCGTCGAAGGCGCATTCGGTCCCATGCTTGATGCGCTGCAGGCGCTTCCCCGGGATCTCGCCGACCTCGAGCAGCGCACACGAGCGAGCTACGGGGCGCTCGTGAGCGGCGTCGCTCTTGCCAACGCGGGCCTCGGCGCGGCGCATGGATTTGCCGCCGGCATCGGGGGCTTGTTCGAGGTGCCCCACGGCCTGGTCTGTGCCGTCATGCTTCCTTCTGTTCTGGAGGCGAACGAGGAGGTGGCCGGCCCGGATCTGGAGAGGCTTGCCGCTTCGTGCGGGGATGTTGTCCCGTCCCACGCGACCGCCGCCTCCTGGCTTGCCGGCCGGGTCCGTGAGCTCCTGGATGCGTTCGGGCTGCCTCGAGACCTCCGCGGGTTCCACATTCCTGCCGAAAGGATAAGGGAGATCGCGGAGAAGTCATCGGGATCGAGCATGAACGGAAATCCAAGGGAGCTCGGCATGGCCGAGCGCGAGCAGATGCTCGCCAGAATCATCTGAGGGGCGAATGACGAGAGCAGTCCGGGGAGCCATCACGGCCGGTGAGAACACCCGAGCGGCCATTCACGAGGCCTCGCTGCGGCTCATGAAAGAACTGATGCACGCAAACGGGATACAGGCAGACGATATCGTGAGCGTGATCTGGTCTCTCACGACGGACCTCGACGCCGGCAATCCGGCAACGGGTCTGCGCGAGGCCGGGTTCACCGAGACGCCTCTTTTCTGTGTCCAGGAGGCGAACGTCGAGGGAGGAATGGCGGGCGTCATCCGCGCGCTCGTGACGTTCGAATGCGACCCGGCCCGCAAGACCACGGCCGTGTATCTCGACGGGGCCGAGGCCCTCCGTCCCGACCTGGGGAAGGGGAGGGGGCGTTGAGGGGCCCTTCCAGCGTCTGGCACGTGGCTCGGGAGTACGCCGGGCTCGCCGAAGCGGGGGGTGTGAAGGACGTCGTGAGAGGCCTGGCAGAGGCGCTGGCGCGCAGCGGTGTTCCCACGACGGCGGTGATTCCCCTGTATGGCTTCTTCCCTCCAGCACTGGACCGGGGGCAGAAGATCGCAGAGTTCTCCCTGTCCCTCCCTGACCAGGACAGGCAGAACGAGTTCTTCAGCGAGCCGGTCCGGGTGTTTTCCAGCGATCTCTCAGGGGTCAGGCTCCTGCTGGTGGAGTCTCCGCGGTATTCCGCGCTCAGGGACGTGTACACGTATACAGCCGCCGACGAAACGGACAATCACTGGCGCAAGAAGGGAACGGGGCACTGGGATTCTCACCAGTTGAACATCATCCTCCAGCGCGCGGCACTGGAGACGGCGCTGAGGATCGGCGAGAGGCCCGCGGTCTACCATTGCCACGACGGCCATACGTCGTTTCTCCCCGCCCTGATGCGGGAGGACGCCGCGTACCGGGCCTGGTTCCGCGGCACCACAGCGGTCGTCACGATTCACAACGCTGGCAAAGGGTACCACCAGGATGTCTGGTCCCGCGAGTTTGCGCGGTTGCTCACCGGACTCCCGGATCAGGTTCTGGAGAAGGGCATGCTCGCCGGCGCGGTGGATCCGCTGCTCCTGGCCGGGTCGTACGCGTCCCTGGTCACCGTCTCCGAACAGTACGCCCGGGAGCTTCTCTCTGAGGAGAAGGACGAAATGAGCGGGGGTCTCGGCAAGGCCCTTCGTGAACGCGGAATCCCCCTCGAAGGGATCACCAACGGACTGGATCCCGCGCCGTGGGACCCCCGGCATCCCGCACGCGCCGGACTCCCATCGGCGTTCGATCCGTCATCGGGCGACCTGCAGGGAAAGCGTGTGTGTCGGAAGGTGCTCGCGCAGAAACTCGGCATGCTTGCCCGGGCGGACGGGCTGCCCCTGTATGCCTTTGTCGGCCGTCTCACCGGGCAGAAGGGCGTGGATGTCCTTTTCCATGCGATGAAAGAGATTCTCCCCCGCGAATCGAGCCCCATGTTCGTTGTTCTGGGAACCGGGGAGAAAGAGAAAGAGGATATGATCTCCTGGCTGGCCGCCCGCGAAGATTCCGGGGGAAGGCTCGCCTTCGTCCCCCGCTACGATCCCCCCTTCGCGCAGTTAATCTATGCGGCCAGTGACTTCTTCCTCGTTCCGTCGGCGTATGAACCGTGCGGCCTGACTGATTTCATCGCGCAGATCCTGGGAAGCATTCCCGTGGTCCACCGCGTGGGGGGCCTCGTCAAGATCCGTGACGGCGAGACGGGCTTCTCCTACCGGGAGCAGACGCCCGACGCGCTTCGCGCGGCCATCGAACGCACCGCGGGGCTGACGCGGATCGATCCCGGTCTGCTGGAACGGATCCGCAGAACGGCGTTCTCCGAGATCTTTGCCCGTCATACCTGGGACCGGGTGCTTGCCGACGGGTATCTTCCTTTCTACGAGAGAGCGGCAGCTACGTGGACGCGGAAGTAAGCCTCAAGACGTCCATCGACGTGGCACGGATCCGCCGGGCATGCCGGCTCGCCGAGGAATGCCTGCGCCGGCTGGGCTCCATGATCGCCGTCGGCGTCACCACCGCGGTGCTGGATCGCGAGGCTGGGTCCTGGCTCGCCGATCGCGGCGGCGTGCCCGCGCTGCGCGGATACCGCGGCTTTCCGGGATGCATCTGCGCGTCCGTGAACAACGTTGCCGCGCACGGCATACCATCCAACCGGAGCCTCGAGGAGGGAGACCTCGTCTCTCTGGACATCACGGTGAGCGTCAACGGATGGCACGGGGATGCGGCCTGGACGTTCCTCGTGGGAAAAGGGACTCCGGACAGCCGCCGGCTTCTTCGCGCGGCCTGGACCGCGAGCCTGGCGGGGATCAAGGCCGCGCGCGCCGGAAACCGCATCGGGGACGTCGGAGCAGCCATCCAGAAAACGGCGCGCACGTTCGGCTGCTCGGTGATCGAGGACTATGTCGGCCACGGCATCGGCCGGGCGATGCACGAGGATCCCATGGTGCTCAATTTCGGCTCCGCGGACACGGGGATGCGGATCGTGCCGGGCATGGTGTTCACCATCGAGCCGATGCTCAACCTCGGAGCCCGGGACGTGCACGTGTCGACCGACGGCTGGACGCTCGTGACCACAGACGGCAGCCTCTCCGCGCAGTTCGAGCACACGGTGGCAGTATTTCGCGACTATACTGAGGTGCTCACGTATTCCCGAGGAGACATTTTCTCTTCTCTTGACGTTCCGCCGTCGGTTCCGTGAGCGGAAGGAGGAACAATGTACTTTACACCCATCAGCATCAGGGTCGGGGCGGAGCAGAAAGGCTTCGAGAGCGGCGCGGCCAGGCCGGTGATCGCCATGAGGCTCACGAGCGGTGGCGAGACAGAGCTCCTTCTCGCCACGGATGATGGCGGACTCTCATGGGTCGACAGGGATTTCGTGACGGTTGTCAGCGCGGGTGCGCAACACCCCGCTGCACTCGGCGCTGAGTCGAAGGCAGTGGAGCCGGAGGGTCCCCGAGCGCAGCCCGCGCCCCGCAAGCGCGCCAGAGGACGCAACTCGCGTTGACACCCCTCTATCACGCGTGCTACAACACCGGAAATTCGCCACCTTAGCTCAACTGGCAGAGCACGTGATTTGTAATCTCGAGGTTCTCGGTTCAAGTCCGAGAGGTGGCTGTCGCGTGGCTCAGCATGGACTTGGTGACGCGCCAAGCCCAATATGCACGGACTGACCCTTCTGGCCGGCGGAAGCTCGACTCAGCGCTGGCGCTTGCGCAGCTGGTCGAGCATGATGGCTACGACGATCACGAGACCCTGGACAGCCTGCAGCCAATATGCAGAGACTCCGGTTAGGACAAGGCCCGTGCGAAGCACCTGCATGATGGCCGCGCCAATGAGGGCCCCCAGAATCGTGCCCTCGCCACCGGCGAGGCTCGTACCACCCACGACGGCTGCCGCGATGACGTCCAACTCGTAGCCGCTCGCCGCTGTTGGGGCGGCCACTCCCAGGCGGGCGGTCATAAGTATGCCCCCGACCGCGGTGAGGAAGGCGCACAAGATGTACACCATGAGCTTCACCCGGTCAGTACTTATTCCCGAGAGTCCTGATGCAACCTCATTGCCTCCAACAGCATAGATGCGATATCCCCAGACCGTGCGTTTCAGGAACATTGCCATGACCACGCCAAACCCGACAACGAACACGAGTGGGAGGGGGATACCGGCCCCCAGGAAGGGAATGTCGTACTGCCCAAGGTTGCGGAAGCCTTGCGGCAAGTCCTGCACAGGCCATCCGCCCGTAACGCCATAGCAGAGACCCCGCGCCATGAGCAGCATGCCCAGAGTCGCGATGAAGGGAGGCAGCCGGGCCTTCGTGACCATTAACCCGTTGAGCAGTCCGATCACGATTCCGCCGGCAAGGCCGCCTGCAACCGCCAGGGGAGCGTTGACGGAGGCCCGGAGCAGCATCGCGGCAATCAGGCCAGATAAGCCCATCACGGAGCCAACGGAAAGGTCGATCCCGCCGGTGATGATGACCATGCATTCGCCGAACGAGCTGATGGCGACCCAGGAGAATGCGCGCAGGATATTGAATATGTTCGTGCTCGTCAGGAAGGTGTTCGTGAAAAGACTGAGGAAGAGCACCATTGCCGCAAGTATGAGAAAAACCCCGAACTCCTGTGCGCGCACGATTCCCCGAAGTGCAAATCCCTGTCGCATGCTTTGCGTTCCGGCCTGCTCCCTTTCTTTTACCATGCGCTCTACCCCTTCCGCTGTCCGCTCGCGTATGCCATGACAAGCTCCTGCGTCGCGTGAGAACGGTCCAAGATGGCTGCTATGCGTCCCTCGTGCATCACGACGATCCGATCGCTCATTGCCATGATCTCGGGCAGCTCTGATGAGATCATAATGATCCCGATGCCGGATCGCGCGAGATGGCTCATGAGAGCGTGCACTTCCGCTTTTGCTCCTACGTCGATGCCTCGAGTCGGCTCGTCCATGATCAGGACCTTCGGTTGGGAGGCCAGCCATTTGGCAAGCACGACCTTCTGCTGGTTGCCTCCTGAGAGAAGCATTGCCTTCTGCCGCAGATGCGGCGTCCTGATGGAGAGCCTGTCCACGAAACTGCGGGCCGTCTGAGCCATCTGGGTTTTGTTCATCCAGCCGGCCTCACTGTGCCGCGTCAGGGTGGCCAGCACGATGTTCTCCAGGACCGGCATCTTGAGCACCAGCCCCTGCAGGCCGCGGTCTTCCGGAACGAGCCCGATACCCGCTCTCACCGCCTCGGTTGGGGAGGCGACCGCGAGAGGCTTCCCCTCAAGAAAGATCTCGCCGCTGTCCCGCGTGTCCGCTCCGAAGAGCAGCCGCGCGGTCTCCGTCCGCCCCGCGCCCACCAACCCCGCGAAACCGAGGATCTCTCCGCGGCGGAGAGTGAAGCTGACATCCTCCACCGCGCCCCGGCGGGTGAGGGCTCGTACCTCGAGGACGGGTTCCGCGATTTCAGCCTGCTCCTTGCGAAAGATTTCCTGCAGGCTCCGCCCGACCATCATCTGTACCACGCGCTCCGGAGTGGCCTCCGCCATGGGGAGTTCTCCCACGCACTGCCCGTCCCTCAGCACCACCACGCGGTCGGCGATGTGGAACATCTCCT
>DATKLM010000096.1:0-7471 GCA_035542415.1 Spirochaetia bacterium
CGCCGCCGCCGCACGCCACAAGGGCAAGCGAGAAGCCCAGCACGAGAACAATGACAAGCCCAGAGATCAATTTACGTGACATACTCTGTATTCCTCCTATCCCGGGCAGGGTAGGACCAAGGGAGGGCGCTGTCAAGCGCCGCGTGGGCGCGCCGGTCTCGGCGCGGCCCGCTCACCGCCTTTCGCGGCGCGCAAGATCCGCCTCGATGAGGCGCCGGCGAAAAAGCTCCTCCTTCTGCCGCAGCATGACGAACGGAACTTCGTACGCCTTCTCGATCTTCTCCCGGGTAAACATCTCCCCGGTCGGACCGAACTGGGGATGCGCCCCCGGGGGAAAGAGAAGGAGGAAGTCCGAGTATTTCCGGGACAGGTCCAGCTCATGCGCCGAATAGGCCAGGCAGAGCCCGTTCTTCCGGGCGTACGCGCAGAGGAATCCCATGACCCGTTCCTTCTGGTAGTCTTCCAGCGCGAAGACCGGCTCGTCCATGAGAAGCACTGGAGATCCATACAGGAGGCTGAACGCCAGGATCGTGCGCTGCAGCTCCCCCTTGCTCACTTCCTGCGTCTTTCTGCCCAGAAAGGGCCGCAGCTCGAAGACATCGATGAGCTCCGGGATGAAATCACCGCGGCGCTCGGCGTGGAATCCGCCGGCGTACACGGAGGCGAGGAGCTCTCCGATGGGCTGCTCCGTCTCAAACTCCAGATTCTGGTAGACGATCGAGACAAGGCGATGGCGCTGCTCCTCCTCCCGGAGGCCTGCCGTATCGGCGCCCCGGATGCGGACCGTCCCCGAGGTGGGAAGGATCACGCCTCCTGCCAGCATGAGGAAGGTGGACTTCCCCGTTCCGTTCTGCCCGATGAGGGAGACGACTCCCGCCGGGACGTCCAGGGTGACGCCGGACAGCACGTCCCTTCCCGCCTCATCCTCGGGATAGCGGAAGGAGACATTCTCGAAGCTCACCTGCGCTGACATGAGGCAAGGGTAGGGCCGCCGGCCCGCGGCGGCAAGGGGGGACGCACGGCGCGGCCTTGTGTATAGTAGTCCCGAGGTGCGGGGCCATGAATGCTCCGGCTTCCCCGAGGTAGGTGCCATGGCAGAATCTCTGGCAGGGAAAGTCGTCATCATCACGGGCGCGGGCTCGGGAATCGGCGCCGCCGCGGCGCGGGATCTTGTGCGGCAGGGGTGTAAGGTCACCCTTGCCGCGCGGTCGGAGGAAAAGCTTCGAGCGCTCGCGCAGGAACTGGGCCCCGCGGCGCTCGCCGTGACAGCGGACGTGACTTCTGCCGCGGATGTGGCCCGCATGGTGGAAGAGACGAAGAAGCGTTTCGGCAGGATTGACGTCCTTTTCGCGAACGCCGGTGTGTACATCCCCGGACAGTTCATCGAGGGCACCCCGGATTCCTTCGCGAGCCTCGTCGACGTGAACGTGAACGGCGTCCTGCGCTGCATCCATGCCGTGCTCCCCACCATGATCTCCCAGGGCTCGGGAGACATCCTCGTGACCAGCTCCATTTCCGGTCACGTCGACATCCACTGGGAGCCGGTGTACAGCGCCTCCAAGCACGCCGTACAGGGTCTCGTGCACACTCTGCGGCGCCAGGTCGCCGCCCACGGAATCCGCGTGGGCGCGGTCGCCCCCGGCATGGTGGCCAACGAGCTGTGGGGAATTACGAAGAAGGAAGATGTCGACCGGCATGTCCGGGAGCGCAGCGCGATCCGCTCGGAGGACGTCGCGGAAGCCGTGGTGTTCATGCTGAGCATGCCGCGCCACGTGACTATCCGGGATCTCGTGATCCTCCCCCAGAGCCAGGACATCTAGGAGGCGCGCGTGTGAAGGCGCTTGTTCTGAAGGAATACAACAGGCTGCAGTACGAGGAGGTTGCCGACCCGCGCATCGCGGATGAGGACGTGCTCCTGGAGGTGAAGTCCTGCGGGATCTGCGGAAGCGATGTCCATGGAATGGATGGCTCCACCGGGCGCCGCATTCCCCCGGTGATCATGGGTCACGAGGCATCCGGCGTCATTGCCCGGGTCGGCGCGGCCGTGGACGGCTGGAAGCCGGGGGAACGGGTGACCATGGATTCCACCGTGTGGTGCGGTGAGTGCTGGTACTGCCGGCGCGGCGAAGTGAACCTCTGCGAGCGCCGCCGCGTGCTCGGCGTTTCCTGCGCGGAATACCGATGCAGCGGCGCCTTCGCGCAGTACGTCGCGGTCCCCGCCCGGATCCTCTATCGTATCCCCGACCAGGTGGACTTCAGCCGGGCTGCCATGGTGGAACCTTTGGCCATTGCGATGCATGCCGTCCGGCTGGCAAGGCCGGAGATCCAGGAGACGGCGGTCGTCATCGGGGCCGGCATGATCGGCCTCATGGTCCTGCAATGTCTGAAGGCATCAGGCTGCTCAAGCGTCCTTGTAGCGGACGTGGACCCGGCCAAGCTCGGGAGGGCGCGCGAGTGCGGTGCGGACGCAGTGCTGGATCCTGCGGCCTCTGGATTTGCGGAGGTCGTGCTGTCCCGAACGAGCGGCCGGGGCGCCGACATGGCGTTCGAGGCAGTGGGCGTGAGCGCCGCGGTTCAGAGCGCGGTGGGCTCGGTGAGGAAGGGCGGCCGGGTGGCGCTCGTGGGCAACGTCTCTCCCAGGGTGGAGCTTCCCCTGCAGACCGTCGTCACAAGGCAGATTTCTCTCCTCGGGTCATGCGCCTCCCAGGGTGAATATCCGGCTTGCCTGAGTCTCATGGCGTCAGGCTTGCTGAGGCTGGACCTGATCCTGTCCGCGGAAGCTCCGCTCTCCGAGGGCGCCGCGTGGTTTGATCGCCTGTATCATCGCGATCCCAGCCTCATGAAGGTCATTCTGAAGCCATGAGCACGGAGAAGATGTTCGATCTTTCGGGACGCGTGGCGCTTGTCACGGGAGGAAGCCGCGGCCTGGGCCAGTACCTGGGACGCGCGCTCGCCCGGGCCGGCGCAGACCTCATCATCACGAGCAGGACCCGGGAGTCCCTGGCCCCGTTCGCCGCTGAGATCGAAGGCATGGGCAGGCGTGTCGCTTCCCTCGAGCTGGACGTGCGCAGCCACGACAGCATCCAGGCCATGGCGGACGCGGCCCACCGGGCATTCGGCAGGATCGACATCCTGGTGAACAACGCCGGCTGCAACGTGCGCAAGCGCGCCGTCGAGGTGACGTGGGACGACTGGAACCTCGTCCTGGACACCAACCTGCGCGGCGCCTTCTTCGTGTCCCAGGCCGTGGCCCGGTTCATGATCCCCGCGCGCTACGGCCGGATCATCAGCATCGGCTCCGTGACCTCGGTCGCCGGATACGCGGGGCTCGGGCCCTACGGCGCCAGCCGCGGCGGGATCCGGCAGCTCACCATGAGCCTTGCGCACGACTGGGGAGAGTACGGGATCACGGTGAACTGTCTTGCCCCCGGCTGGTTCAAGACGGCGCAGAACGCCGTGATGTACCAGGACACCAGCTGGGTGGACTACCTCACCGAGCGGATTCCGCTGGGCAGGCCCGGCGCGCCGAATGACCTTGACGGCGCCGTGGTGTTCCTCGCATCCGAGGAGAGCCGGTACGTTACCGGGCAGCTCCTCCTGGTGGACGGCGGAATCTCCGTAGGCTCACTAAGGGCTCTCCCCAGGAAGACATAGGCCCGCGCCGGCTACGCCACCGTATACATGGCAATCTCCCCCGTTGCCTGATTGGTGGAGAAGATGCGCTGTTTCCCGCCGTGATCCAGGACAGCCATGTTTGCGGGGCCCACGCCATGGTCCACGACGATCCGTTCGGGCTTCAGTGTCTTGTCGAATCGGAAGAACAGCAGGCTCTTGTCTCCGGCCCGGTTTCCCACAAGGAGGCCTGGCGCTCCGCCGAGGGAGCAGCCCAGGACGCAGTGGCCGAAGCTCAGCTCGCCTTCCCATGCGACGCTCCAGCCGCCCCGGCCATGCTTATAGACCCGCAGCGCGTTCCCGTGAAACGGCTCGATGGTCGCCAGCTCGTCCGCGCGGTCCGCGTCGAGGTCGAGAACGGCCATCTCGCTCGTCTCCACCGTGGTTATCTGGCGCGTGGGCCATTTCGGTCCGACGGCCTGCACGTCGATCGAGAACAGGCCCTCTGTCCCGCCGATGAGAAGCGCCGAGCGGCCCTCCATGCGCGTCAGGAGAAGACCGTGGTTCTTATGGATGCCCTTCACGACCGGCTCGAGCCCGGACCGCGGGTCCCCATCATCCGACAGCCGCGCTGCCCAGACCGCGCCGGGCTTCGACCAGTCGGACGGATCTGACTTGTCCGCGGCAAGGTTCGCGGCGACGATCCAGCGGGCTGTCGGGCTCTCCACGGTCTCGATGCGATGCGCGAACGGGAGGTCGAAGATCCGTGAGGCGGCCCAGCTTCCGGAGCCTCCGCCGCGAAGCTGGAAGATGCCCGCTCCCTGGAACTTGTACCCGGGAAAGCAGCCCATGATGGCAAAGAGCTGGCCGGAGTTCTTCCGATCGGGCAGGAGGGACATGCAGCCGCCGGGACCGGGCACGAGCGTGCGCGCTTCCCGCCAGGGCGGCGCCATGATGAGCGCCGGGCCGTGGTCTTCCGTGGCGCACGCGACGCGAAGCGCGCCGTCGATCACCAGGCTGGTGATGGCATACGGCGCGTTCATGCGGGCAACGGTGGTTTTCTGAAAGGTCATTGCGGCCTCCCCGTCCCGAGCCATTGTACACCGGCGGAGCGGCCGCGGTATATTCACGCCCGACAGGGGGAGAACGTCATGGCGGACTCGGTGGGATTCGTCGGGCTGGGGATCATGGGGCGTCCCATGGCCGTGAACCTGGGAAAGTCGTGTGCCGTCATCGGCTTTGACCTGGACGACTCCCGCGCTGCCGGGCTTCCCAATATCGCCCGGGCCGGGAGCATGGCCGACCTGGCTGGCCGGTGTTCCATCGTCTGCCTGTCCCTGCCGTCAGCTCAGATCGTGGAAGGCGTCACGATCGGCGCCGGAGGATTGGCTGAGAGCCTGAAGGCGGGATCCGTCGTCATCGACTTCAGCACGAACATTCCTTCCGTGTCACGAAGGATCGCCGCCCGGCTCGCAGACAAGGGCATCGAGTTCGCGGACGCGCCGGTGAGCGGCGGAGAGCCGGCGGCACGGGCCGGCAGCCTGGCCATCATGGTCGGAGCGGCGCAGAGGACCTTTGAGCGCTGCTTCCCGTATCTCTCCGCCGTGGGCACGTCGGTGGTCAGGGTCGGTGAGGTCGGTGCCGGCGCCGTGGCAAAGCTCGTGAACAACATGATCGTGGGTGCCGCGTTTGCCGTCATCGCGGAGGGCTTTGCCCTCGCGGAGGCAAACGGCGTGGATGCGCGCCTGCTCCACGAGGCCATTCGCGACGGCTGGGCGGGATCGAAGGTCCTCGAGGTGAGCGCCAAGTCCATCGTGGAGCACGACTACACCCCGGGGGGAACGATCAACATGCTGGAGAAGGACCTCGGCTACGCGCGGCTGCTGGCAACGGAAAGCAGGATCCCCGTGCCGATGACCGCCATGGCGCACGAGGTCCTGGTGGCAGGCCAGGCTGCCGGCCATGGCGGGAGCTCGCAGCCCGCGATTATCGAGATGTGGCGGGCCGCGAAAGAACTACCGTCCCGTTTCGGGCGAGCGGACCTCTGATACCGGCAGACGCGTCAACCGGATATCGCGCTTCGCGCGATCTGCCTCAGCTCTTCTTCCCCGCGGCCACTTCCGGCGAGCGGTAGTCCCAGTTCTTCGCGTCGAGGTCCGAGAGGATCTTCACGACGGTGTCCACCAGCACCTCGCGCATCTTCCTGCCCTTTTCCTTCGTGCCCTTCGTCGGGTCTCCGCTCGTGCCGGTGTTCGTGAGCTCGTCGAACGTCCATTTCACGTCCACGTACTTCGGCAGCCGGGGGACCACGCCCCGCGCTTTCGACATGTCGCACAGCTCGGGGAACAGCTCGAGGCAGATGGAGCTCTCCCCTTCGCCGCCGTGGCCCAGCCCCTTCCACACCTGGAAGAAGTCCGCGGGGAGGATGTCTCCGACCATGTTCCACCACGCGTCCAGGGACACGATCTTCATATCGGGGTGGGCAACCTTTGCCGAGCGGGCAGCAATCTCGATGGGAGCGATGTTCCCGTCGTGTCCGTTCATGACGAAGACCTTGCGGATTCTCTCCCGGTGGATCGATTCGAAGATGTCCCTGAGAAAGGCGATCTCCGTCTCGAACTGCACGGAGATCGTGAACGGAAAGCTCTTGTAATGCTCACTCACCCCATAGTTCAGCGGAGGCAGGACCGCTGTCTTCGGCAGGCGCGCCGCGATATCGAGCGCGACAAGGTACGCGGTGAGAGCGTCCGTGCCGAAGGGCAGGTGCCCTCCGTGGCTCTCCAGGGACCCCAGGGGAAGGATCACCTTCTCGAACGGCGACGCCGCGAAATCCGCCGAGCTGAGGTGCTGTATGTCGAGGGGGTTCTTCTTCATGGTGTGCCTTTCCTCACAAAGATTGCAGCCGGACCGACAGAGCGGCCCGGCTGCGTCGGGTGCAGGATCAGGGAGCGGGAACCTTCTGGGGGACCACTTCCTGGGCGAGAGTGAACTTCCCCCCCTTCACGAGAATCACCGTGACCCCCTTCTGGGGGATGCGGCTTCCCGGCTGGTAGGAGATGGCGCCGGTCACGCCGGCGAGGTCCTTCGTGCCCTGGAGGGCCGTGCGGATGGCCTTGGGGTCCGCGGAGTTCGCGCGCTTGATGGCGTCAGCGATCAGTTTCACCGTGTCATATCCCAGGCCGGCGAATGCGTTTTCCGGCGGGTTCTTGTACTCCGCCTGGTAGGCCGCGATGAACTTCTTCACCGCATCCGTGCCCAGCTCGGAGTCCATGAGCGAGTGCGTCGTGAAGTACACGTTTTCCGCCCCGGCCCCGGCAACCTGCACGAGAAGCGGCGTGTCGTACCCGTCGCCGCCCATGATCGGCTTCTTCACGCCGGCGTCACGGAACTGCTTCACCACGGTGCCGATGTCGTCCGGCCCTGCGGCAATGTACAGCAGGTCCGACGACTTCTTCTGTCCCTTGAGCTTCGTGATCTGCGCGGAGAAGTCCTTGTCGCCGCCCTGGTAGGTGTCCTCCAGCGTGATGGTTCCGCCCAGCTCGGTGAACCGCTCCTTGAAGTACTTGCCCAGAAGGAGCGTGTACTCCATGCCCTTGTCGATGAGCAGGTAGGCGGTCTTTACCTTCAGAGTGTCGAACGCGTACTCGGCTCCCGCCGCCGCCTGCACGTTGTCGCCGAAGCAGGCGAGGTAGAGATAGTCCGGCACCTGGTCGGGCAGCTTCGGAGAGGTGGCGCCGGAGGTCACGAACACGATCCCGGCCTTCGCCGCCACGGGGGCAGCGGCCATCACCATGTCGCTGTCGCTGAACCCGAGCATCGCGACGACCTTGTCGCTCTGCGCGAGCTGGGTGGCGGAGTT
>DATKLM010000097.1:0-4498 GCA_035542415.1 Spirochaetia bacterium
CCCGCGTTTCGGGCCTTTCGAATACGTCGTCGCCGCGAAATGACGCCGAATACGTCGTCGCCGCGAAATGACGCCGAATACGTCGTCGCCTTGACTCGCTCCATTGCGGTCACTACTCTATTGAGAAGATCAATCTGAAAAAGAGCAGGAGAGGAAATGGACAAGAGCAAGATCAGCGATCCCGGCCTTGCGCCCGCGGGGAAGTTGAAGATCGAATGGGCAGAGTCTCGCATGCCCGTCCTGATGGCCCTGCGGGAAAAGCACCGGGCTTCCAAAACGCTGAAAGGCATGCGCGTTGCCGGCTGTCTGCACGTGACCAAGGAAACCGCGGTGCTCGTGAAGACCCTCGTGGCGGCCGGCGCGGAGATCTCCTGGTCCGGCTGCAATCCCCTCTCCACGCAGGATGATGTTGCCGCGGCACTCGCCGATGAAGGTCATTCGATCTACGCGTGGCACGGCCAGTCGCGGGATGAGTTCTACTGGGCCATCGACAAGACGCTGGAGCTGAAGCCCACCCTCACTCTCGACGACGGCGCTGATCTCATCTTCCGGGTGCACAGCTCGCGGACCGACCTGGCAAAGACAATCCTCGGCGGGACGGAAGAGACGACCACCGGCGTTCACCGCCTCCGAGCCATGGGAAGCGCCGGAAAGCTTCTCTACCCCATCATCGCGGTCAACGACGCAGAAACGAAATCGGACTTCGACAACGTGTACGGGACCGGGCAATCGTCCGTCGATGGAATTCTTCGGGCCACGTCGATCCTCATGGCCGGCAAGACCTTCGTCGTGGCCGGCTACGGCCACTGCGGTCGGGGCGTGGCCACGCGGGCGCGCGGCATGGGATCCCACGTCGTGGTGTGCGAAGTGGATCCGGTGTATGCGCTGCGCGCCGTCATGGACGGGTTCGACGTGATGCCCATGGACGAGGCCGCGGCGCGCGGGGACCTGTTCATCACGGCAACGGGCGTGAAGGACATCATCGTCAGGAAGCACTTCGAGAAGATGAAGGACGGCGCGGTGGTGTGCAACACCGGTCACTACGACTGCGAGATCAACATCCCGGATCTGGCCTCCCTGGCCACGTCCGTCCGGGAAGTCCGCCCCAACAACGAGGAATACACGCTGAAGGATGGGCGCAGGATCTACCTCCTCGCCAAGGGAAGGCTCGTCAACCTCGCGGCAGCGGAGGGCCATCCCTCCGAGGTGATGGACATGTCGTTCGCAAACCAGTTCCTCTCGCTCGTCCGTCTCTCCCGGGAAGGGCCGTCCATGGAGAAGAAGGTGTACACCATTGACCGGAAGCAGGACATGGAGATCGCCTCTCTCAAGCTCGCTACCATGGGCAAGAAGCTGGACACCCTGACGCCGGCGCAGGTGTCCTACCTCACGGACTTCGCGAGCGGCACATGACCCGCTATGTCGTCTGCCGCACCTGTGGACGCCACGTTCCCGCCGCAGAAGCGACGGGCAGGGCCTGGTGCTCCGAGGAGTGCGCGAGGGCGTACACCTCCTGCATCAACTGCGGCAGGTTCTTCCTCCGTGGAAAAGGGTTTGACGGCGGGCACTGCAGCAAGGCGTGCACCGTCCGCTACCAGATTCTGCGGAAGTACGGTCCGGAGCCGGTGACCGTGGTGACAGAGGTGTAAAAGGGATGAAACTGATCTTTCTCGGACCTCCGGGCGCAGGCAAGGGCACTCTCGCGACCCTCGTAAGCAAGGAGTACGGCATTCCCCAGGTCTCCACGGGAGACATCTTCCGGGAGGCCATCAAGCGGGAGACGGATCTCGGCAAGAAGGTGAAGGAGATCCTTGGACGCGGAGATCTCGTTCCTGATGAGCTCACCGTCAGCATCGTGCGGGAGCGGTTGGCGCGGGAGGATGCCCGCAAGGGATACATTCTCGACGGCTTTCCGCGCACCATCCCCCAGGCAACCGCGCTCGCGGAGTTCCAGACCATTGACGCGGTCGTGAACTTCACCATCAGCGATGACGGCGTGATCCAGCGCCTTTCGGGCCGGGAGATCTGCAAAAACTGCGGGACCATCTACCACGTGAAGAACATGCCGTCGAAG
This sequence comes from Spirochaetia bacterium, assembly GCA_035542415.1. Taxonomy (GTDB): domain Bacteria; phylum Spirochaetota; class Spirochaetia; order SZUA-6; family Fen-1364; genus Fen-1364. Next base: position 2,075 of record DATKLM010000097.1, read on the forward strand.
GTCAAAGGCGTGTGCGACAAGTGCGGCGGCGTCTTGTACACCAGGCCGGATGACACGCTGGAGTCGATCACGAACAGGCTCGACGTATACAAGAAGCAGACCGAGCCGTTGATCGCGTTCTACAAGGGGAAGGGACTCCTTCGGGACATCGATTCATCGACGTCCCCGGAGGACACGCTGATCCAGATCCGAAAGGTGCTCGGCCAACCGCGCTGAGATCGGCGCGGCGCTACGGCTTGTCCAGCTTCTGAGCCGGCTTCTGCGGCGGCGGCTGGTCTGTTGGCTGGCCGGGCTTCTGGTCCGTGCTCTGCCCGAGCTTCTGGTCCGTCTTTGCTGGCTCCGGAGGCGGAAGCAGGTCCTTCTCCTTGAGCGCCGCTTCCACCTTGTCCTTTTCCAGAAGCTGCGGGGAGGCGAGCAGCGCCTTGATGGCGTCCCGGTCCTTGAAGCCGGCGGCAAGAGCCTTGCCCAGGGCATCCAGTCCCTTCTGAGGATCCTCCACGACGCTGAGGAGAAGACGCGTCTCGCCGAACCATGCGGCGCCCTGCTTGGGATCGAGGGAAATGATCCTGTCGTACGCCTCCAGGGCGCGGGAGTACTTGTGGAGGCGTTCCGCTCCGGCAGCGATCAGGTACCAGGCGTCCACGTCATCAGACTTCTTGTCCACGTAGCGTGAAAGCATGTCCGCGGAACCCTGGGGGTCGTCCATGGACAGGAGGATGGATCCCGCGGCATACAAGGCGTCCGTGTCATCCGCCGCAATGGCGAGAACCTTGCGGAAACGAACCAGCGCCTCCGGCTTGCGGTCCAGCTTCCACAGGATAATTCCACTGTTGTACCAGGCGTTCTGGTCCGCCGGGGAAAGGGCCAGAAGGATGTCGTACTGCGCGAGGGCGTCCGCGTCTTTTCCCGCCTGGTGGTATGCCCAGCCGAGGGCGGCCATGATGGTGGTGTTCTTCTGGTCACTCGACAGAAGGCGCTTGAGTATGGCGACGGCATCGTCGTTGCGCTTCATTCTGACGAAGGTCAGGGCGAGGTTGTAGTCTGCCTTCACCATGCTCGGATCCACGCGAAGCGCGCTTTGATAGTAGAGAACAGCCTTGTCGTACTGTCCAAGATCGAAGAACGCGTTGCCGATATTGTAGTAGTCAGAGGCGATCACCTTGGCGCCGGCCGATGTGGCACAGCCCGCGAGCAGGACCAGCAGGGACAGCAGGAGCAGCGCGGCGGCGAGAGCGCGCAGCGGTTTCATGCCTCGCACTATATGCCGGCCGGCGCGCGGTGACAACACGCGCGTTCGACGGCGCCCCTCAGAAAACCGGCTCTGATTGACAGCGGGAGGGTGGGGCGGTACCATAGCGTGGGATGGGGGTTTGCTGATAAAAAATGGCGCAACAAACTTCCGAAGGCACATCGACAGGCGCCCTCAGCCGTGAATGCAAGATCACGGCGCTCACCCTCCTCAAGAGCTACTACGACGAGGAGATCTTCAACCTGCTCGTCAAGGAGTTCTACAACTCGGACATGGAGGTGAGCGAGGCCGCCATCCGCGCCTCCGGTTCTCTCGGAAACGAGATCGCCATCCCGCACCTGTACCAGATCATCGAAAGAGGAAGGAAGTCGCAGCGCATCGCGGCCATCCGGTCCCTCGCCGCAATCCGCGCCCCGTCCTCCACGGCGATGCTCATCAAGTATTTCAACCACTTTCCGGAGGAGGAGCTTCGATCGGAGATTCTCCGCGCCATCAACACGATCTCGCCGTCCGGGCAGCCGGTGCTCGAGCTGAACCAGTCCGTGTACGTGGATCCCAAGCAGAATGACGCCGTCAAACAGGCCGCCGCCGAGGCGCTCGTGGAGGCGGAACGCTACTCCTTCCTGAAAGACACGCTGCCGCGGGCGTCCGCCGGTGTCCAGGAAGCGGCCTTCCGGAAGATGCTCCAGTCGGGCAGCTCCGAGGTGCCCGGAATCGCCAACGACTCTCTTTCTCCGGTCCCCCTGGGGTGCTACCTGTGCCTTTCCACGATGAAGGCGAAGAACCCGCAGGCCAACGCGGTCCTGGAGACGCTCCAGAAAGCGCCGCGGCAGACGGTACAGGCGTTCCTCCAGTCCCTGTCGCAATTCCAGGGACGGCTGCGGTTCCCCACGCGGGTGTTCCGCCTCCTCCTCATCATGCCGTACATCGACCCGGAGACGGAGATCCTGATCGGGGACTTTCTGAAAAAGATCGTCGTCGAGGTGAAGGGAGCCTCTCCTCACCTCCTCAGCGAGTTTTCCGTGGTTGCCTCCGCGCACATCGACAACGTGTTCGCGAAGATCCGCAAGAACTTCATCTCCCTCAAGGGCATCACGAACAAGTCGGTTCTCCTGGCGACGGTCCTGGCAACGCTGCTGGAAAAGTACGCAAGCCAGTCGCTCCTGACCGACGTC
>DATKLM010000098.1:0-3973 GCA_035542415.1 Spirochaetia bacterium
CAATGGCTATGCTGATCTCTTGGTGGAAAAGGTGCGAAACGGCATGCAGAAAGACGCGAAGGAGATTCAGCGTGCGGCACACAGGGCCACCGCCCTTACCTCGCAGCTTCTTGCTTTCAGCAGGAAGCAAATCCTCCAGCCCCGAGTGATCAAGCTGGGATCACTGATCGTTGCCATGCAGGAGATGCTGCAGAGGCTGATCGGGGAAGACATCGACCTCACCATTCGGTCGACCGAGGACGAGGGGCTGGTCCTCGCGGACCCGGGGAGGATCGAGCAAGTGGTTATGAACCTCGCAGTGAACGCGCGGGACGCGATGCCTCTCGGAGGGGTGCTGACCATTGAGACCTCGAACGTGGTCCTCGACAAGGCTTATTGCCATCTGCACCCCGAGATACATGAAGGCGAATACGTCCTTCTAGCCATGAGCGACAACGGCCACGGAATGGACCAGTCGATCCTTGACCGCATTTTCGAGCCGTTTTTCACAACGAAAGAAAAGGGCAAAGGAACTGGGCTGGGCCTCGCGACGGTCTACGGGATAGTCAAGCAGAGTAACGGGTTCGTCTTTTGCTACAGCGAGACTGGCAAGGGAACGACTTTCAAGATTTACCTCCCACGGAGCCACGAGGAGAACAATCTGGGCGCGTCGCACCCCGAGTCCATGTCCCACCTGAAAGGCGGCGCGGAGACCATTCTGCTCGTTGAGGATGACGACGGGGTGCGCGGCCTTGCCAAGTCGATCCTGAGCGGGGCAGGCTATGCCGTCATTGCCGCTCGCACCGGTTTCGAAGCGCTAGCCGCGCTGCCCGGCCGATCCGGCCGGATTGACCTGCTGATCACAGACGTGGTCATGCCTAGTATGAACGGACCCGAAGTGGCTGAGCAGGTTACAGCGCGATGCCTCGGCATAAAGGTCGTGTATATGTCCGGATACACCGAGAACTCAATCGTGCACCACGGGGTGCTCGACAAAGGAGTTCAACTGGTCCAGAAGCCTTTTTCGGCGGCAGGACTTCTCCGCACGGTGCGCGAAGTGCTCGACTCGCCTGTGGCTTTGTGAGGCATCAAGGCATTCATGGATAGTGCCGCCGATCGGAATCGAACCGATGACACACGGATTTTCAGTCCGTTGCTCTACCGTCTGAGCTACAGCGGCGATCGGGGCACAGTGTATTGGCGGTCGGAAAAAAGTCAAGGGCTGCGCCGCTGATGCTCCCGGGGTTTTATGCTACTCTGCGGCCATGCCGGCGCATTTCACGCACCTGCTGTTTGCCGAAGAAGCGCTGCGCGGGGCGCTCGGTGAGAAAGCCGAGGCCCTCCTTTCGACGCACGGGAACCTGATCCGTTTCGGCGCCCAGGGCCCGGACTTCTTCTACCACAACCAGAGAACCATGCCGACCGGGCTGCGCTACGGCGCGGCGCTCCATCACCGTGGCTTCGGAAGCCTCGTCGAACAGATGGCCCGCGAGGCGCTTCGACTCGGCTCCGATCCCGGGTCGGACCTCGACGCTTTCATCCTGGGCTTCGCCACGCACGGCCCGCTGGACCGCAAGGCGCACCCCTACATCGGCTTCTTCTCCGGCTGGGTGGATCCCCGGGACGCGAGCACGCACCGGTTCTACCACTCGCATCCCTTCTTCGAGCGCATCATCGACGTGCTCGTGCTGCTCGCGCGACGCGGAATGTCCCTGGACGATTTCGACTTCCTCTCCCAGGTGCGCTGCGGCCGGGCCCTGCCCTACCCTGTCGTCAAGGCTCTGGTCAAGGGCCTGCACGCTGTCTACCCGGCGTTCGGCTACAAGAGCCGCGACCGCCAGAGGATCGAGAACGCCTACCACGACACCATCTTCTTCTACAAGGTGACGAACCACAGAAACGGCGAGCTCCCGAAGCTGGTGTTCCGCAAAGACCGCAAGGAAGGCTTCAAGGCGAAGCGCCTCGGGCTGATCCATCCTCGGGAGCTTCCGGAGGGATACGACTTCCTCAACCTGGGACACGAGCGCTGGTGCCATCCCTGCGATGCGTCGGCCGAATCCCGGGCCAGCTTTATCGACCTGTACGAGGACGCTCTGGCGGAGTGCGTCGGAATGCTGAAAGACCTCTACGCGGTTCTGTGCGGCCAGGCGTCACCGGATGGCCTCGGCGAGAGGGTCGGGAACCAGAATCTCGACACGGGACGGGAGCCCTGCACGCCGGAGCACGCGCGGCCGTTCCCCCTGGCGCAGATCCTGGACTCGATGTACGCGAAGATAGCGAACGAGCCGGGCCGTTCAGGCTGAGGCGGACTCGGACAACGGCGCATCCAGCCGGGAGACCATCTCTTCCACGCTCGTCGTCGGGAGCGCGCAGGCCCAGCTCGTGCAGACGTAGGCTGTCGCTTTTCCGCCGATCATGTCCTGAAATTCGACGAACGGCGCGAGCTTCACGATGTCTCTCCCTCGGTCACCCGCCGGTCGAAGAACCAGCGTGGCATTGGGAAGGAATCTCTCCCGGCACGCCCGGATCATCGCGCGGGTATCGTCCGCATCCGGATCTCCGGCAACAACCACCTGGATGGTCGGACCGAGGAAGAAGTCGAGCGCCGTGAGAAAGAAGGAGTAGGCGAGCGCGTTGGACTGCGCCTCCTTTGGGTAGAGGCCGGCAATTGCCTGCGCCCGGTCGCGGTGGGCCGCTGATCCGGTGATCTCGGCGAGCTTCGCGAAAACAAGGAAGCCCACGGAGTTGGCCGACGGCACCACCCCGTCCTGGATGGGCCGGGTGCGCTGCGCGGGGCTCTCCTCAGCGTCCATCGCGGTCCGGAAAAGGCCCCCGGACTCCGCGTCCCAGAACCGGGAGGCCAGCGCCTCCGCGCAGTCCAGGGCCTGGGCGAGGAATCGCGGCTCCAGCGTCGCCTCGTAGAGCTCCAGCAGACCCCACGCCAGAAACGCGTAGTCCTCCGCGAAGGCACCGATTGCCGCCTGTCCGTCCCGCCAGCGGTGGAAAAGTCTGCCGTCAGGATCGCGCATCTTCGACAGTACGAAGTCCGCGGCCCGGGCCGCCGCCGTGCAGAAGGACTCCTCCCCGAACGCACCGCCGGCTCTGGCGAGCGCCGCTATCATCAGGCCGTTCCAGTCCGCAAGCACCTTGTCATCACGTGAGGGCCGGACCCTCCGGGCCCGCGCCTGCCGGAGAATCTCCTCAGCGCGTCCCGGTGCCGCGGTCTCTGCCGTGTGCCGATGGAGGACGATCTCCCCGGCTCCGTCCAGGTCATAGATCGAGCGAAACAGCGGAAGCTCTGCCTCGGGGAGCGCAGCTTCCAGGCCCGGGCGCGTCCACAGGTAGAACCTGCCCTCCTCACCCTCGCTGTCGGCGTCCTCCGCGGAGGCGAAGCCTCCCTCCGGCAGCGCCAGATCACGCAGAACGTAGGCGCAGATCTCCCGTGCTGTCCGCGCATGGAAGTCGTTCCTCGTGGCTCGCCAGGCGTCGATGTAGGCGATGGACAGGAGAGCCTGGTCGTAGAGCATCTTCTCGAAGTGGGGAACCTGCCACGCCCCATCAGTCGCGTAGCGGTGGAACCCGAATCCCACCTGGTCGTAGATCCCTCCGTTTCGCATGGAGGAGAGCGTCATCTCCACCATGCGGGACGCGCGCTCGTCACCGGTGCGCTTCCATGCGCGCAGCAAAAGAGGATACACGGTGGCCATGGGGAACTTCGGCGCGCCGCCGAAGCCGCCGTGCGCGTGGTCGTATCTTCCCCAGAGTGCGAGGGCCGCGGAGGAAGCCGTCGCGCCGTCGAACACCGCGCCGGGCGCCTCCGGGGCCGCTTCCTGGGAGAGCGCGGCGGCGACTGCCTGGGCGGAGGAGACAAGCTCGTCACGGCGCGTCTCCCACAGCTCGCGGATCCGGGGGATCAGCCCGAGCATGCCCAGGCGGCCATACGCCGTTTCCCGGGGAATGTAGGTTCCGGCGAAGAACGGCGTGCCCTCCGGTG
>DATKLM010000099.1:0-21517 GCA_035542415.1 Spirochaetia bacterium
CGCGTACGGCGATGCAATGCTGATACGGTAGCGTGATCCCGTGAGGCGCGGGTCTCAGTAGGTGTGCTGGTCCATCTTCTGGAAGTCGGCCCGCACCTGCTCCAGACGGGCGAGCTGTCGGTCGATCGTGTCCTTGTAGTCGAGATCGCCGTTCTCGATTCGGAAGTTCTCGTCTTCCCACTCCTGGATCTGCGGAAGGTGGACGTCGCGCATGCCCCACGCGAGCGCCGACCACTTCTGCGCTTCCGTCCAGCAGCCGTAGGCAACTTTGTAGACCTGCTCGGCGGTCGCAAGACTCTCGAGGTTCTGCCTCTTCCACGGGTAGTTGTAGAAGTACGCGACCATCTTGTCGTACTTGGCGCCCAGCTGGAGATAGAGGTAGATCAGCTTCAGGTTCACGTGCATGTAAAACAGGTTGCGGTATCGCTCCCACTCCGTCGTGTCGTGGATCACCGCAAGGGCGTACAGGGGATTGGCAAAAGGCGCGAAGTCCGCTTTCAGAGCAAGCTCGAGGTAGTGGATGTCCTCCATGACGTCGTCGGGGTAGTGGTGAAGCTGCTCGTGATAGAGCCGGTAGTACTGCTCGGCATACAAGATCCGCCACCCCGCGGCAGGGAGCAGAGGAACGGCGGCAAGGAGGAGCGCGAGAAGGGCTTTCTTCACATTCTGGTTATCGGCAGCGCCGAGGTCAGATTCCAGATCTCTCGGTGGATCTCGTCGGCAGGCCGATTCCCGTCCACCACGCAGATGCGCATTCCGGTGGAGCGGAACCTGTCGAATGCCTGCAGGTAGGCGTCCCGGACGCGGGTCTGGAACGACACACCGTCGAAGAGCTCCACCTTCGTGCGCGAAGCGAGCCGCGCCTGGGAAACCTCGACCGGCGTGTCCAGGAAGATCAGGAGTTGGGGAAGGGGAAAGCCGGCGTTCAAACCGAGGACGTACTCGAACCCGCACTGGATGGACTGGTACGCAAGACTGGAGAACACGTAGCGGTCGCTGACGACCAGGACACCCTGCGAGGCGAGGGCCACGATGCCGGTGTCCGGGTCGTTCACGTGCTGGTTGCGGTCTGCCGCGTAGAGCATCGCGGTGGTTGCGGGGTGAAGACCGACCTCCCGCGCGAGGATCGATCGCAGGAGCAGGCCCACGGGACCGTCCGTGGGCTCCCACGTGGCGGCGTGGCGGACGCCCTCAGCATCCAGCTTCCGGTCCAGCATCCTCAGCTGTGTCGAGGTGCCGGCGCCGTCCAGCCCTTCCAGCACGACAAAGTTCTGAAGTATAGTCGATGACACCGGGCGTTGATTGTAATGAGAACTGCGTGCCTTGTCATCGCTTTGACTCTCCTCGGAGCACTCGGTACGGCGGGAGCTCAGCAGGCCGAACGGGGCGCCGGCTCCGAGGCCGGCGGCAGGGCACCAGGAGAGATGGACCGGCAGATCACGGTCAGGGGCCAGGATGACACCGCCCTGCCCGTGCCGGCTCCGCCGGAGGACAGCGGCTTTCTCGTGCCTGACGTGGACCTGGAGCGGCCGGAGACGCCCGCCCTTCCGCCCATCCAGCCGCCCGCCGGGACCAGCGCAGCCCCGCCGTCGGAGTGGCGGGTCCGCGATCCGGTGGGAGCCTCTCCCTCGTGAGCGGCCCGCGGAAACCTGGCCGCCCTTCAGCGCAGGGACAAAAAGCCCCTTCATCACCGCAACGGAGGCGGCCGCTTCCCCGGACCACCGGTACCTTCACAATCCCGCGGCCTCCCCGGTATCAGGAGGACGGTGGAGCTGACGGACGCAACGCCCTTCCGTGGTTGCTCTCGGGCAGCGCTCACGCGGTCCTGCTGCTCGTGTCCCTGTTCATCGTCGTCGCCAGGAAACCCGAGCCGCTTCCTCCCCGGCCAATCGAGGTCTCCCTCCGGTCCGCCGTGGGTGTTTCATCCAGTCATGAGCCTGCTCTCGATCGGTCGGCGGCGGTTGGCCGAACAACGCCCGCGGACGCGCGCGTTCCGCTTCCCCCGGAGCCTCGACAGGCTGCACCGGAGGCAGCGCCGGCCGCGGGCGGAGGCGGCGCTCCCGGGGTGGTGGATCCTATCGGCGCAGGGGGACGGCCGCCGGGCGCCGGGCCCCGCGAGGAGACTTCTCTGCCGCCCCGCCCGCCCTTGCCTTCCCCGGCGGACGTCCTTTCCGATCTCCCGTCGGCCGCCCCAACCGAGGGGACCCAGGCCGAGTATGGATGGGAAGGAAGCGCGCCCCGCGCTGTCATTGTCCGGCGGGACCCCCGGTTCCCGCCCGTGCTCAGCGCGGCAGGCCTCGAGGTCGAATGCGCGGCCCGCATCACGGTCGCGCCTGGTGGAAACGTGACTCATGTGGAAATCGTGAAGAGTTCAGGGTATACTGAAATCGATGCCAGCGTTGAGGCAGCCCTCCGTGAGTTCCTCTTCTCCCGGGTGGAAGGGAGGAAAGACGAGGTAGGAACGATCACGTTCCGCTTCCGCCTGGAGAGACGGGATTGAGGAAAGCTCTTGTCACTGCATTTGCCCTTGTAAGCCTTGCCGCACTCCTGGGTCTCACCCTCGTCCTCGGATCGGTCATCAACCGCGAGCTCGCGGCCCGCATGCAGGAGTTGAAGGCACTGAGCGTGGAGGAACTGGAAACGCTCCTGGGGCACCGGATTTCCTACGCGGGCATCTCCCCGTCGTTCCTGAGCTATCTCGAGGTTCGCGACCTGGTCATCCACGACACTCCGGACTCCACCAGGCCGCTCCTCACGATTCACCGGGTGCGGATCTACTACAGCCTCGTCCATCTGCTGGCGCGCCGGGATCCCGTAGGGGCTGTACGGGAGATCCGGATCCTCAACACAAGGTTTTCCCTCGATGTACGGAAAGATCAGAACGTCCTGGAGCTGTTGCAGCGCCTGACGCAGGCAGGAAGCGGCGCCAGCGGCCTGCGGGCCAGGATCACCGGCGCGAATGTCGGGGTTTCCCTCCAGACAAGCGATGGCTCATTCACGCTGAGCGACCTGTTTTTCCAGATAGACGCGAGCTCGGAAGCCCTTGCCGTGTCCCTGCGCGGCGACTGCCAGGGCGAGTTGACCTCTGGATTCGCCTTTTCCTCCACCCTCGGGGTGGAGGGCAAGATCGATCGCCGGTTCACCTGGTCCGACCTGACGATGCGCCTCCTGGAGTTCGACAGCTCAGTCCTCCGCGTCGGAAAACAGACGCTTCAGGTCGTCTGGAAGGGGGACAGGATCCAGGTCCACAAGATCCAGGATCATTCCCCGATCGATCTCGGCATGACGGCTGACCTGTCCCGGCAGGAGATAAACGTCGACTTCCAGGCTGATGGGCTGCGGCCGGACCGGCTGTTTCAGTTCTCCGGAAGCTTCGAGCGCTTCAACACGTGGCTGAGCGCTCCGCTCACGGCATCCGGAAAGCTCACGTACTCCCTGAAGGACCATCACGTGGCGTACAGCGGAGGGGTTTCCGCCGCCTTCGCCGACCAGCTGCCGGTTCACGACGTGATCCTGGAATCCACGTTCCTGGGTGACGAGCGCGGGGCGTCCTTCTTTCCGCTGCGCGTTTCGTCTTCCGTCGGAACGCTGCAGTTCGACGGGAAGATTTCGTTCAGCGACATGTTTCCCGAAGGCCTCCTCACTCTGGTCAACGTGGACGCGGGCAGCGGCCACCGGGTGACCGCCAACCTCACCATCGAGCGGCAGGACGGAAAGCTGTCGGTCCAGGGGCGCCATCTGCTGATCGGGGAGGTCGGATTCGACGCGTTTGCCCTCTCGTTGTCCCCGCAGGAAAAGGGAACGTCTTTCACGTTCAGCTCGTCGTTCGCTGATGCGCCAGCGTCGCGCGTCACGGCAAGCGGCGAGCTTCGCCTCGGGCAGACCCTGCGGAACGCCATTGCGGGGAGCCGTCACCGTGCCGACACGCCTCCCACGGTGTCGCTGTCGGCGTCCCTCCAGAATGCGCCTCCTGACCGGGTCTACCATCTCGTGCTGGGCGCCGGGCCGCTGACGCGCGAGCAGGAGGACGTTCGCAGCCGGCTCTCGCGCTACGTCCTGTCCGCCAGCTTCGACGTGACCACGGACCTCTCCAGCGTCGCGGTGAGCAATGGGAACATCAGCATCGCCCAGGCGGACGACCCCACGACGGCGGTTCGCTTCTCCCTGGACATGGACGCGTCGCGGCTCACCGTGAGCGGCCTGTCAGGATCCTGGCGAGGATACCCCATCGAGGGCTCCGTGAACGCCTCCATCGGGGAAGGCGCCCAGGTGTCGTTCTCCTCGGATTTCAAGCTCCGCGGCACTCCTTTCTCCCTGGCCGGTCGCTACTCCGACAGGCTCGGACTCTACGCAACAGGCGCCTATGGAGTCGAGATCTCCGTCGTTCCCAATCGCGACGGCACTTACTCCCTGGAGGCACGGGGCCGCCGGCTGCCGGTCCCGATGCCGGGAAGCACCGTTGCGTTGTCGTTCGATCTGTCGGGTCTCTTCTCCTCCCTGGATGAATGGGTGATCCGCGCGCCTTCCTTCATCGTCTACGACGCGCCCTTCCTGGAGTCCAAGCGCAACACCATCGAGCTCGCCGGCCGCCTCACGCCGAAGAGACTCTCCATCGACCACGTGAAGTTCACGGATTCATACTCGACTCTCGAAGGTTCGGCCGAAGCATCACTGTCCCTCCCCTCGGATCCCTTCAAACCGGACTTCCTTTCCGAGGCCTCCGCCCGGTTCACTGCCTCCCTGGCATCGCCGAACGGCCCCGAAACGTACGGCATGAAAGGAACGCTCGGCAAGGGGGAAGTCTCGGCTGACATCGCGTTCAAGCGGGTGCCGCTTGGGCGTCTTCGCGCGTTTTCTTTCCGCGGGTCTCTCTCCGGGAGCGGCACGGTGGCCGGACCTCTTGAAAAACCTGTCCTGACCCTGGCGATGAACCTGGACGATGGCAGGCTCGGGAACGATCCGCTGGCGGCGAACGGCCAGGTGAGCCTCGTCCCCGGGCAGGTGCGGATTGCGTCGCTGAAGGTGGACTACCTCGCGCACCACATCAGCGGAGCATCCGGCACGATCGACATCGCCAAGGGCGCGTACGATGTGCAGACCACGTACGTCGGTGAGTACTTCTTGGACCATGTACAGCTGACGGCGCGCCTCCAGGGACAGTTCAACCCCGAAGCTCCGGGTGGAACAGCGGCCGGCCTCCTGAGCCATGGCCTCCAGGGCACGCTCAGCCTCGGCGGCATCACGGTGGAGGGACGGCCGTACTCACCGTGGGCCATCTCTTTCCGCGGCGAGAGGGGAAGACTCACCTTCGACGGCGGCCCGGGCAATTCGGTCCACGGCTCGATCGATTCCAACCTTGCGTTTGCGCTCCACATGTCACGCCCGCTGCCGCTCGTCGGCGACGCGGGCGGGAGGATCGTGGGGGACCGCATTGTCGCGAACGCCACGATCGTCACCGCCGACATGCTCGTGCTGAACTCCATCCTGAAGAGCCCGCAGATTCCCACGGCGTCGGGAAGCGGATCTGTCCTGACTTTCACCTCCGGGACCGCCTCGGGGCGCCTGTCCTTCACCGGCCCGTTCGGAGACCCTGACTTCACGGGAGAGCTGGCGGTGGTGGGGGGAAGGCTCCGCTCCGCTTACGCGGTGGACGAGGTCGGCCCGATCAACACGAAGCTCGTCTTCGACGGCAAGGGCTTCCACTCGCCCCGGGTGCTCGTGAACGCGGGCGCCTCACGGCTCGGCGCCCAGCTGGCCATCACCATCGATCACTGGCAGCCTCAGGCGTTCGACCTGGCGTTCTCCACGGAAAATGAGACAACGGCCCACTTGAAGGTGCGCTTCGGCCGCCTGATCGCGGACGGCCGCGTCCAGGGTTCCATAACGATCAAGGGAGACGATTCGAAGACAAACGTCACCGGCGCCATCCAGGTGACGGACTGCCGCATCACGCTGGGGCAGTACGAGGTTCCCAAGTTCGTGCCGGAGGACGTCCCCACGTTCCTCGCGCTGGACGCGGAGACCGGGAAACGGGTCGACTTCGCCTGGCCCTCGGAGAACTACCCCGTCATCCGCACGACGGCCAGCCCGGGAGGGAGGGTAGCCATCACCTACCGCGGAGATACCGGGGCGTACACGGTGAAGGGGGCAACGAACGTCCAGGGAGGGGAGATCTACTACTTCGAGAGGAGCTTCGTCCTCAAGAAGGGCGCCATTGCGTTCAACGAGGACCAGCAGAACTTCGATCCCCGGATCACAGCGCGCGCGGAGCTCCGGGAATGGGACCCGTCGTCCGCAGAGGAAATGAAGATCTTCCTCGACGCCGACAGCCCTCTCAGCAAGTTCACCCCCCGATTCAGCTCCGACCCGCCGCGGTCTGACACCTACATCATGGCGATGATCGGCGCCCCCTTCGTGGCCCGGGCCGAGACCCAGGGACTGGGTATCTCCGCGGCTCTGATGTCTTCCGACGTCATCAGCCAGACCTGGATCCTGCGTCCCCTGGAGCAGAGGCTTCGGGACGTGCTCCGTCTCGACATGGTCTCCGTCCGCACGCAGATCATCCAGAATCTCCTCGTGCAGAGGGTGTTCGGCACGACGCTCAATCCTCTTGACAACACCAGCGTCTCTCTTGGAAAGTACCTCGGGAACGATCTTTTCCTGGAAATGCTCTTCCGGCTGCAGACGCCAAGCGTCGCCGGGTACAGCGGGCCGCCCGTTGGCCTGCCGCCGAGCCCGAACCCGACGCTCCCGAGCGCGGGGATCGGGCTCGTGCCGCAGCTCGAGCTGAGCATGGAGTGGGCGACCCCGTTCTTCCTGCTCGACTGGAGCTTCCAGCCGCAGCATCCTGAAACGATGTTCCTGACCGACCAGTCTCTTTCGTTCAGCTGGAGATTCTCCTACTAGGGAGAGACGGTCACCGAAGGAGCCTGAATGAAGATTCGTGCCACGAAAACGCTGTTCGTGACCGCTGTCCTCATCGCCTCCCTGGCGTCAGCCGCGGGCGCCCAGGCGCCCGAGCCGGAATGGTATGTCGGCAAGCCGATCAAGGACTTCACCTTCACCGGGCTCGTCACCGTGAAGGCTGATGACCTGAAGCCCATCGTGTCCCCTTATGTCGGCCAGAAGTTCAGCGTGGACCCTCTGCTGTGGGAAATCGAAGGGAAACTGTACGCTCTCGACTATTTCGAGACGATCGTCCCGAATGCGCTCCCATTCGATGAGACGAAGACCTCCGTTGTCATCGAGTTCAGCGTCAAGGAGCGGCCGGTTATCACCGCCGTTGATATCGTGGGCAACAGCGGGATCGGGACCCGGGACATCCAGGACAAGATCCTGTTGAAGAAGGGGGATCTCTCCAACCAGACGAAGCTGCAGGCGGATATCGAGGCGGTGCGAGCCCTGTACCTCGACAAGGGCTACGCGGACGCAGATATCAGGGCGACATTCACCCCCGGGGACAAGGAGAACACCGTCCGAGCGGTATTCACCATCAACGAGGGTCTCGCTACGACGATCAAGGAAGTGCGCTTTTCCGGCAACCGTTTCGCGTCGGAGAGCACGCTGCGGGGCCTCATGAAATCGAAGCCGCCTCAGCTCTTCGATTCGGGGGTATTCCAGGAATCGAAGCTGGAGGAGGACAAGACCGCCATCGTGGCCTACTACACCGACCGCGGGTATGTCGACGCCAAGATCGACCAGGTCACGCGTGAGATCCAGAAGACGCAGGGAAAGAACACGCTCCTCCTGACCGTCTACGTCACCGAGGGTGACCAATGGAACTACGGAGGGATGAAGTTTTCCGGCAACCACATCTTCCCGGACTCCCGGCTGCAAAGCCTGGTGACGCAGAAGCCGGGCAAGACCCTGAGCCTCCAGAAGCTCCAGGCCGATATCGGGAAGGTCCAGGACCTCTACTACGAGAACGGGTACATCTTCAATACGTTCGAGAAAAAAGAGGACCGCGACCCCGCCGCCAAGACGATCTTATACACCTTGACGATCGGCGAGGCGGACAAGGCTCACATCGAGAACATCATCTTCAAGGGAAACTCCAAGACCAAGGAATACGTGCTGCGGCGGGAGTTGCCCTTCGAGGAAGGGGAGGTCTTCAACAAGGAGAAGATCATTGAGGGCTACCGGAACCTCGTGAACCTCCAGTACTTCAAGTCAGTCCAGCCCGATACCCCCCAGGGTTCGGCATTCGGCCTCATGAATGTCGTGTTCAACGTGGAAGAGGCGAGCACGGCTGACATCAACTTCGGCATCACGTTTTCCGGCTCCCAGCAGCTCAGCAGTTTCCCCATCTCCGGGGTCATCAAGTGGAACGAACGGGATTTCCTGGGGCGCGGGCAGACCGTGGGCGTGGACCTCGAGGCCTCCCCACTGCGGCAGCTTGTCTCCCTGAACTTTCAGGAGCCCTGGCTTCTCCAGCAGCGCTGGTCAGTCGGAGTTTCGCTGTCCTTCGTCCATTCCAGTGAGCAGAACGTCCTCATGGACCTCCTGCCGCCGATTTTCTCGGACAGCCAGTCGCAGAACGCGGCTCCCGACCCTTTTGTGTCCCGCTCGGACTACCTCAACGCGCTGGAGCAGGGCCTCACAGTCCCGCCGCAGTACCTCATGAAGTACGATTCCTACGACCTCATCCTGGGCCTCAACACCGGATACCGGTTCTCCACCCCGGCAGGAGTCCTTGGCGTGACCGGCGGATATGCGCCGACCTTGCGCTACATCTCCTATGACGAGGGCCTCTACCGACCCTTCGAAGTCACCGTGCGGGACAACAACCACAGATGGAGCCTTATCGACTCGATATCGGCAAGCGTCTACCTGGACGGCCGTGACATCTTCTGGAATCCCACGAAGGGCTACTATATCAGCCAGTCCGTCACGTACACCGGAGGATTCATCCTCGGCGACCGTGACTTCATCCGAACCGATTCCACGATCGAGGGATTCCTCACGCTCTTCAACCTTCCGGTAACCGAGGGATGGAGCTTCCAGTGGGTCCTGGCGGCGCATTCAACCATGTCCCTGATCCTGGCGCAGTTCTCCTACAGCAAGGTGTCGAACTCATGGGTATGGCAGACGCTCACGGATGACACGGACCAGCTCTACATCGACGGGATGACCGTCGGCCGCGGGTGGCGCGTTCTCTACGGGAACGCCCTCTGGGACAACAAGGTCGAGCTTCGCATGCCCATCGCCCGTGACTACGTCTGGGCCGTGGGATTCTTCGACGCGGCAGCCTTGTGGCCGGACTCATCGTTCATCACCCAGGGCACCCTCGACAACTACTACTTCTCCCTTGGCTTCGGGCTCCGTTTCGTCATCCCCCAGTTCCCCATCCGTCTCTATTTTGCCAAGGGTTTCAAGATCGACCAGTCCGGAAACGTGGTCTGGAAGCAGGGTGATCTGAGCATCGGCAGTCTCAGTCTCCAGTTCGTCATTTCGCTCGGCGCGGGAGGAACCCAGTTCTAGGGGTGGTGAAGGCGATGGCTCGCCGCCGGCCGAGAGGAGGTCTCTCCATGAGGAAGCTCGTTCCCGTCATCATTGCGCTGATCTGCGGAGCGCTTCCCGCTGCCGCGCAGCAGGTCACCAAGGTCGGCATCTGCGACTTTACGCGGGTCCTGAGCACGGCATACAAGGAGTCAAAGGCCTACCGTGACTATGATGCCGCGAAGAACGACTATACAAAGGAAGTGGCGGCAACCACGCGCGACATCACGGACATGGAGAACCAGAAGCTGGACGCGGACAAGGCCGGAAACAAGGACCTCTCCCTGTCCCTGGAGAAGAAGATCGCGGACCGCAAAGCCTACCTGGAAAACTACCGGCGCGTGAAGCTCGCCATCCTCCAGCAGCAGGCGGACCGGCTGCTGAGCGGCCCGGTTCTCAAGGAAATCATGGACGTCGTCAACTACATCGCGGAAGGAGACGGGTACGCGCTCGTCCTGCGCAGTGACGGGGACTTCGGATCGGGAATCCTGTACCGCATCATGGAGATCGACATCACCGACAAGGTGATCAAGGAGCTGTTCACCAGGGCAGGCAAGACCTACTCCGGAGGGCAGTAGGTGGGAAGGATCCTCGGGGTGGACCTCGGCGCTCGGAAGGTCGGGCTCGCCCTGACGGACCCCCTGCGGATGTTCGGCTCGCCGCTCGACACAATACCTCTCGTTTCTGAAGCCTCCGTGGTCGAACGTATCGTCCAGCTCTGCCAGGAGCGCGGGGCGGACCTCGTGGTCATCGGAATGCCGTTCCAGGCGGACGGGACGGAGGGTGAAGGCTGTGCGCGGGCGCGACGGATCCAGGAGAAGCTGCAGGCCCGCGGCTTGGAGGTCGCTCTCCATGACGAGAGGTGGACGAGCAGGGACGCGGAGGCGGCGCTGCGGGAATCCGGGAAGATCTCCCGCGCCATGAAAGGAAAGACCGACAAGGTAGCAGCCGCCCTCATCCTCCAGGACTACCTGCGCGAGACGTCCGGCGGCTGATCTTCCGTTCCTCGGGTTCTCCGTCTATACTTTGCCTTCCATGGCCGAGCAGACCCCGCTGATGGTGCAGTACCGCAGCATCAAGGAGCGCTTCGCGGACTCCATCCTCTTCTTCCGCCTCGGCGACTTCTACGAGATGTTCGACAAGGACGCGCGGGAGGTCTCCTCCCTGCTCGACCTTACCCTGACGCAGCGGGCCGGGGTCCCCATGTGCGGCGTTCCCTACCACTCGGCCTCGTCCTACATTTCGCGCCTCCTGGCAGCCGGGAAGAAGGTGGCCATCTGCGAGCAGACCCCGCAGCCGGGAAAAGCGCTCATGAGCCGCGACGTGGAGGAAGTGATCACGCCGGGCACGGTCCTGGATGACGGGTACCTTGCGCGGAACGTCAACAACTACCTCCTCGCGCTCGGCCGCGTGGGGGACACGGTATCTCTCGCGTACGCGGACCTGTCGACAGGGGAGTTCGCCGCTACCGCTTTTCCCTTCGACCGACGCGCGGAACTGCTCAAGAGAGAGCTGCACCGCCTCGATCCGCGGGAGGTGATCACCCAGGAATCGCTGCTCGTCGATGATGCCGTGGTCCGCGATCTCCTGGGCGAACGGGAAGGGCTCCTGGTCAACCGCTACCCGGACTGGAGCTTCGACGTGGAGTCCTGCCGGGCCCGGCTTCAGCGCACCCTCGGGGTGGCGAACCTCAAGGGCTACGGGCTGACGGATTCGTCGGCCGAAATCGTGAGCGCCGGCGTGCTTCTTGAGTATCTCGGTGAGACCGCGAAGCGGTCCCTCGACCACATCCGGTCGCTCTCCGTCTATGCCCAGCGCAGCTACGTGGAGCTGGACGAAGCTTCCCAGCGCAACCTCGAGCTGACGGCCAATCTCCAGGACGGGAGCAGGAAGTTCAGCCTCCTTGAGGTGCTGGACCAGACGAAGACCTCTCCGGGTGCCCGGAAACTCAGGCGATGGATACTGACTCCGCTCAAGGAAAAGGCCGCGATCGAAAGACGACTGAACGCCGTGGAATCGCTGTATCGGGACCAGGTGCTGCTCTCCCGTCTTCGCGGCGTCATGGGCGGCGTGCTCGACCTCGAGCGCCTGGCCGCGCGGGTGGCCATGGACAAGGCCCACGCCAAGGACCTGCTGGCAGTGGCGTCCACGCTGGAGGCTGTCCTCTCCCTCGGGGAACTGCTGGCCGCGTCCTCCCTGGCGGATCTCGCGGCGCCGCTCCTGGAGCGCCAGGAGGCGATCAGGTCCATGACGGCGCTCCTGTCCCGGGCGGTCTGCGATGAGCCGGCGGTCGTTCTCACCGAGGGGAACCTCATCAAGCGCGGCTTCGATCCCGAGCTGGACCGCCTGCACGACCTGGCTGACAATGCCCGCGACATCCTGGAAAAGTACCTGGAGGAGGAGCGGAAAAAGACGGGAATTGCGTCACTGAAGCTCCGGTACAACAGGCTCATCGGGTACACCTTCGAGGTCACGAAGTCGAACCTTTCCCACGTACCAGCCCATTTCATCCGACGCCAGTCGCTCGTGGGCGGTGAGCGCTACACCACCGACCGGCTCGCGGACCTCGAGTCTGAGATCAACGACGCTTCGGAAAAGATCGTCGAAATCGAGAAGAACCTCTTTCTCGAGGTCCGTTCGAAGGTCAAGGATGCCGTGCGCTGGATCCTCGCGCTGTGCGAGTCCGTGTCGGAGCTGGACGTCTTCCAGTCACTCGCGTTTGCCGCGACGGTGCACGGCTACACGCGCCCGGCACTGACGGAAGACGCAGCGCTCGCCATTCGGGACGGACGTCACCCCGTGGTGGAGGCGCATCTTCCCGGAGGCGGCTTTGTTCCCAACAGCATCGACCTTGCCCCCGGGGGAAAGTCCTTCGTCATCCTGACCGGGCCCAACATGGCGGGCAAGTCCACGTTTCTCCGCCAGGTTGCCCTGATCGCGCTCATGGCCCAGGTCGGATCGTTCGTCCCGGCGTCTGACGCCCGGCTGGGCATCGTGGACAGCATCTTCTGCCGGGTCGGCGCCTCGGACAATCTCGCTCGCGGAGAGTCGACGTTCCTCGTGGAGATGAACGAGACTGCCCACATTCTCCGGGCCGCAACACCGAAAAGCCTCCTCATCATGGACGAGATCGGACGAGGGACCGGAACGCGTGACGGCCTCGCCATTGCGCGCGCGGTGTGCGCGTTCATCCTGGAGCGCATCGGCGCGCGGACGCTTTTTGCCACGCACTTCCACGAGCTCACGGACATGGCGCATGCCCGGATCGTCAACCTCTCCATGGATGTCCGGGACCGCGGAGGGGAGATCGTGTTCCTCAAGCGGGTCCGGGAAGGCCCCTCCAGCAAGTCATACGGGATCCACGTTGCCCGCCTGGCGGGCCTTCCCGCCGAGGTGCTGGCGGAGGCGGAGAGGCTGCTTGCCGAAGCGGAAACCGGGGGTCGTGCCGCAGAGCCGTATGGAGACAGGGCCCCCGAACCCCGCGCGCAGGCCGCGCCCCGCCAGCAGCAGCTCTTCACCGCGGAGGAGCTGATCATCAGGGACCTCCTCGGCCTTGCCCTTGATTCAATGACTCCACTCGAGGCGATGAACAGGATTGCCGCCTGGAAGAGGCAACTCGGCCGGGATGGGGCCCCGTGACCACGGAGTCCGCCTTGGTCACGGCGGGCCGCGCGATGCTGGAAGCGCTGTTTCCAGGGAGGTGCCTTCTCTGCGGCTCGTGGCTGGACCACACCGGGCGGGATGGTGTGTGCCCGGGCTGCCTCCTCCTCCTCGTGCCGCTCTCAGGAACGCGCTGCGTAAAATGCGGCATCCCCCTCGTCTCGGAGCACGAGACCTGCACGCGGTGCCGCACCGCGGACTTCGTCTTTGCCGCGCACAGCTCGCTCTTCTCGTACACGGGGCCGGTGAAGACGCTCGTCGCCGCGCTGAAGTTCGCGGGAAGGACGCGTCTCTCGAGGCTCTTCGCGGACCTGCTGTGGGAGAGCATGGCCGGTTCCTTCGCTGACGTGCCCCTGGTACCGGTTCCCGGACGCCGTCGTCATGATGCGGTGGACGTGACGGCCCGCAACCTGCAGGCCCGTCACGGTACTCCCGTCCTGCGGCTGCTCGCGCGCACCGGGGGAAAGCCCCAGAAGTCGCTCGATTTCGATGAGCGAAGACGGAACCTCGCCGGGCGAATCCGCGTCGTGGGAACACCGGGAGATACAATCCCGGCGGAGGTCGTCCTGCTGGATGACGTGTTCACGACCGGTGCAACAGCAGACGCCTGCGCACGCGCGCTGCTGAGCGCGGGGTGCCGCAAAGTACGCGTGGTCACCATAGCAATGGAGGAATAGCGGGGCCGGCGTCAGCGCCGGGGCGTGCATCCTACGGTGCTTCCAGGATCACAGCCCGGCAGCCCAGACGTTTGCGGCTTTCCTGGACGCGAAACGCTCGGGCCTTCTCAATCACCCGAAAGACGTCCGTGCTTGACGCGGCGACCAGAAGTCGGCCGGAGCTTCGCAGGAGCCGTTGTGCGGATGTGACCAGATCTTCCGCCCATGGGGACTTGGGCACCGGGTGCGGCGTCGCGATGATCCAATCGAGGCTTCCTCTTTCGAACCCCTCTGCCAGCCCGGCCTCCGACGCGATGGGGCGCGAGACTACGGCGGCCCGTCCCGCGGCCGCGAGATTCCGCTTCGAGACCTCCAGCTCCAGGCAGTCCCGTGCGGCAAGACCCAGGGAGGAAATCCAGCGCCCGCGCGAGGCCAGAAGGGAGACGGGCAGATGCCCCTGACCGGGGTTCCAGAACAGGACGCGTCCCTCTGTGTTCGCCCCTGCAAGGACATCTTGCGCAAGAGCGGCAACGTGCCCGAGGGTGTCGAAATCAGGCAGGTTGTACGCGGTGTCCAGGGAATAGTCGATTCCGCCACCGGTGAATGACGCACGGGCCCGGAGGTAGGGCGCCAGGTCCTCCGGCGCGCCGGAGTCGGCACCCCCGCTGTCCCCGGATTGAAAATGCAGCACAGCGTGCTGCGACGTGCTTTCCTCGCCGGCGATCCGGAGGCCCGCAGCCTGGATGGCATCCCGGGCGGTTTGATGCAGGGTTGCCACGATGACAACGCAGCCCGTCCCCCGGGGAGACAGAAACAGGGGGGTGGTTCGAAAGAAGTGCTCCAGGACCGGCTTTCCTGCCTTTGCGGGGAGGTTCGAGACGACCAGGTCGAATCTCCGGTCTCCCAGATGCCAGAAGGCGAGGCCGCAGTCGACCTCCGCGTTCGCAAGCCCGTTGGCAGTCCCGTTTTCCCTCGCAAATGCCGCGGCCAGTGCGTCCCGGTCTTGAAGGTAGACACGGGCGCGAGGGGCAGCCCCGGCGAGGCAGAGCCCGATGACCCCGACGCCGCAGCCGACGTCCAGGACTGAATCGAGTCCGGCGACGTCGACCCGCTGAGCGATCGCCTTGAGAAGAAGCCGGGTACCTGCATCGATTTCGAAACTGCTGAAAAGGCCGTGGGAAAGCTGAAAGAGCATCTCGCGGCCGAAGTACTTCAGGGAGACAGTCTTGTTCGCGTATGCGGCTGGGAATGCTTCGGGGTCCATCGACGGCAGTGTAGCCCCCAGGGCTCCCGCTGTCTGCTCCGCAGCCAGCTGCCGCCCTGGGGCCCCTTTGCGCGCCCTTCGGGCGCGCAGTGGTGTTGACAATTGACGCCGGTTCCTGTACTTTAGGGTGAAGAAAGAGTCGTCCGCAGACTCTTTTTTTTGTGGCCCGACGGCATGCCAGTCCGCGGGCCGGGAGAGGCTGAGGCGGTGTACGCGGAGACGCTGGAAAGGGCCGTTCGGGAGGCAGTAGAGCCACTGCTGTCCGGGATGGGCTTTTCCCTCGTCGATCTCTCCATCGCCCGGCTTTCGGGTGCCACTCGGGTCGGCGTGGTCGTCTACCGAAAAGAAGGCGTCGGCGTCGACGAGTGCGCCGAGATCTCGGGCATGCTCTTTCCACGACTGGAAACCATCGAAGGCCTCGTCGATCCGAGCCTGGAAGTGAGCTCACCGGGGATTGAGCGGGCCATCCGGCGCCCGGAGGAGTACACGATCTTCCGCGGCCGGGGGCTGCGCATCCTGGCGGGGACCGAGACCGAATGGTACGGCGGAATCATCGACGGCGTGGAGGAGGGCACACTCTGGCTGCGCCGGGGAACGGAGAGGCGCGGGTTCGCGGTTTCCGGAATCCGGAAAGCGCGACTGGATCATTCTGTGGAGGTTGAGGAAGCAAAAAATGACGTCTGAACTGTCACAGGCAATCAAGCAGCTCGTCCAGGAGCGGGGGATTCCCGAGGATCTCGTCATGAGCACCATCGAGAACTTCCTCCTGGCGGCATACAAGAAGAAATACGGGGTCGTCGACAATGCCGTCGTGCGCTTCAGCGACGACGGGCAGGAGGTCACCCTTTTCGCCAAGAAGAAGATCGTCCTTGATGACGACCTGGACGACCCGGTCTACGAGATGCCCTTGTCGGAAGCTCTCGAGCTGAACGAAGAATGCGAGGTGGGCGACGAGCTGCTCATCGAGATCAATCCCAAGGAGTTCGACCGCGTCTCCGTGCAGAGCGCCAAGCAGAAAGCGCGCCAGAGCCTCCGCGAGATCCAGAAGGACACGCTGTACTCCGAGTTCAAGGACAAGGTCGGGGAGATGATCATCGGGTACTACCAGCGGGAGCGCAACGGGAACATCTACGTGGACCTCGGCAAGACCGAGGGCATCCTGCCCAAGAAGTACCAGTCGCCGCGCGAGGTCTACCACCCGAATGACCGCATCAAGGCGCTCATCTACGAGGTCGTGAAGACGCCGACGGGGCTGCAGATCGTCCTCTCGCGGAACCACGCGGAGTTCGTGAAGAAGATCTTCGAGCTGGAAGTGCCCGAGATCTACGACAAGACCATTGAGATCTCCAAGATCGTGCGTGAGCCCGGCTACCGCACAAAGATCGCGGTGCGCTCCACCCGTGAGGACGTGGACCCCGTCGGCGCGTGCGTCGGCCTCAAGGGGGTGCGGATCCAGGCGGTTGTCCGGGAGCTGGAAGGGGAGAAGATCGACATCCTGCGCTACTCCCTGGACGCGCGCAGCTTCATCAAGAACGCCCTGTCGCCGGCCGAGGTGAACCAGGTGATCATCCTCGACGAGGCGAAGAAGCTGTCCCTTGCCATCGTTCCGGACGCGCAGTTCTCCCTGGCCATCGGGAAGCAGGGTCTCAACGTTCGACTTGCGAACCGCCTTACGGACTGGAACATAGACGTGAAGACGGAGAGCCAGTTCGCGGAGATGGACATCTCCGCGGAGGCCAAGCGCGCCGTGTCCGCGCTGTTCGGAGAGCCGGAGGAGGAGATCCAGAAGATCTCCGAGCTCCCGGGCATTCCCCCGCGGCTCGTGGAGATCCTGGAGCGCGACAAGATCACCGACATCGAGAGCCTCGTCGCGCTGACACCCGAGCAGCTTGCCGCCCTGGAGGGAATCACGGCGGAGGACATCCAGACCATCCACAAGATCATCGAGGAAAACGTGGAGATCGTGGAGGAAGAGCCCGCTGCCGAAGGCGGATTTGCCGCTGCCGAAGGCGGATTTGCCGCCACAGAAGGTGGATCTGACGCTCTGGAACCCGCGGAGGCCGGATTTACCGCGTCCGCGGAGGCGGAGGGCG
Organism: Spirochaetia bacterium; assembly: GCA_035542415.1. Lineage (GTDB taxonomy): Bacteria > Spirochaetota > Spirochaetia > SZUA-6 > Fen-1364 > Fen-1364. Next base: position 17,172 of record DATKLM010000099.1, read on the forward strand.
CGGAGGAGACCGCGGTCGAGGGTGGACTTGCCGCTGCGGAGACCGGAGAGGCAGCCACCGCCGAGGCAGAGGCACAGCCGGAATTGGAAACGCAGGGCGAGCCGCAGGCTGCGCCCGCGGCGGCGGCGGCCGCGCCGGCAGAGGCCCCAGAGGAAGTGGTGGAGGAGGAGACCTACGAGTGTCCCGAGTGCGGCTCGGCGGTCACTCCGGACATGGCCACTTGTCCAAACTGCGGCGTCGGATTAACCTTCGAGGACAGTCCGGAAGACGCGGCAGGAGAGCCGGGAGCGAAGTAAGAGAGCAGGTATGCCAGAGGAACTGGACAGCAGGAAGAAGCCCAAGACCACCCTGATCAAGCACAAGAAGGCTGAGGAAGAAGCTCCCGTGCCCGCGGAGGAGGCCTCGGACACGAAGAAGGTGGTGGTCGTGAAGAAGAAAGTGGTGGTCGTCGCCAAGAAGACCGTCCACAAAGTGACACCGCCCGCACCCGAGCCTCCCCAGGAAGCTCCTCCTCCCGCGACGACCAAGCCGCCGACGCCTGCCCAGCGCGCTCCGCATCCTCCTGCCCATGAGGCGGCAGCGGCAGCCCCCGCGGCCCCGCCCAAGCCCGCTCCGGCACGGCCCGCGCCCCCTGCGGCAGCGCGTGCCCCGGCCCCTGCGCCAGCGGCGCATCCGCCGGCCGGCGCGCACCCGGCTGCCGGCGAACAGCCGCGGCCGCGGTTCATTCCCGCAGACAGGAGACCCGAGCCTCGCCCCTCCGTGCGCGAGTCAGTGAGGGAAAAGATGCGCCTCACGCCGCTGCCTCCCGGGGCCCCGGGCACAGCGCGGCCCAGCGGTCCCCGGCCCGGCGGTCCGCGGCCCGGAGGGCCCGGCTCGTACGGACCTCCCCGGACAGGGTCCCGCGGCCCCGCCCGCCCGCCGGTTGGCGCGGCTCCGGGAGGCCCGACCCGCACGGATGAGAAGAAGCCGCCCGCGAAGAAGTTCTTCTCCAAGGCGAAGAAGAAGATCGAATATCCCAAGCGCAGGCACGATCAGCCGGAGGAGAAGTATCTCCAGGTCAAGAAGAAGACCGTGATCATGGCCAACCCGGTTCCCAAGGAGATCTCGATCACCGAGGGAATCACCGTCTCAGACCTGGCCCGCAAGATGAACCTCAAGGGATCGGACCTGATCCATAAGCTCATGGGAATGGGCATGATGGTCACGATCAACCAGCAGATCGACTCGGACACCGCGTCCCTCCTCGCCGCGGAGTACGACTGCAAGGTCAATGTCGTTTCTCTGTATGACGAGACGGTCATCGAGGAGGAAAAAGAAAAGGAAGAAGACCTCAAGCCCCGGCCTCCCATCGTAACAATCATGGGGCACGTCGACCACGGGAAAACCAAGCTGCTGGACGCCATCAGGAGCGCGAACGTCGCCGAGGGGGAATACGGAGGGATCACGCAGCATATCGGCGCGTACACGGTGGACCTCCCCCAGGGCCGCATCGTGTTCCTGGACACCCCGGGCCACGAAGCGTTCACCATGATGCGCGCCCGGGGTGCCCAGGTGACGGATATCGTCGTCCTCGTCGTCTCCGCGGTGGACGGCGTCATGCCGCAGACCATCGAGGCCATCAACCATGCCAAGCAGGCAGAGGTCCCGATCATCGTCGCGGTGAACAAGGTGGACCTTCCGGAAGCCAACGTGGACCTGGTGAAGAAGCAGCTTACCGAGCAGGGCCTTGCACCCGAGGGATGGGGCGGCACGACCATTTACAACGAGGTTTCTGCGCTCAAGAAGACCGGAATCAAGGAGCTCCTGGAAAGCATCCTCCTCCAGTCGGAGGTTCTTGAGCTGAAGGCGAGCTACGAAAGCCGGGCGTCGGGAATCGTTCTGGAATCGCGCGTCGACATGGGCCGCGGCATCGTGGCTACCGTGATCCTCCAGCGCGGCACGCTCCACGCGGGGGACTCCTTCGTCGCCGGGATCTACTCCGGCAAGGTGAGAGCCATCTTCAACGACCGGGGAGAAAAGGTGACGGAGGCCACCCCCTCGCTGCCCGTGGAGGTGATCGGATTCACCAGCATCCCCAACGCCAGCGATCCGTTCCAGGTCACCGACTCCGAGCAGACGGCCAAAACGATCGGGAGCAAGCGCCAGGAGCTGAAGAAGCTGGAGGAAATGAAGAGCGTCAAGAAGGTGACGCTTGACAACCTGTACGAGCAGATCAAGGAAGGCCAGATCCAGAACCTGAACGTCATCATCAAGGCGGACGTCGCAGGATCCGTGGAGGCCCTGAAATCCGCCCTCCAGAGGCTATCCACCTCGGAGGTGAAGCTCGAGGTCATCCATGCCGCCGCGGGGGCCATCAATGAAGGAGACGTCCTTCTGGCGTCGACCTCGAACGCGCTCATCGTTGGCTTCCACGTGCGGCCAAGCGCCGTGGCCCAGAGCCTCGCGGACCGGGAGAAGGTGGAGATCCGCAAGTACAACGTGATTTACGACGCCCTGGAGGATATCCGCTCCGCGATGGAGGGCATGCTCAAGCCCGAGCTGCGGGAAGAGCAGATCGGCGCCGTCGAGGTGCGCAACACGTTCAAGATCCCCAAGATCGGCACGATCGCCGGGTGCTTTGTCACCTCGGGAAAGGTCCGGCGCAGCGCGGACGTCCGTCTCATCCGCGAGGGCGTGGAGCTGTGGAAGGGCAAGATTTCTTCATTGAAGCGCTTCAAAGACGACGCGCGCGAGGTGGACACCGGGTTCGAGTGCGGCATCGGGCTGGAAGGCTTTCACGACATCAAGGAGGGCGACACGCTCGAGGTCTACGAGACGCGCGAGCTCGCCCGCAAGCTCGAAGGGAGCCGGGATGGCGGAAGTAAGGCTGCGGCGGATTGAAAGCCTCCTCCGCGAAGAGATCTGTTCCATGATCTTTACCGGGGAGATCAAGGATCCACGCGTGGAGCGTCTCACCACGGTCACCGAGGTGAACGTGTCGCGCGACCTCAGCCACGCCAAGGTCTGGGTGTCCCGGTTCGGAGACCGCGCGGAGGTCGCCGCCAGCGTGGAGGCCCTCAACCACGCGGCCGGATTCATCCAGGGCGTGCTGTCGAAGCGGATTTCCCTGAGAACGTTCCCTCGCCTGACGTTCCTCCTCGACGATGCAATGGAAAACGGATTCCGGGTCGCCCGCAAGCTGCGGGAAGTCATGCATTGACAGAAGGCATCGCTGGCATCGTTCTCCTCGACAAGCCCCGCGGAGTGACCTCCTTCCAGGCACTTGCCACCGTCAAGTCCCGGCTGGGGACCCGCCGAGTGGGTCATGCCGGGACTCTCGACCGGTTCGCCGAAGGACTCCTCGTGGTGCTGACAGGACGGGCGACGCGCCTGGTCCCGTTTGCCACGGACATGGAAAAGGAGTACGTGGCGACGGTCGCTTTCGGCCGCCAGACCGACACGCTGGATCCTGAAGGCGTCGTCGTGGCTGAAGGTCGTGTTCCCGCCGGGGCGGAGGTGGAGGCCGTGCTTCCACGGTTCACGGGAACGATCTGGCAGGTTCCGCCTGCCTACTCCGCCGTCCACGTGGAGGGAAGGAGAGCGTACCAGGCTGCCCGCCGGGGAGAGGAGATTGCCCTTTCTCCACGGCTGGTCATGGTCAGAAGCCTGCAGCTTCTCCGGTTCGATCCGCCCAACGCGGTCCTCCAGGTGGTCTGTTCGAAGGGGACCTACGTGCGCTCTCTGGCCCGGGACATCGCCCAGTCGCTTTCGACATGCGGCCACGTCGCGGGCCTTCGCCGTGTTCGCATCGGCGCCTTCCGCGTGGAATCCGCCGTGTCTCCGGAAGACTTCGATCCGGCGGCGCATCTGTTTCCCCCGGCCCGCTTCTTCGACGGGGCGCCCGGCATCCACCCCGTATGGCTGCGGGATGAGTGGAGCATCAAGGCAGGGCAGGGGCTGCCGGTCCGCGACTGTTTCTTCGAGGAGGCTCCCCGGTCGGACGGCACGTTCGCGGCCTTCCGCCGATCCGGCGAGCTGGTTGCCGTGCTGGAGAAGCGCGGGGGGCGCTATCGATATGCTGCCGCGTTCCCGCCGGAGGGCCCGGCGTGAGGGTTGTTTCCTGGTCCGACCTTCTTGCCGGCCGTGAGGCGTTCCGCGAGCCGGTGCGCCTCTCCATCGGCGTCTTCGACGGCTTGCATGAAGGCCACCGCCGGCTCCTCAGGTCCATCACGGAGGGGCCGGGGCCAGCCATGCCGCTCATCATTACCTTCGTCCGCAGCCCTGCGCAGGTCCTTGCGCCCGGAAACTTCCCCGGGCTGATCCTCAGCAGGGCCCAGAAGCTCACGCGGTTCGCCTCCGTGGGCGTC
>DATKLM010000100.1:0-5430 GCA_035542415.1 Spirochaetia bacterium
CTTGCCTTCGAGCTCGGCGTCGATGGCCGCTTTCCCCCGGCTGAGGACACGCTTGTCGATCCCGCCGAAGAGGACGAGGTCACGCCCGTATTTCCTCCGTACCTGGTGGATGTCGTTGCCCGCGGTCACCTCGAACGGGAGGAGCCCATTCACCCCTCCTTCGAGGAGCAGGGGCAGAAGCTGCTCCACGTTGCCGTCACAGTCGACGACGATCACCGCCACCCCATGGGCGTTCAGGAAGTCGCAGAAGGTCCGCCAGCGCGGCACCATGATCTCCCGCATGATCCTGGGCGGGAAGAGCGGACCGTTCTTGTAGCAGATGTCCTCCCACAGGTAGCAGAAGTCCAGCGTGACGCCTGCGGCAAAGACCTTCCGGGCCATCTCCATGTTCCACCACAGCATGTGGTCCGCAATCTCCTCTACGAGGTCACGCTGATCGTACAGCGCAAGGCTGAACTGCTCGAGACCCATCATGTTCCGCGGAAGGCCCATGAGGCTCAGGCTCGTCATGCCGAGCGGGAAATCCCGATCCTTCCACGGGCGTCCGTTCAGAGCAGGGTCATGGTCGAAAGTGGCCTTGGACAAGTCAATACGCTCCCATCCCGGCGGCCACCGCCCCGGAGAATGGGGGTCGAGGAGCTTCTTGTACTGTTCCCAGGAACAGCGGTCCTTTACGGGGAACTCCAGAAACTGGGGGAAGGCGCTCGGGTTCGACGAGGAAACGCGACAGACGGTCCCGTCCTCTTCCCGCATCACCTGGGTTTCTCCCTCATCAGATATCAGCTCACGAGGGAACCTCGGGTCGATGGCAATGGCATATGGAGGATTGTCGTATGGACGGGCGCAGCGGATCATGTTGACGAGCGGCAGGAACTCCTTGCTGTCCTGGCCAAGAGAGGCCACGCGAACGGCGCTGGCTTCCGGAGGGAGCCCCTCCATGTGCCACCGCTCGACGGCCTCCAACCACATCCACGGGTGGAACTCGTACGGGTCACCGGTGCGCTCGAAGCGCGCGATGGACAGAAACCTCTCGCGATCGTTCATTGCGCGAGCTTCTCCAGTTGTACGAACTCCTCATGATAGTCGGCAGCGGCGAGAACCTCAACGAACATTGCGCACGCCTGGGGCGTCCGGAGGGCCGCGGCGGCCGGGAAGCCGATGTAGGTGATCTCCATGCCTTCCCGAAGGTCGGCGTTGGTCATTGGATTGCCCTTACTGTCCACGCTGCAGATAAGGTCAGGAGCGACCGCCAGCAGCTTGTCCCCCCGGAAGGCGAGGAGGTTCTCGTTCTTGAACACCACCCTGACAGGAAGGTCGCCGCCGACCTGGCTGATTCCGTAATCGAAAGCCCCCCGAGTCTCTTCCCTCAGCGAAGAGATCCTCCCCTTCCCCAGCACGAAACCGTGGTGGGCTCGTATGAGCTCAGCGCAAGGATCCTCGCCGCGGCCTTGCGCCAGCCTTATGGAAGCCCCGGCAAGCTCGGCGCGGGTCGTGGTGCCCGGTATGACGGTGCGCTTCATGTCCCGCGTCTCCATCGCGTAGCAGGCGATTGCAGCGACTCCGCCGAGCTCTGCTGTCACCGCTCGAGCTACCCTCTCGGCGTCCTTCGGCTCCCGCGTCCGGATGACCGCCGATACGTCATCCTCCGTGGCCAGGGCCACCGGCACGAGAGGAATGCCGCCAAGCATGAAGAGGGTCATTTGCAGCTCGGGGACGGCCCTCCCAACGGGGTCTCCGTCGACAATGGGGATGTCCCGCTGGATGGCGGCAAGCATGGGATTGATGCTGTTGCCGGCACCCGTTTCGAAAGGCACGACGAACCGGCTCGTGAAGCCCACGGCGTTCTCCAGGAGGCCAAGCGCTTTCGCGGGCGAGAAGGAACGGATGCGCGTGAGCGAGGCCTTCGGCGAGCCGACTCCGGCGACAGCGGCGCCCCATCCGCCATCGGGGATCTCCGATACTTCCGCCAGCTTGACTCCGGCGCCGAATTGCAGCACGCGCTCCGCAAGCTTCATGCCTTCCGCCGTTGAGCCTCCGCCGCCGGCGCCGAACAACCCCGCGCCCATAACGATGTCCCGCAATTCCTGTCTGCCAAGGATTCTCATCCGGCCTCCCTTTCGCGTGATGCCCCGCCGTGTCCCCTGCGGCCCCGGCCCTTCCCTACCTCTTTCGCGCAGGTATTCGGGCTCTCCGGTGATCGCGCACGTCGGACCGCGGTTGTCCATTCAAAGGACCATCTTTCAGAGTCTCTCGCCGGAAGCCCAGCTTTCTCGAAATCCCGTCACACGTGTCGACGAGCAACTCCCGGTATTCGAGAAGCTGCTCGATCCGCACGTGGCGGTGGAGGACAACGGTGATGCTGATGGAGGCGATGACCTTCTGAGAGTGGTCCCAGAGCGGCGCTGCGATACATCCGACGTTCGGCTCGTGCTCCTCGTTGTCCAGGGCAAAGCCCCTCCTGCGGGTCACCGCGAGCTCCCGCGCCAGGGCATGCCGGTCCACGATGGTGTTCGGCGTATATCGTTGGAAACGAACACGCGCCAGCAGCTCATCCATGGTCTCTGAGGGCTGGAACGCAAGGATGGCCTTGCCGACTCCCGTACAGTACAGCGGCGCCACCTTCCCGATCTGGGAGTACATGCGCACCGCCCGGGGGCTCTCTTCCTTGTCGACGTAGATGACCTGCCTGTCGACAAGCATCGCGAGGTGAACGGTGTCCTGGGTGACCTCGTTGAGTCTCCTGATCCCGGGCTTCGCGAGGGCGCGAATATCCATGGTGTCGATAATGTGGCTCGAGATGTCGAGGAACTTCATGCCGAGCGCGTACGTCTTTGTCTCCGGGCTCTTCTGGAGGTAGCCCTCGGCGCACAGCTCCGCGGTGAGGCGATACGCCGTGCTCTTCTGCAGGCGCAAGGAATCCGCGATCTCCTGAAGCCTGATTTCCCTCCGGTCCCTGAGCAAATCGACAATTCGAAAAACCCTCTGCAGCGACCTCATCCCCCGCCTTTCACATCCGGGGCAGCCGGGCGCCGCCATCCAGTGGAAGCGTCAGTCCGGTTGCCATGTCCCAGGAAGGCGCACACAGGGCGACCATGGCCTGGGCAATTTCCGCTCGGGATACCAGGCGCCCCGCCGGCGTGACGAGCGTGGCGCGCTCCACGAACGTGGGGTCGAACGCGCTCATATCGGCCGCGCTCTCGGCGATCTGGCCGGGAGCAATGGCGTTGACGGTAACCCCAGGCCTCATTTCCAGGGCGAGTGACTCCGTGAGAAATCGAACGGCGGCCTTGGCCAGCCCGTAGACGGAATGATTCCTGAGATATGCGGACCCCGCGGAGAGGTTGATGATGCGGCCCCACCCGCGCTCGTTCATGCCGGGCGCCACCTGCTGGGTCAGCAGGTACACGGAGCGGAGATTCGCTTCCATCACACGGTCCCAGTCCTCGACCTTCAGGGTGAGAAACGGGTCCATGGCAAAGGGTCCGGCGTTGTTGATGAGAACCTCGACGGGCCCCAGCTTTCCCCGCACCGCACTCACCAGGCGTGTGATTTCCGCGGGGCTTCGCACGTCCGCCGTGAACTCTTCCGCCCTGCCGGGGCCGCGGTTCAGGGCCGCCGTGCGCGCGTGCGCGTCCTCGGTGAACTGTACATCGGCCACGGCCACTCGCGCCCCGTGGGAGGCGAACTCTTCCGCCACGCGGGCGCCCAGGTTGCGCGCTCCCCCCGTGATCAGGACGACTTTTCCGACGAGAAAATGCGTGTCAGTCACGCTTCGTTCCTCCATCACTCGCAAGGACGCAGGCAACCCGGTGCCCGCCGCCCAGCGCGTAGAACGGCACGGGACGCAGGCACTCCGGCCTCACCAGCGGGCAGCGGTCCTGGAGCCCGCAGCCTTGCTTCAACTCGCGCGGACTCGGCGTTTCCCCCTTCAACAACAGGCGCTCCCGCCTGGCGGCGGGATCAGCAATCGGGATTGCGGACAGGAGAGCCTGGGTATAGACGTGGCGCGGATGCGCAAAGACCTTGGCCGTGGGGCCCATTTCCACGATCCGCCCGAGGTACATGACCATGACGCGGTCGCACAGGAAGCGGACCGTGCTCAGGTCATGAGAGATGAACAGATAGGCGACCCCGAGGCTCTGCTGGAGCCTGCGGAGGAGATCGATGACGTAAATACGGACCGACATGTCCAGCGAGGATGTCGGCTCATCCAGGACGACAAACCGCGGTTCGGTGATCAGGCTTCGAGCGATTCCCACGCGCTGTTTCTGCCCGCCGCTGAGCTGGTGCGGATACCGAGGGAGGTAGTCGCTGCTGAGATTGACTTTGCCCACCATCCCCCGGACCCGCTCCTCCGCGTCGGCGCCCCGGGCAATTCCATGGAGCACGACCGGCTCCGACAGGGTGCGGCGGGCTGTGAACCGGGGGTTGAGCGAGGCGGAAGGATCCTGGAAGACCATCTGGAAACCGCGCCGTTGGCGGCGCAGCGTCGTGCCGCGCAGCCGCAGGAGGTCCTGTCCATCGAACAGGATGCGTCCCGCGCTGGATTGGGTGAGGCGCATGATGCAGCGCGCCACGGTCGTTTTGCCGCAGCCGCTCTCCCCCACCAGCCCCACGGCTTCCCCCGGATTGATCTCGAAGCTCACCCCGTTGACCGCGTGAATCGTCGCGGCCCCCTCCTTGAACCTCTTCTCCAATCCTTCAACCTTCAGCAGCGGCTCCATACCCTTCTCCGACCCGGTGGCACATGACAACGTGCCCGGGTCCGACACTGATCCTCGGGAGGGCTTCTCTGCGGCAAACGTCGAGCACAATGGGACAACGGTGGGCAAAGCGGCAGCCGCGAGCCGCGTACACAAGTGCCTCCGAAGGCGGGCTGCCCACGGCCGGGGCGACTACCGGCCGGTCGATCCTCATGACGGAGCTCAGCAAATGTCGCGTGTAGGGGTGGCGCGGGCGCGCAAAGATTGACGTGCAATCCCCCGTTTCCATCACCTGGCCCGCGTACATGACCACAATGCGGCGACAGGTCTCCGCCACGACCCCCAAATCGTGGGTGATGAGGAGCACCGATGCCCTGGTCTGCGCCTGGATGTCCCTCAGAAGATCGAAGATCTGCGCCTGGATCGTGACGTCCAGACCCGTGGTCGGCTCATCCGCTATCAGGAGCGCCGGACTGCAGGCGATCATCATGGCCAAAAGGACACGCTGAGCCATGCCCCCGCTGATCTGGTGCGGGTACGCCCGAACGCGTCGCTCAGCGTCAGCGATACCCACCCGCCGCAGCATCTCCACGGCTTCGCGGCAGGCCTGTCGCTGCGGCATTGCGCGCTGGATCTGGTACACCCGGGCAAGCTGATCGCCGATTCTCATGAGCGGGTTCAGCGCGCCCCGGGAGCTCTGGAAGACCATGGCGATGCGCCGGCCGCG
>DATKLM010000101.1:0-3986 GCA_035542415.1 Spirochaetia bacterium
ATGCGCCTGCCAGCCCTGCCGGGACGAGCGCCGCCGCGCGAGCCCGGCCCGCGGGACTGTCGGGCGCCACGAGGAGCACCGGAGGGGAGCGGAGTCTCTGTGGAGAGCTCGGCATCCGGAGAACCGGGAGCTTCCTCTTCCTGGAAGGCCGGAAAATCCGGCAGCTCCTCGTCGTCCGCTGCCGGGGCAAAACGGGGAAGCCCCTCCGGCACAGGCTGCCGGGGGGGATAGCGGACCACGGGCGGCTGCAGCGGCGACGGCGCCGGTCCCGGCGCCGGCGGACTGATCATCACCGGCACGACCTGGGGCTGACGCGGCCCCTGATCGATCTTGCGGGACAGACCGGCAATCTCGTCGAACAGCCTGTTGACGACGCGCTGCTGCGCCTCGACGCTCTCCTTGAGAGACCGGGCAAGGACGCCTTCCCCTTGGGGAGAGAGAGCAGGGGCGGAAGAGGCCGGGCCGGCCGCAGGGAGAGCCGAACCGGTCGGCGCTGCGGCGCCGACCGCCGGCTGCGGCGCCATCTGCGAGGCTGCCGCCTGCGACGCCGGCATCTGTCCTGCCGGCATCTGCGCTGGAAATGCAGGAGCGCCCGGCGCTCCTGCGCCGCGTTGGGAAGGAAGGGGCGGCGGCGGGTTGAATGTCTCCAGCGCAGGGTTCTCCTCGTAGAGCTCCTGGTCCTTCAACAGGTTGACGAGGTTCGGGGGGCGCTCGTCCTCAATGGCGATCGTCTCATCCTGGACCGATTCGTCCACTTCTTCGAGCTTGAGCTCTTCATCCTCCTCCCGCACCGCGAAGACCGGCTCCATTCCGCCCACGTTGATGATGGGGACGGACTCCTCCTCCAGGGGCTCCAGGTCCTCGATCATGAGAGAGTCGTCCTCCACGGACTGCTTCGGCGGCGCCGCGGCGTCCACGGTGAGCTCGCGCAGGCGCCGGATGGCTTTCTCCCTCTCGTCGCGGAAATCCTTCTCATGCTCGGCGATGGTCTTTTCGTATTCCTCCATGGCCGTATTGAGCGCGTCCATGTCCTGCGGATCGCCGCTCTGCTCGAGGGTATTGATGAGCCCTTCCATGGTCTCTATGGCTTTCTGAGACTCCCCCAGCTCGCGGTACAGCCGGGCCAGCCGGAATCCCGCGTCCTTGTCCTGGGGGGAAGAGACCAGCACCTCGCGGAGCGTCTGGGCGGCCTGCCGGGCGTGGCCCTGCCTTGCGTAGATGTCAGCCAGGAGCACCCGGGCTCTCTGGTCCTGGGGGGATTCGTCGAGGTAGCGCAGGACTTCCTTCTGCGCCTGCGCGATCTTCCCCGAATCCTTGAGAAGCCGGGCCCGGTCCAGCCGATAGCTCTGATCCTTCGGCGCGCTCTTCTCCAGCCGTGCGTAGCTTTCCAGCGCCCGGGCCGGCTCGCCGGTCTTCCCGTACGACCACGCCAGGCCGCGAAGAGCATCGGCATTCCCCGGCTGTGATGCAAGCACGGCCGTGTCCTGCTCGATGGCTTCGGGGAAGTTCTCCAGCTGGCGCAGGATTGCCGCAAGGCGCAGCCGGGCTTCCGCGTTGCCCGGTTCCTGGGCGACGAGCTTCTTCAACTCCTCCATGGACTCGGTGTACCGGCCCTCCTGCTCCAGCAGGGAAGACAGATTGCCGACGGCCTGCGAATACCGGGGGTTCGCCCTCATGGCGCGCCGGTACGCCTGTGCAGCCTCCTCACCCCGGCCCTGCCCGGCGAGCACGACACCGAGGTTGTTCAGCGCCCGGGCGTTGGAGGGCTCGGCGCGCAGCGCGTCCAGGAGAACCTTCTCCGCCGCGTGCTCGTCCCCGAGCCCGTGGAGAACCACGCCGAGGTTGTTGAGAGCGTCCGGCCAGCCCGGCCGGGCGCGGACTGCCGCGTCGTATTCCTCTTTCGCTTCCCTGAGCCGTCCCATCCTCTCGAAGACGACGCCGAGGTTGTAGTGGAGGCGGGGCTGGTTGGAATCCACCTGGAGGCCCTTCTGGTAGATGCGCACGGCCTCCGCGTTCCGCCCCTGATCCTCGAGCACCGTTCCGAGGTTGATGTAGGAAGGGACGAACGAGGGATCAACGGCGATCGCTTTCTGGAGGTTCTCCTCGGCGAGCGCGTTGTTTTTCAGGGACTTGTAGACATTCCCGAGGTTGTAGTACACGTCCCCGCGCCGGGGTGAGAGGCTGATGGCCTTTTCCAGGTGCGGGATCGCTTCTCCGTAGGCCTCGATCCTCTTGAGGATCACCCCGAGGTTGTTGTGGGCCTCCGTGTAGTCGGGCTTGACTTCCACCGCTTTCTGAAACAGCTCGATGGCCTTGCGGAACCGCCCCGTCTTCTCGCACACGCTGCCCAGGAGGTTGTACGCCACCGCGGACTGGGGATCGCCCTCGAGGATCTTCATCGCGAGCTTTTCCACGAGAGGAAACTCCCCCATCTTGAACGCGTTGCGCGCGCGCGTGAGAATCTCCCGGGTGGTCATCGTCTTCATGGGTAGATCCTCGAGGGACGGGCGCTCACCTCGGCGGAGAACGCGCTGTTCTGCGGCGGGTCCGAGGAATCGTAGGCCACCACGGCGAAGTAGTAGAGGCTGCCGTTCTGCAGGCCGGATACTTCGATGCTCGTCCTGGATCCGGCGTCCACCGGGGAATCACCCTGGGCGGAGCCCGTGCCCAGGTAGTTGCGCGGCGACGTTCCCCAGTACACGGCGTATCCCTTGACGTTCAGCTCGTTGACCGGACGCCAGGTGAGGGTCACTTTGCCATTGCCGGGCGTTACCATGAGGCCGGCCGGCGGCCCCGGCGGCTCGTTGGGCTCATAGACCACGCGGAGGCTGGACACGCGCGGGCTGAGGTTGCGCGTTCCGTCCGGGTACAGGACCACCATGAGCTGGATGTAGCGGCCGCGCAGGGAGTCCTTGAAGTTTCCCGGCGGGGTAAAGGGGATCCAGTCCGTCGACGTCTTGAGGAGGCGCCGGCTCGACCAGGAATCCGCTGTCTGGTAGTAGAACTCCACCCCGGAGTCGCCGGGCGTCGTGTACACCGATTCGATGCGCAGGATCCTCGTCGCCGTGAATCCCAGGTCGATGACCTGGGAAGTTGCGGTGCCTGTCCGGGAGGGGTAGCGCTGGAGCGCGGGATCCTCCACGAATCGCCGTGACACGCGGAGCTCATCGAGAAAGCCGGCGAACTCGGGGCCCAGAACGAGCGGCCCCGCGTTCTCCAGCCCGATCCTGGGCACGGCGACGGAGCCGGTCTCCCGGCCCGTGTTCGTCACGCGGGCAACGGCCTCGGGGGTTCCGTCAATGAGGTATTCGAGAAGGCCGTCCCGGGCGCTGTACCTCAGCAGGTGATGATGCCAGACCCGGGGCAGCAGCTGCCGCGTTCCCGTCAGCGTTACCGGCAGGCGCTCTCCCGTGGGAAGGGTGAAGAAGCCCTGGAAGTCCCAGACCAGCCGCCGGTCCCGCACCACGCAGCGGACGGACTGACCGGAGAGCCCGGCGTCTGCGCCCGCGCCGCGCTTCGCCGAGCCCGTCCAGGAGAGAATCGTCTCTCCGCTCGCAAGGCGTGCGGGGTACAGCCAGAACTCGATGGTCACGTCGCCCCAGACCGCGCCCGCGGCAAAGAGGGAGCCCGGCGGCGCTTCAAGGCTGAGGCCGCCCGGCGCGCCATCGAAGAGCGCGCTGCCGTCCCCCAGGGCGTACACGGAGGAGGACACGCGGGGTGACGGCCCGACCACGGAATACGCGCCCGCGGCGTCCGCGGTGGACCCGTCGTTGAAATGGAGAAGCAGCTCTGTCGTCCCGTCCGGCGTGTACTCTCCGGAGGACAGCGCGAGGTCCTTGTACCCCCACCGCCCGTCCACGCGCGTGACGCCGTCCAGGCTCTGCAGGTCGCTCCAGACGCCGGCCTTTCCCAGCTCGATGGACTTCTCGAGGGCCAGCGTGGTGGTCACGAATGCGCAGAGACAGAGAGCGAGCGCTCCGGAGCGT